>JAILDZ010000125.1 GCA_024688505.1 Lachnospiraceae bacterium
GCAGGCTTTGATGACAGCCATACCAGGTCTTTTTATCAGCTCCTTATAAAAAACGGTGACTGCCTGGTAAACGGTAAAACTGTTAAGCCTTCTTATAAAGTGAAGGCAGGAGATGAAGTATTCATAAAAGAAATCCCTTTAAAAGAAGTTGATATTGAGCCGGAAGATATCCTCTTAGATATCCTCTATGAGGACAGTGATCTTTTGATCGTAAATAAACCAAAAGATATGGTGGTTCATCCTGCACCGGGTCACGAAAAAGGCACTTTGGTAAATGCCGTGATGTATCATTGCAAAAATGATCTGTCCGGAATTAACGGTGAATTAAGGCCCGGTATAGTTCATCGAATCGATAAAGACACCACAGGTTCTCTAATAATCTGTAAAAACGATGAAACGCATGTGGCCATCGCCGAACAGATCAAAGAGCACTCGGTAAACCGTATATATGAAGGAATAATAGTCGGAAATCCAAAAGATGATACCGGTGTGATAAACGGTCCAATAGGCAGGAACGAAAAAGACCGAAAGAAAATGGCCATAAACCATAAAAACGGTAAAGATGCCTGCACTCATTATGAGATAATCGAGCGTTATAAGGGATATGCTTATGCCAGGTTTAAGCTGGAAACGGGTCGTACACACCAGATCAGGGTCCATATGGCCAGTATCGGCCATCCAATACTGGGAGATCCGTTGTATGGTGGCGAAAGTAAGAAGTTTAAAACCGAAGGACAGGTGCTGCACGCCAGGATCATAGGCTTTATTCACCCGAGGTCAAAAGAATATATCGAGGTGGAAGCACCTTTACCTGCATATTTTACCCATCTTCTTGAAGTAATGAGAGGCTTATAGTCCATCTTAGCCCTAGTCCGGATCTTTCCGGTTAAAATCCACAGCCTTTGCGGCAGTACGTTTATGTTCATCTTCAATGGCTGCGTAATAATCTATGGTGGTGTTTATGTTCTCATGTCCTAAAACGTCTGCCACCAGTCGAATATCACCGGTTTCCCTGTAAAGAGCCGTGCCGTATGTGCTCCGTAACTTATGAGGAGTGATCTTTTTGTTCGGAACAGCGATCCTTGAATACTTTTTTACCAGTTTTTCTATAGAATCCACGCTGATCCGTTTTCCCTGCATGGAATAGAAGAGAGCCTTTTCATGTCCCTCTACAGGGACCACAGATTTCCTTTCGGTTTCTATATAATTTGAAATAGCTTCATTTACAGCATCATTAAAGTATAAAACATCCTGTCCGCCGCCTTTTCGTACGATGACAAGCGTATTTGCCCGAAGATCCACATCTGAAAGATCAAGGCCTGTGCATTCTGATACACGAATACCGGTATTTAGCATCAAGGTCAGAATTGCAAGATCCCTGTATTTGGTTTTTTCACAGATCTTTTTCTGACGTTCCGACATGTATTCCGAACCATTCTCGATTGTATACAATATGTCACGAACCTCGGCATTATTCATTCGTATGATGTTTTTATCTTTTTTAAGCCTTGGAAGAGGCACAAGCAGCATAGGATTTTCTTTAATATTCTTATGAAGCATGTGATATTGATACATACCACGAAGGGGAGACATTTTCCTGGCAATGGCTTTTTTCCCGTTTTCATGAGGATCGCCGTCGCCAACATTCAGTTCCAGATATCTTTGGTATTCCATAATGTCCTGAGGTTTTAAGTTTTCGATGATTGAAAGGGTAAAATCCTTCGTTGAAGGAACTGATTTCTTAATAGAGGGATTGTTTGAAAGCAGGAATTTGAAAAAAGTAAGCAGATCATAACAATAAGAAATCAAAGTGCTGGTTTGAGCTGTGACTTCCTTACTGTAAACATAATCAACGGCGAATTCGGGAAGCTGGTTTAAAAGTTCCCTGAGTCGTAATTTCTGATTTCTGGCCTTATCCTTGTAATATGCAGAATCTTTGCCCATTTGGGACACCTCCTCTTATTGGTATTATATACCACTCTCATGCGGTTAAACAGATATTTAACCGCTAGATAGATATTACACTATCTCACTCTAAATTGCAATATTGGCGTATAAATCCTTTAAAAATACATTAGATTCAATCATTATCAGTGACCCCGTATTTTCTCATTTCGTCGATGATCCTGTTACGAACTATTTCTGCGAGCTCCACGGTTTTCATATCTTTATATTCATCATAATACATTGGCGGCATAAATATGACCTTGGTTATGATCTTGCCCATCACGGAACTGTTAAACGGTTTATATGAATCTATAAGAGCAACCGGAACTATGGGTGCCTTTGCTTTAATAACACATTTAAAACTTCCGGGTTTAAACTGTGCTACCCTGTTATGATTATTAAAGTATCCGCCCTCGGAAAACAGAATATATTTCTTTCCTTTTTTCACATCTTCCGTGATATCGCTCATGATCTTAAAGCCCTGACGCACATTATGAATATCAAGCCTTCTGGCACCGATCAGATTAACGATCTCACGTACTAAAAAAGTATGTGACTTTGCTTTATCCATTACAAAAGTACAAGGCTCTTTATGGGCATAAATGATCCCAAGAGCATCATACTTGCCCTGATGATTGGGATACATTACATAACCGCCTTCTTTAGGCAGGAATTCCTCTCCATATACTTCTGTTTCTATCTGGCCGGACTTCATCATCCATCTGATAGACTTCTGACACAGATGGTATCTTTCTTCTTCCGTATACTTGTCTCTTCCTTTTGCCATTTTACGCATTAAAGGAAGCAGATACGGTGCCCGGAACAGATTCATTAATACAACATAGATTAGTCGAAACATATTTCATATTTTAGCAGATGTTAGATGATTTTCCAAAATATATGGTAAAAATCATATTTATAATATGGTTGATACATGAATCGACAAGCCATAATGCCCTATTTTACAGCAACATCATAATAGGGAATGGTGAGGTATGCTCCTTCGTGGATAGTAAGCTCATCCGACAGATGATTCATGGACTTTAT
>JAILDZ010000138.1 GCA_024688505.1 Lachnospiraceae bacterium
AAGGAAGATATGAAAGCCGTTCTCGAAGCCGCCATAGCCGGGATACAGAAAAGAGGAAAGGCTGAAAAAGGCGAGAAAACCATGCTGGATGCTATCATTCCCGCATACGATACATATTCTGCAAAGATAGATGCGGGGGAAGACATGGTGAGTGCACTGGAAGCAGCCTGCGAATCTGCAAGGGAAGGTATTGAATTTACAAAGACCATCAGAGCCACAAAGGGCAGAGCCAGCTATCTGGGAGACAGAAGCATCGGTCATCAGGATCCGGGGGCTACATCTATCACACTTACACTGGAAACCGTTACTGCATTTTTGAAAGGATGATCATATGGTAGGACTGGTTATAGTGTCTCACAGCTGGAAGATAGCTGAGGGAGTGAAGGACCTGGCACTGCAGATGACACCAGGGTATGACAGCATCATCGCAGCCGGAGGGCTCGCTGATAAAGAGATAGGAACAGATGCCATGCTAATAAAAGATGCCATTATAAAGGCAAATAACGGCGATGGCGTAGTGATACTGGCAGATCTCGGAAGCGGGATCATGAGTGCCGAGACTGCCATAGACCTTCTGGAAGAAGACATTCCGGTTAAGCTTGCCGATGCGCCTATAGTGGAAGGCGCCATAGCTGCTGCTGTGGAAGCAGCTACCGGCGGTTCAATTGATGATGTGGCAGCGGAAGCTGAGGATGCCAGGACAGTAAATAAGCTCTAAAGACAGGGGAACAAACCGGGGGGCCGGTTATATATAAAGATTTCTATAAGAAAGGGGAAAGAGGAAATGAAGAAACTAATCAATCAGGTTGACAATGTTGTTGACGAGATGCTGGAAGGTATGGTGGCAGCCTATCCTCAGTATGTCAAGAGACTTCCGGGGCTGGAAGTGCTGGTCAGAGCAGGGGGTTCTGACGGTAAAGTGGCTCTGGTTTCCGGCGGCGGATCGGGACATGAGCCTGCTCACGGCGGATTTGTAGGAAAAGGTATGCTGGATGGCGCAGTAGCCGGTGCAGTATTCACATCTCCCACACCGGATCAGGTATATGAAGCCATTAAGGCTGCTAACGGCGGTAAGGGCGTACTTCTTGTAATAAAGAATTACACCGGTGATGTGATGAACTTTGAGATGGCTGCTGATATGGCTGCTGATGACGGCATAGAAGTACAGCAGGTGGTAGTAGCCGATGATGTGGCTGTGGAGAACAGTACATGGACCACAGGACGCAGAGGAATAGCAGGCACCATCTTTGTTCATAAACTGGCAGGCGCATGTGCAGAGGCAGGCGGCGATTTAAATGAAGTGAAGAGAATAGCTGAAAAGGTTATTGCCAATGTGCGCTCGATGGGTATGGCAGTAGATGCATGTACAGTACCTGCAGCCGGAAAGCCCAGCTTCGACCTGGCAGAGGATGAGATAGAAATCGGTATCGGTATCCATGGTGAGCCCGGCGTGAACCGTGAGAAGATCAGCACAGTTAATGACATATCCGATAAGCTTCTGGATAAGATACTGGCTGAAGGCATCTATAACAGCGGTGATGAAGTGGCAGTTCTGGTTAACGGCATGGGCGGCACACCTCTTATGGAGCTCTTTGTGGCTAATAAGCATGTGAATGAAGTGCTGAATGGCAAGGGAATCAAAGTGTTTAAGACTATCGTAGGAAACTACATGACATCCCTTGATATGGAAGGCTTCTCTATCACACTTCTTAAGGTAGATGATGAGATGAAGAAACTTCTTAATGCTCCGGCTGATACTCCTGCATTTGTACAGGTATAGACAGTATAGAACACTAGATATAGTGGGCGGCATCCCGTGACGGGGTGCCGCTATTTTATTATCGTTCGAAGCACGGCCAACCATCTGTAGTATGCTTTTAAAAAGAATGACACTATATCTTGTATTTACCTATTGAAATTTCGGATGCATATCTATATAATATGTGAGGATGATACTTGAAAGGACACATACTATATATGGATCTTAAAGTTAAGCTTGATGCTTTTGAGGGACCGCTGGACCTTCTGCTTCACCTGATAGATAAGAATAAGATGAATATCTTTGATATTCCCATTGTGGAAATCACTGCACAGTATATGGAATATATCGAAGAGGCTAAAAGGCAGGACCTTAATATCATGAGCGAATTCCTGGTGATGGCGGCCACACTTCTTTCCATAAAGTCCAAAATGCTTTTGCCCATAGAGGAACAGGAAGAAGAGGAGACGGATGATCCCCGTGCCGAACTTGTGGAACAGCTTTTACAGTATAAGATGTATAAGTGCATTTCCTATGAACTTCGTGACAAACAGGTGGATGCGTGCCATGTTTTCTATAAAGAGTGTTCTCTTCCTGATGAAGTTCTTCAATATGAGCAGCCTGTGGACCTTAATGAACTTATGAGTGATGTGACGCTTAATAAGCTTTCCGCCATTTTCAATTCTGTTATGAAAAGGCAGGAAAACAGAGTGGATCCCATCCGTTCCAAGTTTGGTACCATTGTTCGCGAAGAAGTGTCCATGGAGGAAAAACTTCAGTATATCGCAGACTATGCGAGACTCCATAAAAGATTTTCATTCAGACAGCTTCTGGAAGCACAGTGCTCTAAGGTGCAGATAATAGTGACATTCCTTTCCATACTTGAGCTTATGAAGGACGGCACCATATTCATTTCTCAGGAAGATACTTTCGGAGATATTGTCATAGAATCCAAAGTGGCTGCAGCATAGTTTGAACAAATAATATGAAATTAAAGCCGATGCTTCTTGCATCGGCTTATTTTTAACCGTAAAATAGCATTTATGAAAAAAGATATAGATATGTTAAACGGCTCCATAGCCGATAAGATAATAAGATTTGCCATCCCCCTTGCCATAACAGGCATTCTGCAACAGGTATTTAATGCCATGGATGTGATGGTGGTGGGACGTTTTGCCGATAAGCATGCCATGGCTGCTGTAGGCAGTAACACCCCCATAGTGGGACTGATAGTGAACCTTCTGGTGGGGCTTTCACTTGGTGCGAATATCACCATCGCAAGGTATATCGGGCAGAAGAGAGAAGAAGATGTTAAAAAGGCTGTACATACGTCCATCATCATAGCACTGCTGGCCGGTGTGATCTTTGGCGTAGTGGGACTTCTCATAGCAAAGCCTCTTCTTAATGCCCTTTCTGTGCCTCCGGAAGTGCTTCCTATGGCCAGTGCGTATCTTCGAATATATTTTACAGGGCTTCCTGTGGTTCTTCTTTATAACTTTGAGGCCGCCATTTTCAGAGCCTACGGAGATACGAAAACTCCCCTTATCTGTCTTATCATAGCAGGTATACTTAATGTAGTTCTTAATATGTACTTTGTGATCGTGCTTCACAGGAATGCGGACGGAGTGGCTATAGCCACAGTGCTCTCAAATCTGGTAAGCTCGGTCACCATGTTCATAATTCTTATTCGTACAGACAGGATCATTAAAGTAGAACCAAAAAGACTTCGCATAGATCCTCATGTGTTTCGTGTGATAATCAGGCTGGGTCTGCCGGCTGGCATACAGAGTGCTGTATTTTCATTTTCAAATATCATCATACAGTCTGCCATAAACAGTCTGGGACCGGATGTGATGGCGGCTTCATCTGCAGCGTTTAACGTGGAGATCTTCACATACTTTATCCTGAATGCTTTTGGACAGGCATGCACTACATTTATAGGACAAAACTATGGTGCAGGTAATAAAGAAAGGTGTAAGAAGATCACAAGGTATTCCTATATCATGGATCTGATCGCTACAGCTTTGTTTTCGGCTATAGTCATCTGGTTTTCTGCAAGCATACTGGGATTCTTCAGTGATGATCCAAATGTCATATCGCTGGGGGTTACCAGAGTGAAATATATCACCTATTTCCAGGTAGTGAATGCTACCATGGAGATCCTTTCAGGAACCATGAGGGGATATGGAAATTCAGTGGGACCGGCTGTGATCACTTTATTCGGAGTGGTGGGTACCAGGATCTTCTGGGTATATGCGGTCTTTCCATTCAGCCGTACATTTCAGACACTGCTCACATGTTATCCCATCAGCTGGATCGTGACTGCCATCATATTGATAACATATTATTTCATTAAATACGGCAGAAAGAAGGAGGCATCATGAGCTTTATCGGTGTGGGGGTGGGTCCCGGGGATCCGGAACTTATGACATTAAAGGCCTGCAGAGTGATAAGGGAAGCCGATATCATCCTGCTGCCCTCAGCTCCTAAGGAAAAATGCAGAGCATATCAGATCATAAAAGGTGCCCTGGGGGATGAGATAGACGATAATAAAGTGATTGAATGTGACTTTCCCATGACCATGGATGCCGCTTCAAGAGACGCATATCACAATAATGTGGCTGAACTGGTATGCAGTCTGTATAAAGAAGGAAAAACCATTGTTTTTCCCACCATCGGGGATCCGACTTTGTATTCTACATATACATATTTAGCAGAACGTCTTATACAAAAAGGAATTAAGTGCAGTATAATAAGCGGAATCTCATCACCGTTTGCTGCAGCTGCCGCCATAAATACAGATCTGGCTCTGGATAGGGAGGAGGTGCATATCATTCCCGGACAGTCCGATCCGGCGGAAGCAATGAAATTAAAAGGCACGAAGATCTTTATGAAAAACAGATCCGGCCTGCCGAAGCTTCTGGAGGCTATCAAAGAAAGAAAAGGAGAAATAGAAGTATACGGTGTTACTGATCTTGGAATGACTGATGAGAAAAAATATTATGGTATTGATGAGATGTCCGGTGACATGGGATATCTCACTACAATAATAGTAAAAGAAGGAGATGAAAACACACATGTCTAAAATTGATAAACCTGTTACTGAAGAAAAGGACGGGGGATTCATGGTAAAGGTGGCCACCTTCATAGTGGAAAAGAGAAACCTGTTTTTCCTGTTATTCGGACTGGGTATCATATTTAGTCTTATTGCATCAAATTGGGTATCTGTGGAAAATGCTCTGTCTGCGTATCTGCCCGAAACATCGGAAACCCATATCGGACTTGACCTCATGGAAGATGAATATGTCACCTACGGTTCGGCGGATATCATGGTACAAAACGTCACATACGAAAAGGCTGAAGAGCTTGTGGACTATATTTCCTCCATAGATTATGTGGCCATGGTACAGTTTGATAATACCACAGATCACTACAATGACTTTTCTGCTTTGCTTTCCGTTACATTTATCTATGAAGAGACAGATGATGAATGTCTGAACTGTCTGTCTGATCTTACAGAGAGATTAAAGGATTATGACATATATGTATCCACCACACTGGGGGATCAGTCAAGTGAGACTATAGCTACTGAAATGCAGAGTATCACTGTATATGTGGCAATAATAGTGCTGGTAGTGCTTCTTTTTACCAGCGATTCATACGCAGAAATTCCTGTTCTTGTTATCACATTTCTTACATCCGCAGCTTTATCATCCGGAACGAACTTCCTGCTAGGAACCATATCTTTTGTATCAGACAGTGTCACCATCGTATTGCAGCTGGCACTATCGGTGGATTATGCCGTTATTTTCCTGAACAAATATAAGAATGAGCTAAAGATCGCACCGCCAAAAGAAGCTGATATCATGGCTCTTAGTAAGGCCATACCCGAGATCACCGCATCCAGTCTGACCACCATAGGCGGTCTTATCGCAATGAGCTTTATGCAGTTTGGCATAGGCCCGGATATGGCCATAGTTCTTATTAAAGCCATTATCTTAAGTCTGCTTTCCGTATTCCTCCTCATGCCCGGTCTTATCATGATATTCTCCGGACTTATGGAGAAAACCAGACATAAGAGCTTCGTGCCAAAGATTCCTTTCGTGGGGAAATTTGCCTATAAGACCAGGTTCATTATACCCATCATATTCCTGGGGCTTATTATCGTGGGATATTATTATTCGTCCAAATGTCCCTATGTGTATGGTTATTCCACATTGGAAACTGCTAAAAAGAGTGAGCAGGATATCATAAACGAGCTTATAGACGACACCTTCAGTTCACCCACTATGGTGGCCATTAATGTGCCTGCCGGTGATTATGATAAGGAGGCAAAGCTACTTTCTTATCTTGAAAGCAGGGAAGAAATACAGTATACCACCGGTCTTGCCAATACCGAGGCCATGAACGGGCGTATGCTCACAGAAAAACTGAATGCCAGAGAGTTTTCGGAGATGATCGGAATTGACAGTGAAGTGGCGGAACTGCTGTATTCAGCATATGCCATAGACGACGAAAACTACGGCAAACTGGTTAACGGGATCGATAAATACAGTGTACCCTTTATAGACATGTTCACGTTTCTTCATAAGGAGATAGAAAACGAGATTATAGTACTGGATGACGAAACGGCTGAAACCGTGGAAGAAGCATATAATAAGATAGACATAGCCCGTAATCAGCTTCAGGGTGAAAACTATGACAGAATGCTTCTTTACATGACTTTGCCCGAGGAAGGTGAAGAGACTTTTGCCTTTCTGGATGAACTTCATACCATTGCACAGGATTACTACGGAGAAGATGCAAATATAGTAGTGGTGGGAGAACCTACCAGCCAGTATGACCTGAAGAAGACCTTCGATCGTGATAACACTGTGGTAAATGTGGTTTCCATGCTGGCCGTGCTGGTGGTGCTTCTCTTTACATTTAAATCCGCAGGTATGCCGGTTCTGCTGATACTTATTATTGAGGGCTGTATTTGGGTGAATTTCTCGTTCCCCTATATCACTCATACGAACCTGTTTTTCATGGGATATCTCATCGTAAGCTCTATTCAGATGGGTGCAAATATCGATTATGCCATAGTGGTATCCAGCCGGTATCAGGAAGTGAAGAAAACCATGTCCCAGAGAGATGCCATCATAGATACTATGAATTATGCCTTCCCCACTATCGTAACATCAGGAACCATGCTTGCCATGGCAGGCATCCTTATAGGACAGATGACCAGTGAACCCTGTATTGCGGGTATCGGTGTGTGTCTTGGACGGGGAACCATTATATCAATCATAGTGGTAATGTTTGCTTTGCCGCAGATCCTGTTATTCGGAGACAAGCTTATAGAGAAAACATCATTCGATGTGAACGTACAGCTTCCCACCACCTTTGAAAAGAACGTGGGTGTGACCCGACTGGACGGTTTTGTACGCGGCCATATAAACGGTGAAGTGGTAGGCTTTGTGCGGGGAACTGTTATAGGAGACGTGGACCTTCGTGTAAACAATATCGGAGGAGAAAACGAAGAAGATCCTAAGCTTATAGAAAACAAGGAAGGAGATGAGAGTCATGAATAAAAGTATTCTTAAACGGCTTTCTGCTGTGGTCATGATATTTTCGCTTTTATTTATGAACACATCATTCATATCATACGCTGAGGAAGAGAAAGAAGCAGAAGAATCACAAAACATCGAACAGACTGTAACTGTTAATTCGGCCAAGGATCTTAGAGATCTGGCAAATGCATGCAGGATGAGCAGCTTCAGTAAGGGCATCCTGGTGGAACTGGGATCTGATATCGACCTGTCGGGTGAAGAAGATTTCAGCGGTATCGACAGTTTTTCCGGAATCTTTGACGGAAAGGGACATAGCATAACCGGGTTTGAAATGGACTACGGTGACGGAGCCATAGGTTTCTTTGGCTTTGTGGAAGAAGGCGCTGTCATAAAGAATCTCACGATGGAATCGGATATAACATCTGATGACAACAATAATTATCTCGGTGCCCTGGCCGGAGTGAATGCCGGCACCATTAGTAATTGTACTTCAAAGGGTGTGATCTCAGGAACCGGTCACGCCGGAGGCATAACGGGACTGAACGGCGGAAATGGTATTATAGAGAACTGTACTAATGAGGCTACCGTATACAGCCTCACATTTGTGGGAGGAATAGCCGGTGAAAACAGAGGTCAGATAGATGATTCTGTAAATAAAGGAGAGATAAATGCAGATAACAGATGGCTTTCTCTGGAAGATGATTCCGTCACATCCCTTTCCATAGACAGCATTATTGAGAATTTCACGAAAACCGTGGATAAAGGAAAGGATATAGGCGGTATAGCCGGATACAGTACAGGAATGCTAAATAACTGCGAAAACAGCGGAGTGGTAGGTTATCAGCATGCAGGAAAGAACGTGGGAGGCATCGCAGGACGTTTTAACGGCATGATAAACGGATGCAAAAATACCGGTAAAGTGTATGGGAAGCAGGATGTGGGAGGTATCGCCGGACAGTTTGAACCGACTATACTGGAAGAAGGCGAGGATCTGACTGCCTACATCAATGAACTGCAGGGACTTTCCACAAAGCTCGTTAATGATACATCCGCTGCCGGTGTTTCAGCTGAAAGCACACTTAGAGATATTTCAGATGATGCAGCCACAGTGGGGCAGAATATTAATGATAGTCTGAATAGTACGTCAGGCGCCATTACATCAGGTATATATAACTATGCAGACAGTTCTAAGCAGCGGCTGGATGCAGCTGCATCCTCCATCACTTCGCTTCAGAGCAGTATAGCCACACAGACTGATGATGCGAAAAATGCCATCACAGAGCTTGACTATAACAGTGTACTGAACCAGATAGAATACCTGAACGGTCAGATGGCTGCTGCAGGGAACGCTGTAATGAACTATGACGTGAATGCTACCGCAGGTTCTATTGCATCCGGCATAGATAATGCTGCTCAGAATTCATCCGGTGCCGTAAACAGCGCAGTCTCTTCCATTGGGGGAGATGTGTCGGAAGTAACGGGGAATGTGACAGGCAGCATTAATAACCTTGCAAATACCATAGAGTCCACCAGAGTGACTCTGACTAATGATATCAACGCCATTAATAATAAGATATCGGATATCACCAGTCTGGCAGATGAGCAGGCTGAAAACTTAAGACGTATTTCAGAAGGCGGAGATATCATAGAGGATTATTCTGCAGTAGACAGTGAAAACGAAAAGGCTGCACGTATAGTATCCTGTCAGAACACAGGGTATGTAAACGGTGACAGAAATGTGGGCGGCATAGCCGGAAATCTGGCCATAGAAGGTAAGGACTCTCAGGACGAGGAAAGTGAAGACGGTAGCAAATATGTTACTCTGGCTGTTCTTGAAGACTCTGAGAGCAACGGCATCATAGAGCTTCGAAAAGAGCATGGTGGCGGCATCGCAGGAAATTCCGATCTGGGACTTATCAGAAACTGCAGCGCAAAGGACAGGATCATATCCGAAGAAGGAAACTATGTGGGCGGTGTGGCAGGATATGCCAAGGGCACTGTATCAGACTGCACGAGTTCCTCATATATCAGCGGCAGCAGCTATATAGGCGGCATCTGCGGTGCAGGTAAAAAGGTTAGAAGCTGTTATTCACTTACTGAAATGGATGTGTCGTCCGGCTGGATGGGAGCGGTTATAGGAGACGTTATAAACGATTCATCCGATGATATCACAGTGGCTCACAGCAAGATGATGAACAGCATTTACGATAATTACTATACGAATGACATTTATGGCGGTATAAATGATGTGAATTATGACGGGATAGCATCCCCTCTTGAATATGATGCGCTGATAAACAGTCCCAAGGGTGATGCATTCCGGGATATTTACGTATATTTCTATGATACAGACTATAATCTTATAAAGAAAGCCGAGGTCAATTACGGTGATGACCTTAATATGATAAGCTATCCGGAACTCAATATGGGTGACGGAGTATATCTTATCTGGAAGGGCCTATACAGCACCAGCGCCAAGGGTAATACTTTCCTCATAGCAGATGAATCGGATAATGTGACAGCCATATCCAGTAATCTCACCAGGAACGATAAGCCTGTGGCCCTGATATCCGGTATGTTTTATGAAAATACTGTGCTTCATGCCGAAGAAGTGGCTGATGAAAAACCTGTATCGGATGAAGAATTAAAAGGAAACTGCTTTGTATATAAGGTTTCTCTGATGAATGAACCGGCTGCCTCAGATCAAAGCTATAAAGTCCGCCTGTATACGGGAGATATGAAAAATCCTGCAGTATATGAAAAGACTGATGACAAATGGAGCAGGGTAGAGCATAAGGCCATGGGAAGTTACGCAGAGGTGGCATTATCAGGAAACTCCGCAGTATATGCAGTGGCGGATGTGGGAGAGAGCTTTAATTATGCTTATGTGATCATTGCTGTCGCAGCTCTCCTTATAATAGTTGTAGCCACAATCATTATTGTGAAAAAGAAAAAGAAGTCATGAACTTTATTTTTTAATTGTTCTGTGATATAAAACTATTTGTTGATCAAATACTATCTGATAACAAAGCTTCGTGCTGAGTGGAAAGGAGTTATATGAAAAAGTTACTGAAAAGATGTATCGCTCTTGCTGCGGTACTGGTTTTATTCACGGGGTGCGGCAGTACCGCAAAAACCGACGATGTGAATGTTCGTGTTGGTTCACTTAAAGGCCCCACATCCATCGGTATCATCCAGATGATACATGATGAAGAAGGTTCTGATTATACCTTCACTATGGAGACACAGGCAGATGTGCTTTTGCCTTCAATAGTATCCGGGGATCTCGATATTGCCATGGTTCCCGCAAATGTGGCTTCTGTCCTCTACAATAAGACAGAAGGGGGCATATCGGTCATAGATATTAATACTCTTGGCGTTCTTTATATGGTAAGCGGTGACGATTCCATCGGCTCCATGACAGATCTGGAAGGAAGAACCATATACACCACAGGTGCGGGTACCACACCTGAATATGTACTTAAGTATCTTTTATCTGAAAATGGAGTACTGGATAAAGTCTCCATCGAGTTTAAATCTGAAGCGACAGAAGTAGTTGCGGCACTTGCTCAGGATCCGTCTGCAGTGGGGATGCTTCCTCAGCCTTTTGTTATAGCAGCTATCAGTCAGAACGAAGCACTTAAGATAGTTATGGATATGACTGCTGAATGGGATGCTGTCGGAAACGGATCTTCGCTGGTAACCGGTGTCACAGTTGTCCGTAATGATTTCCTTAAAGAGCATCCGGATGCGGTAAAGGCATTTGTGGAAGATCATGAGGCAAGTACGGAGTTTGTAAACAATGATCCCGCTGCTGCAGCAGAATATGTGGTTGAAGCTGGCATTATAGAAAAGGCTCCTGTAGCTGAAAAAGCAATACCTTTATGTAATATTGTGTGCATCAAAGGCTCAGAGATGAAGGATGCTTTGTCCGGCTATCTTAACGTGCTGTATGAGCAGGATCCAAAGACAGTGGGCGGAGCACTTCCCGGAGATGATTTTTACGCGGATATTAAATGAATAAAAAAATGATGAAGGCGGTTAATCTGCTGCTTTGGCTTTGCCTGTGGCAGATTACCGCTTTTTTTGTAGATAACAGAATATATTTCGCATCGCCTTACGATACTTTGACGGAACTTTTGGTCAAAGCGGGAGACGTGGTGTTCTGGGTTTCTATCCTAAGCTCTCTTGCCAGGATAGTCTCAGGTTTTTTGTTTGCGTTTCTTCTGGCATATATCCTTTCTTTTATTTCATACAGATACAGATGGATAGGTGAGTTCCTGTCCCCAATGGTTTCATTTCTAAAATCAGTACCCATCGCTGCAGTGGTCGTTATTCTGCTGATCTGGTGGGGACCCGATCATCTGGTGCTTTGTATCAGTATGATGGTTGTATTCCCTAATATCTATTCTAGTATGCTGACAGGTCTTTTTAATACAGACAGCGACCTTCTTGAAATGTCATCTGTATTTGAGATGAAGAAAGTGGATAAAATACTCTGGATCTACAGACCGTCATATCTCCCTCAGCTTCATTCGGCTATGGGTGTGTCCCTGGGACTGTGTTTTAAATCAGGGATCGCAGCAGAGATCATTGGTCTGCCTGAATTCAGTATCGGTGAAAGGCTTTATCGGGATAAGATTTATTTAAACACTCCCGGTGTCTTCGCCTGGATCGTTGCAATACTTGCCCTAAGCTCCCTTACGGAAGTTTTCTTTAAATATATCCTAAAGGTTATTGCAAAATACCCGAAGCAGAGTCTTGGCATGGAAGAATTCTTAAAAAGCGGATCTGTTAAAAGCAGTTTTTCAAAGAAAATGCCGGATGGTACAGGAAGTATCCCTGAAGGATATACTGTTTTTTCCGAATGCGTGACAAAAACATATGACGGTCGCGAGATAGTTAATACCTCTCTGAAACTGAAAAAGGGCAGTACATACTATCTGGATGATCCATCCGGAACCGGCAAGACCACGCTTCTTAAGATGATATCCGGATGCTTGGCCCCCGACTCCGGTTCTGTCAGTACGGGGCGTATTGCTATGGTCTTTCAGAATGACCGCCTGATAGAAAGTGCAAATGTTCTAAGGAATCTTCAGGTGGCAGGCTGCGTGGCAGATCCCAAAGAGCATTTAAATGACCTGATCCCGGATCGTATCATGATGCTTCCGGTTTCCGATATAAGCGGCGGCGAGAGAAGAAGAGCAGCTATAGCAAGAGCGTTGCTTCATCCATCGGATATTGTGATCCTGGATGAGCCATTTGCAGGATTAGACGAGAATACGGCAGGTATTACTGCTGAATGGATAAAGCGCCATCTGGGAGACAGAACGCTTATATTCACTTCACACGGATTCTTCCCGGATGCATTTAAAAACAGTGAAAGGATAAAACTGATATGGATACCAGAACAGCACTGATTGGGATCATTGTGACAGATATGTCTCAGGCAGCGGGACTTAATTCAATTCTTTCGAGCTACGGAGAATATATCATAGGCAGAATGGGAATCCCTCATCATAAGCACGGAAAAGATGAGATCGCAATTATCAGCGTGGCCATTGAAGCGCCACAGGATAAGATAAGCGCTCTTTCCGGAAAACTCGGCATGCTAAAAGGCATATCGGCAAAAGTTATGTATGCCACAGGCTCTTCCGTATGATCATTGATATAAAAAAAGGAATGCCCGAAATATGGCATTCCTTTTTAAGTGGACTAGAGGGGAGTCGAACCCCTGTCCAAAAACCAATCCCCTGTTCTTCTACGAGCGTAGTCAGTTATTTAAGATTCCCCCCACCGTTCGGAAACAGACATCCTAACGGCATCGGTAGCTTCATGATACGCCTGCAGCAGCAAAGCTTATGCTGCATCGTTTCCCGTAAGTTTGAAGCCCGGTCTTTAGTGTACGGGTGCACCAAAGTGGACTGCTGCGATTAGGCAGCGAGTGCTAATTCTCTATTATCAGCGTTTATTTTTAATTTTGGCATTTAACGCATCCCATGCGGCTCGCTTCACCAGCTTCATAATCCCTGTCGAAACCAGTACTAGCCCATATTTAGTTAAAAATGTTCGTTGAAACCATATTATATATCGGACAAATGAAATGTCAACTGAACCTGTGGTTCAGTCTAAAAGCCCGTCATTTTCTTTGTTCTCTGCCAGAGCAGCATTAACTTCGGCTTCGGCCTGTATCTTAAATTCTTCCACCTGTACGGGATTCAGAACCGGCAGATCGGAGATAGAAGTGATGGCGAAGGAACGAAGGAATTCTTCTGTGGTGCCAAAGAGCATGGGCTTTCCGGGAGCATCCAGTCGGCCCAGTTCCTGGACCAGAGAGTATTCCACCAGTTTACTTACTGCATGATCACTTGATACACCGCGGATCTTTTCTATTTCAGCCTTTGTGATGGGCTGTTTATATGCAATGATAGAAAGAGTCTCAAGAAGCACGTCTGTGAGAGCATATTTCTTCGGCTGTTTTGCAAGCTTAATAAGATATTCATAGATATCGGGAGATGTGCTCATCTGATAGGCCCCCTCCAGTTTGGTGAGCCTGATCCCACGGTTTTCCTTCTCGTATTTATTAGAAAGAGATTCAAGCACTTCTTCTATATCTTCTACAGGTGCTTCAAGAGCATTTGCTATCTTTTCGGTTTCTACGGAATCTCCCATGGCAAAGAGGATACCTTCCACCACAGATTCCATTTCTTTTTTATCCATATATACCTCGATCTATTTTGTTTTTTTACTGTCGGCTTTATTCTGGAACTTCTCGGTGTCCACGATAAACCTCTCGTGTGTACCGTGACCGATCTCGCCTTTTTCATCTGATACAGTGCAATTAAAAGTGAGTTTTTTACCGTCTATTTTGATAAGTTCGGTATCACATGTGACTATCATTCCAAGTGGAGTGGGAGCAGTGTGCTCTATATTTATGCTGATACCTACAGTGGCTTCGCCGAATTCCAGTGAAGGCGCCACACTTTTCCAGGCAGTTTCTTCAATAAGTGCTATCATGGCAGGTGTAGCGAACACGTCCACAGCGCCGCTTCCCACATTTTTAGCGGAAAGATTGGGTGTGACTTCTATTTCCATATGACCCTTTATACCAGTATTCATATTATATACCTCCTGTGTAACAGTACTTATTATACATTGTTTTCATAAAAAATCACTTAAAAAATGGAATTTACGGCTGCATCATAGTCGGCTTTTTTCTTTGCCTTTTTGATATTTCGTATCTCTCTTTCCCTTTCCGGAAAGGCATTGCCCAAAAAGTTCCATAAGTCTTTCATTTTAAAGAGAATGGTGCGCTCGTCGTATCCTATATTGTCATATGCACTGTATAGATCATCCAAAAAGGAACGTACATCGCTATCAGGCTTCTTTGAGCCCCCTTTTCCTTTTATCTTGGCAGGAAGGGCCGGATCCATAAGGATTCCGCGGCCTATCATGATCCTTTCGATGCGGGGACAGTTCTCCATAAGTGTATCAACATCCGCTGTACTTTTAATATCGCCGTTATACATAACAAGCGTTTTATCGGAAAGAGATTCTTTCATCATGGTAAATCCCGAGATGGATGGTGTGTTGTTATAAAAATCAGACCTCAGCCTGGGATGTATTATGATCTCTTTAAAGGGAAAGGATCTGAATACGTCAGCTATGACAGGCACTTCCTCCGGGGAACTGTAGCCTATACGTGTCTTTAATGAGATATGGGGGAGAGCCACCCTTTCTTTTTCTTCAAATACACGGTCAAAGAAGATACGAAGCTTATCCGGTTCCATCAGCATGCCGGCCCCTTTTCTTTTGGCAGTAACAGTACCTGACGGGCATCCTGTGTTCAGGTTTACTTCATCATATCCGGCTTCCTTTAAGACATTAAGCGCCCAGATGAAATCTTCGGCATTATTGGTGAGTACCTGTGGCACCAGGTCCGGCTGGAAGGGTGTATATTCTTTTTTCTCGCTTCCGTGAAATTTATGCGTATGATTTGCTGAAAGAAAAGGGGTATAGAACCTGTCTATACCGCTGAAATGTTTTTTATATACATTACGGAAGTTGACTGTAGTGATGCCTTCCATAGGTGCCATTGCTATATACATAATAAAAACAGTTCTCCTATTCGAGAGAATTCTATTATAATAAACGGGATAATTCAACGGAGGATATG
>JAILDZ010000145.1 GCA_024688505.1 Lachnospiraceae bacterium
TAAGCCCCCGGCCAGTACCACAATATTCATATCAAAACCTCTGATCTATATTCTTTCCTCTTTCAAGTGCCCCACTATAATAGACTATTTTTTCCATTGTTTCAATAAAAGTATGTAACTATGTTATAATTCCCCTGATAATACTGATTATTATGGAGGATCAGCATGGCCTACGCATTTATATCCGGAGCGTCCCGGGGGATCGGAAAAGGGATAGCATATAAGCTGGCAAAAGAAGGTTACGACCTGGTGCTATGCTGCGAAAAGAACGGTAAAGCACTCCTTAACGTAAGTGACGACATCCGGTCCCGGTTCGGGCGGAATGTGCTCACCTATGTGGGTGACATAGGGGACAGCGAGTTCGTGTCCATGATGGGATCCGATGTCATTTCAAATACCGGCGGCGTGGATGTGCTTATTAACAATGCAGGTATCGCTAAGATCGGCCTTCTTACGGACACTTCCCCCGAGGAATGGAACCGGATCATTTCCGTGAACCTGTCTTCCTGCTACTACACGGCCAGGGCCTTTCTCCCCGCCATGATCCGGAAAAAATGCGGGCATATCATTAATATTTCTTCCATGTGGGGACGGGTGGGTGCTTCCTGTGAAGTGGCCTACTCTGCATCAAAAGGCGGCATGGATGCTTTCACCAGAGCACTTTCCAAGGAGCTGGCCCCCAGCCACATCCGGGTGAATGCCATTTCCTGCGGCGTCATCGACACCGACATGAATGCCGAACTTTCCACGGAAGATATGGAGGCTCTGAAAAACGAAATCCCAGCCGACAGGCTGGGGACTCCGGATGATGTGGCCGATGCAGTCTACGCTCTTTTGATCTCCGGTGACTACCTGACCGGGCAGATCATAGGCGTAGAGGGCGGCTATATCTGATCTTTGTTATTGTTCCGCGGAAGCGCCTACATATTCAGTCTTCTCTGGATCTCCGAGATGACCTCGCGGCCTTTGAATATAATGGCTCCCACGAATACTATCACGCTGATAAGCAAGCTCACTATCCACACCGGCGGACAGCTTTTCTTCAGGAAATAGAGCACCACATAGGGCAGTATTCCCACCACCAGATTTGACAGCAGATATACCATGGAGTTTCCGTTCTTATCGATCATTGCCAGAACGAAATTCGCTATCATGGTGCACATCAGCACCACAGGCACCACCGTTTCCAGCATAAACCTGAGATATCCAAGGTAGTAGGCTGTGATGCTGGTCATCACTATGGTGATAAAGACTATTATGGTCATGATACGGGATGAGCTCATGCCCCGTTTAAAGAGCCGTATGATTCCAAATTCCAGCACTGCCAGCCACATGAACACCAGCATGCTCCAGTGATAATTCATGCCGGGATAGAGCTTCACATGGAAGAGGAAATCCAGGCCCAGGCTGGATATGATGGCGGTCCAGACCAGAAAGAGCTGTAGCTTATAGAAAAAGGACTGGATCTTTAACGTGATCTGGGTAGGGAAATAGGCTCTCTCCGGTTCCCCGTTCAGTTTACTCTGGCAGAAGGGACATTTCTTCAGATCCCCTCCCACCTCTATCTTACAATATGGACAGTTCATCATCAGCGGATCACCTCCGTAGCATATGCACGTATTTTCAGGCCTTCTGCCGCAAGCCCCCGTACGAAATTCTTCACCACCCTGGTGTTTGCATATGGGGATGTGATCCCCACCGTCAGGTCTCCGTTAAAGCTTATCATGGCCACAAACAGGTTGTCGGAGCTGCAGAATGCTCCGTAATCCTTTATCATGGGGCTGATCTTCTCGTTCGGCTTCTGCACTCCCAGATTCGAAAGCACCACAGATACTTTCTTATCGGACATCTTCGTGCCGTAGCGGACCACCCACTGCTTGATAAACAGGGGCACGGCCCTTACCGGCGCCACATACTCCATGGTCTCGAAGTTATCCATCTGCTTCTTGATGTTCTCCTCCGTGAGATTAGACTTCAGCTTCTCGTCAAATTCCTTTGCCAGATCCGCGAATTCTATATCCTCTGTGAAGGTATGTGATACATTCACGTTATTAAAGAAATTCCTGGATGTATATGAAGGATAATAGTTCCTGAGGTTCACAGGCAGCGACACTGTAATGGGGCTTTCGCTCCGTCTCTTTGGCATATCGTCCTTTATGGAGAGCATGAGGTGTGCCCCTATATAGCTTGTGAGGCTGACTCCCAGTTCCTTTGCCTTCGGCAGCAGATCTGCCGTGGGGATATGGAGTTCAAAGAACTGCAGCTGGTCATAGGGCAGCTTCAGTCCTATGGGGTGGTAGGCCTTCTTCAGGTTCGATCCTTTAAGCTCCATG
>JAILDZ010000158.1 GCA_024688505.1 Lachnospiraceae bacterium
AGCACTTTCCTGCCGTCCTTTGTTATGCTTTCCTTCCCAATCAGTTCTCTTCTTTTTATTTCCTTTTCTGTTTCCTTTGCGATAAGGTCCCTGTACTTTTTTAATACATCATCAGTAGGGTCTATGATCAGCACATTTTCATTACTGTCAATGACTGCATTCTTTCCGTCTATGCTTTCGTCAAAAGGATCACATCCTATAATTGCAGGGATGTTCATACTTCTGGCCAGTATAGCCGTGTGAGAATTACTGCTTCCGAATCTGGTTACCATGCCAAGCAGCATCTTTCGATCCAGCTTTACTGTATCTGAAGGAGCGAAATCCTCTGCCGCCAGGATGCACGGAACTTTTATCCCGTCATTATCATTGTCGCCAAACAGAACAGCTAACACAGCATTTTTTACATCCACTATGTCCGCCGAACGTGCCTTATAATAGGCATCGTCCATATTCCGAAACACGTCTGCCTGCTGTTCAAATACGGTTTCCACAGCATACTCCGCATTGCAGCCTTCTTCCCGGATCATTTCCATGATTCCTTCTGTCAGATCCTCGTCTTCATCAAGAATGGCCACATGAAATTGAAAAATATCCGCTGCCTCTTCTCCTGCTTCATTTACAGTCTTTTCGTAGAGTTCTTCCCGTTCAGACTGTACTTTGGCTCTGGCGGCTTCATACTTTTCGCATTCTTTTAATGTGTCTTCGCATTTAATGCACCTGATCTCGTGTTCAGTTTTCTTTACTACATGGATCTTTCCGATGGCAATACCAGGACTTACGCCTTTCCCCAAAAAGCGTTCCATATGATCTCCTCTAAACTCAAATGTTCTCTTTAAAGAACTTCTCCATGGCAGCAGCACATTCTTCTTCATCCTCACCTTCAATGCGAACGGTGACTTCTCCCTTCATCTGCATGGAAGTGAGTTGGAGCGTCTTTGCTGCATTACATTCCTTTTCTCCACATATGATGGTTACTGTAGATGAAAACTTCTTAGACTCGATCTTCAGATTGGCCGCAGGACGACCGTGGATCCCGACCGGATCCGTGATGGTATACGTGAATTCCTTCACTTGTTTTATCCCCCCTCTTAAGAAAAAATACCCCAATATTTCAGGTATAAAGTCGACCCCCATCGACCTACCGAAAATAATTATAGTTCTTTAAAAATCATTTTTCAAGGCAGAAAAAAACACCTGCCCATATAGAGCAGGTGCTTAAAGTTCTTTTTTATGCCTGTTTCGGGCAATCCTTGATGGAGAAGGATATACGACCCATCTTGTCCTTGCCGAGGCAGATAACTGTCACTGTATCTCCAAGAGTGAGCACGTCTTCCACATGATCGATACGCTCGTTTGCAATCTTGCTGATATGAACCATGCCCTCTTTTCCGGGAGCGAACTCGATGAATGCACCGAATTCCTTAATGGATACTACCTTACCGGTGAGGATCTGATCCTTTTCGAAGTCTGTGACGATGGTCTTTATCATCTTCTCTGCTTCAGCCATAGCAGCTGCATCTGTACCGCAGATAGATACTGCACCGTCGTCTGTGATGTCGATCTTAACGCCTGTACGGTCGATGATCTCGTTGATGGTCTTTCCTCTCTGTCCCACCACTTCACCGATCTTCTGAGGATCTATGCTGATCTGGATGATCTTCGGAGCATACTTGGAAAGCTCTTTTCTGGGCTCTGCGATAGCTTTGCTCATACATGTATCCATGATGAAGAAACGAGCTTCTCTGGTACGTCTGATGGCTTCTTCCACTATAGGACGTGTGAGACCATGGATCTTGATATCCATCTGGATAGCTGTGATACCGTCTTTGGTACCTGTTACCTTAAAGTCCATATCTCCGAAGAAGTCTTCAAGGCCCTGGATATCTGTGAGCACGATGTAGTCATCATCTGTGTCGCCTGTTACCAGACCGCAGCTGATACCGGCCACCATCTTCTTGATGGGTACACCTGCAGCCATAAGTGACATACAAGATGCACATGTGGATGCCATGGAAGTGGATCCGTTACTTTCGAATGTTTCGGATACCGCACGGATAGCATAGGGGAATTCCTCTGTGCTGGGAAGTACGGGAAGGAGTGCTCTCTCTGCCAGAGCTCCGTGTCCGATCTCACGACGTCCCGGTCCTCTGGAGGGCTTTGTCTCGCCTACAGAATATGACGGGAAGTTATAGTGATGCATGTATCTCTTCTCTGTGGTGAAAGCATCCAGACCGTCCACCTTCTGTACTTCAGAAAGGGGAGCCAGGGTTACCACGTCACAGATCTGTGTCTGACCTCTGGTGAACATAGCAGAACCATGTACTCTGGGGATCAGATCCACTTCTGCGGACAGAGGACGGATCTCGTCGATACGACGACCGTCGGGACGCTTGTGATCCTTTAAGATCATCTTACGTACAGTCTTCTTCTCATACTGATAGATAGCTTCGCCAAGGATAGCCAGCCATTCGTCGTTTCCTTCCAGAGCAGCTGTGAGTTTTTCTGTCACAGCCTTCATGTTCTCTTCTCTTTCCTGCTTCACATCTGTGAATACAGCTTTTTCCATTTCTTCCTGAGGAACGATCTCTTTCATCTTTGCAAAGAGTTCTTCCGGAATAGCCTGAGACTCATATGCATGCTTGGGCTTTCCCACTTCCTCAACCATACGATTGATAAGAGCAATGATGGTCTGGTTCACATCATGTGCCTTGTAGATAGCTTCCAGCATCTTATCCTCAGGGATCTCATTGGCACCGGCCTCGATCATGATGACCTTGGTGCTGGTGGAAGCTACTGTAAGCTTCAGGTCACCCTTAGCCCACTGTTCCTGGCTGGGGTTTACGATGAGTTCACCGTTTATCATACCCATCTGAGTCATAGCGCAGGGACCGTCGAAAGGAATATCTGAAATAGATGTAGCCATTGCTGTACCGATCATAGCAGTGATCTCGGGACGGCACTGGGGATCTACGGACATAACCATATTGTTGAGAGTCACGTCATTTCTGTAATCCTTGGGGAACAGAGGACGCATGGGACGGTCGATAACTCTGGCTGTCAGCACTGAATTCTCGGACGCCTTTCCCTCTCTCTTATTAAAGCCGCCGGGGATCTTTCCTACGGAATACATCTTCTCCTCGAATTCCACTGAAAGGGGGAAGAAATCGATTCCTTCTCTGGGCTTATCAGATGCTGTGGCTGTACAAAGAACAGTGGTATCACCGTACTGGATGAATACTGCACCGTTGGCCTGAGCAGCTACCTTGCCCACCTCTACCTTGAGAGGTCTTCCGCCGAGCTCCATTTCAAAAGTCTTAAACATTTTCTTTTCTCTCCTTCTCTTCTTTACACTTCTACACGTTCATAAGAACGAAAAAGAGCGGAATAAAGTTTTTACTCCGCTCTTAAAATCCTTATTTTCTTAAGCCGAGGCGATCGATTAAGCTACGATATCTTTCAATATCTACCTTCTTAAGATATGCAAGAAGGTTACGCCTCTTACCTACCATTTTAAGGAGTCCTCTTCTGGAATGATGGTCCTTCGGATTCTCCTTCAGATGCTCGGTGAGCTCCTGAATACGAACTGTAAGAACAGCGATCTGTACCTCAGGTGAGCCTGTGTCTCCGGGAGTCTTAGCATACTCCTCGATAATCTTTGTCTTTTTCTCTTTTGTGATCATTTTAAATATCCTCCATTATTCTTTATACGGCTTCCACTTAGCTAAAGGTCGGAGATTCCTGAATCCATGCGGAAGTCACACACGATGGCTATCTTATCATATGCACATCGTTTTGTAAACCTTTATTTCCTATAAAATCACTAATCCAGAAGGCTGGTGCAGCATACCGGTGTGGTATAGAAAGCATTGCTTACCCTGATACCTGTTCTGGTGTCGCTGGCATGCACTATCTGGCCGCCGCCGATATATATAGCCACATGGCCTATGCTTCTTCCGCCTCTGCCGTAGAAAAGCAGGTCTCCGGGCTGTAATTCGGATGCGCTTATCCTTCTTCCGTAGTTACTCTGTGCTGCGGATGAATGCGGCAGTGAGAATCCGTACTGTGCAAAAATAGAAAGCACA
>JAILDZ010000196.1 GCA_024688505.1 Lachnospiraceae bacterium
GCAGCATGTCCGGAGCAGTGCCGGATATAAACAGATATCTCCCATATCGCCATAGCTTCTCATAGAGTTCCTTTTGCACATTATCATTGTATGCCAGATACAAAAGCTCTTCATTACTCCGTTGACATTCCTGCGTATCATGGAGATCGAATCCTGCACTGTGATAAAGCATGCTATGGCTTCTCGCATGCTCATCTTTTAGTTCTTTATATGATCCTTTGACAGAGTTTAAGATCCGTACCGCCTCTGTTTCGGTTCGCACTTCATCCATAATACCGAAAACTTTGAAAATGAGTGTGGCATAGGAAACATCATTAAGGCTAATGCACTCTTTTTCGGAGCCTATATTTCCGTCACATTCCAAGATGCGGCATGCTATCCCAAAAGAGTTCCCATTCCTCTCCTTAGCCTTATATACCAGGTTTTCTCCTGCCATAGCGGATGTGATGTCGGTTTCAGCCTTCATCCTTACTGTATCGTCTCTGTATGTCTCGTGCAGCCTCATCCCCACAGACACCCCCGGATTTGCCACGGAAGAGACTATGTTTAAAACTATGATATCCTTTTCCCTGGAAACAAAGCATTTTCTGATGTATGATGTTTCACCGTAATTCCATGAGACAGACACCTCGCCTGTACTCATATCAAGGCTTCTTCGATACTTTGAAAATGATCCTTCTTCAACCATCTCTATGCAGATGTCGCCTACGGGGCATGGTTTATACAGCTCTGCCTCGTACCCCTCATCCAGCAGTGCCCGGGCTATCAGCGGATCTGCTTCTCTATATCGGCTTTCCTTCAGCAGCTTCTTCGTTTCACGAAAGGCTGAGCTTACGTAGGGGATGTCACTTCTTTTTCCCCAATGCCATAGATTACAGTGATTCACCAGAACCGTTTCCTTTTTTACGGCTCCGTATACTGAAATGCCTGTCTTTCCGTTGCCCGAGGGAAATGCCTCCTTCCATAGATCTCCGTACCAGGAAGCAGGTATATTTGAATACAATATGTCTTTAGGAGTTTTCTCCATCAGTTTTTCCTCCGATATGCACCACTGCTCCGCCCTCCACCGGGTTTTCGATCATAAAGACCGTATCATCCCGATATCGGACCTTCAGCCTGGCATATACATTCAAAAGGGCCATGTTCTGTGTGTCAATGCTTTGCACATAGTTCTTCCCTGTAAACTCGTCATCGATTTTCTTCTTCAGGCATTCTATCTCCTGCAGTTTTTCATCAGAAAATCCGCCTCCGTTATCCGTAATGGTAAGGTGCCAGTGGTTATCATTTATACTGCATGTTATCTCTACGTGATACGGCGGCACTGTCATATAGAACCCATGCCGAAAGCAGTTTTCTATAATGGGCTGAAGTATAAGTTTCGGAACCTTGATCTTGTCTATCCCCTCACATCTTTCCACAGTGAAATTCAGATCATCCAGATAACGGAATTTCATAAATGCCAGATAGTTCTCCACATTATCCAATTCCTCTGACAGGGTGACTAAGGATCCGCCTGCCGAGGCATAGCGAAAAATGTCGCTGAGCTGGCTGCACATGTTTTGAACCTTGAGGGAATCACCTTCCTGACCTGCTGCACTTATGGACATCAGGGAATTATACAGAAAGTGTGGGTTGATCTGAGCCTGAAGTGCCTCTATCCTGGCAGTGTATTCAGCAGATTGGGATATGGATATCTGCTTAGCCGATTGCTGCAAGGCTGTGAGCACCTGCTGAAATCTTTTTTGAAGCAGTTCTATCTCATTATTTCCTTCATACTCGCTGGTTATAGTCACATCGTCAAGGGTTATATCCTTGAGGGCTCCCCTGAGATTTCGAATAGGTCTGGTCAGCTGTGCAGTTACAAGGAATACCCCTGCCAAAGTGAGTACGCTGAAGCCTATGCAAAGAACAATGACAAGACAGAGTATAAGCCATGTGGAATTCATGTATTCCATGTAGTCCTGGACCCCAAAAACTGTCCAGTCGCAATTGGTCAGGTCATATCTGTACACTGCTGCCCTTCGGCCCATATTGTCTTTTATTATATGTACCTTTCCGTCTGTTATGGAAAAGATTTCCGGATACTCATCCGCTATGCCTGACTCCTCCGGAAATACAGTTTCTCCTGTGGAGTTATCAAGTACCACCAGTTCTATCTGATCTTTGTTATCCGGCATACAGGCTCTCTGGACCTTCGAATACTGGTACTGCACCTCCAGTGTGGCCACTTCTTCCTTACTGTAATATGTGGCCA
>JAILDZ010000225.1 GCA_024688505.1 Lachnospiraceae bacterium
CCTCTTTTTTGTGTCGAGTTTAAGCTTCCCGCATAACATCTCAGCTTCATTGCTGCAGTCCATGCCTCTGATCTCCGCAGCATACCTGATCACATCTTTCACTTTCATGGAGTCATAGAACCATGCTTCAGAGGGCATGTAGCCTACCTCCCTCAGGATCTTCTCATGATCCTTCACACTGTCCATTCCCAGTATCCGAATGCTTCCCTGTCTGAATTTTAAGAAGCCCAGCATGGATCTTATGGTGGTAGACTTACCTGCTCCGTTTGGTCCGATAAACCCGAATATATCTCCTTTCTGAACCGTCAGGGATATGTCCGTCACTCCTCTGTTTTTGCCATAGCTTTTTGTGAGATGATCTATCTCTATTACATTTTCTTTCATATGGTCCTCCTTTTTCGGGATATCTCTGTACTCGTTTTATTCATACCAGATAAAAAAAACGGGAACAATACATGTTCCCGTAAGGTGCACTTTTTCTCCTTTATCATTCACTTTTATCATTCACTTTTTTTATGACTGGCCTGAAACAGTTTCAGGTCCTCATTCAGCTTTTTATCATCTATTATGCGTTTATACTTATATATCAGATACACGCAGAAATACACCAGAAGTATGTATGCCGCAAAAAGAACCGTGGCCGGAATGTTCTTTGAAAACCAGTCGCAAAACCATGATGCAGTGCAGTACACAGCAGTACATATGATCATCCCAAAGACTTCCCTGCCCCCCAACTTGTCGCTTTCATCAAAGTTCCATAGCAGATATACCTGCACATATCCGATGGCATAGCAGATGAGTATAAGCTCTGCCATATGAAGTATGCTGGCATCATAGATCCCGTTGATGATCCGGAACATGCAGTAATAGAACAGGAACGCGAAGAAATACAGACAGGCCTTAAACTCTATCCCGATCTCTTTCGTAAGGTACATTTCCCATAAGGTAGGCTTTTTTCTGTCCTTCATGATCTGTCTCCTTTCAACAGTCTTCTGAATTCCGAAGCATATCTCCTTGATATTATGATATGCTCCCCACCTTCCATGGTGGCATCGATCCTGTTTGATGAAAGGCTTTTCAGTGCCTGTACCCTGCCCACGTTTATGACCATGGACTTACTGCATCTGAAAAATGTGCCGTCATCAAAAGCTGTCATAAATGAATTCAGACTCCCGTCTATCTTAAGAACGCTGTCCCCCGTATAGGCAAAAAGCTTATCATCCACAGATTCAAGATATAACAGGTCTCTGAGGCTGATACATACTGTACCTGCGTCGGTCCTGCCCCAGATCTTATCAGGGGCATCATCCAGGATTCCCAGTATTCTTTTAATGGATGGAGTAAGTTCCTTATATCGGATCTTAATATACTCCTCACCCTCATTGATCTTCAAAATGTCTGTCTTCATTATCCCTTCAGTTCTCGTGCAGTCTGTAATCCACGTCCTCTTTTATTATTTCAAGCATAATGTCCGCAAAACGCGGATCGAACTGTGTCCCGGAACCTTTTTCCAGTTCTCCCTTAACCACATCCTGCGGTATAAGCTCTCTGTACAAGTATCTGTGCGCCCCTTCCCGGGTGTGTCTTTATGATCTCATATTCTTCGTCAGTGAGCCTTCCGGGTTTATTTATCACCGCATCGGGAACGCCGATCTTCCCCACATCATGCAGGAGCCCCATCATGTATATCTACTCCTGCCTTTCAACGGAAAAACCGGCTCTTCTGGCTTATACCATACACAGCCATGATTTCGCCTGTTTACTCTTTAGGCTTATAGCGTTCGTTCATGCGCACCTCATATTCTTCTCCCGGCATAGGCTTCGCATAGAAATAGCCCTGTATCATGTCACAGCCCTGGGTGGCCAGGAAATCCACCTGATCACGGATCTCCACTCCTTCCGCCACAGTCCTCATATTCAGTTTCTTTGCCAGCTGTATGGCTTCCGATACCACGATCTCGCCTCTGTTTCCGTCGGTCTCGCCCCTGAAAAATTCCGCATCCAGTTTCAGCACATCAAGCGGCATGTCCTTAAGTGAATTAAGTGACGAATATCCCGATCCGAAATCATCCATCGATACCGCAAAGCCATAGCTTTTCAGCTTTTCTATGGTATTTATCATGGCTTTCTTATCATCAAAGAATGCGCTCTCAGTCAGTTCTATCTCCAGAAGCTCATGGGGAGTGCCTTCCGCATCCACCAGGTCCCTTATCTGTTCTGCCAGATCGCTTTCGATAAAGTGTGCCCGGGAGATGTTCACGGACACCGGCACACATTTAAATCCGGCATCCAGCCACCTCTTCTGATCCCTTGCCACATGGGACACCATGTAATGATCTATCTCGGTGATGAATCCGTTCTTTTCGAAAATGGGGATCATCCGTCCGGGAGGTACAAATCCGAAGTCGGGTGACTGCCAGCGAATGAGAGCTTCGGCTCCTCGGAGTTCATCTGTCCTGGGATCATATTTCGGCTGATAATACACCACGAATTCTTCGTTAATCAGCGCTGCCTGCTGGTGCTCCTGCACATTGTCTTCCCAGCGTCTGTCTTCGATAAGCTTTTTATCGAAAAATGCTATTCCGGGATCATCACTGTTAAGAGATTCTCTGGCTGCACAGGCTTTATTATACACTTCACCCATGTCGATGTATTTTCTCTCTGCAGCATTTGCGTCGGCTTCCAGCGTCTCTATACCTGCCTGGAATACAAACACGTGATCATCCGTCACATGCGATACTATGTCCATTATGGACTGTATACGGGATCTGACGGTCTCCTTATCTCCATCTCTTAAAAGGAGTGCAAAGCTTTCTCCTCCCACATGGGCGCAGATCTCTTTTCGCCTGTCCATTTTATCCCGGATCTCCTGATATATCCGGGTGGTGACTCTTTCACCCTCTTCGGCTGAATGGCATACGCAGAAATTCCGGTAACCTACGAAATCCAGATCCACAACGTGATAGTTCACGCCTCTGTTTCGATACTTCTTTATCAGTTCTTCGCCTTCATACAGGAAGTACATATAGTTATGTCCCTGGGTGACTGCATCTGTGAAAAAGACTCTGAGGGTCTTTCTACGCCTTGATATTCCGGATATGATGTTTATTATCATCACCACGTATGACGCCAGCACCAGGAGAAATACCCCGGCTATCACAGTGATCAGAAGAACAAGGTCTGACACCTCCACAGAGATATAGCTTTTTGCTATGAATTCGGACCGGCCGTCACTGAGCTTCAGCCCCATCCATAGAGGAATCATCATCTTCCTCTCCCGGCTTTCGTTTATAAAGCCGATCTCCTCCAATAGTTCGGCATCATTAAGTTCATCCTCCGTAAACATGTCTCTTTCCGACTCTACGATATATGAGTCAGTGTTCTGCAGTATATGAAGGATATCTACAGTGACTTCATCGTCTTCCTGTCTGATCACCGGATACTCTGTATCCGGATATACATCTGCATCATAAACAAATGCACCGATCTCCACTGACATGTATTCCCGGTTATCTGCCTCTTCTCTGTCCTTAAGTGCACCGCATGTGTCTGCCGACTCTGAATACACGATGTTTCTTTCTCCGTCCAGAATGAGATATCCCCTTTTGAAAGCAGACAGAGTCTCCGAAGTGTCATCTCCTCTTTTCACTCCGGCTTCATACACACTTGCCATGTTTTCTACTATGCTTCTCTCCCCATCCAGCTTACCGCTCACAAAACTGGAGCCGTATACTAATGCGAAAACTGAAACCATCACACATGAGATGATAATAAGCAGCACAAAAACTATCAGCCATATCCATGTATAGCTTTTCTTCAGTTCCTTAACCCGTTTTTTATTTTTCCCGGCCAATTCTCACCTCTTATGATCTTATTTTCTTTCGTTATAGTAATCCATGTACCCTTTTTCATTGAAGGGGCATATCCAGTCATTAACCGAAACAGAACTCATCTTCGACTCATTTACCATAATATCCTGGAAATACATGTTCATGGCATCCAGTCTCTTTTTCTTCTCTTTCTCCCCCACATTGTCAGCCATCACATGGGCAAACATGGGAAGAGTGGCTTTCGTATACTTTTGAATATCTTCGTAGAGCTTCTTTTCTTCCTCGTTCAGTTCAGATATGATCTTATCTTTATAGTTATTCCGTACCAGAAATTCTTCCAGATCGCTTGCCATAGTCATAATATCTTCCGTGGCAGCGATATTCCTACTGAAATCTCCCTGAGCACTTCTGAGGAAAGGCTTTGCGATAAATCCAAACTGCCTGAATCCTGCCTTTCCGGTCTCTTTATTAAACTGCAGCAGAAGTCCCTTAACTGCCGCCTTTCCTATCTGGCTGTAATCCACTTCTCCTGACAGCTCTACTGCAGACTTTATATCACATATAAGGATCTTCTTATCTGCCAGATGTGCCAGTTTAAGAAGGGAAGATGCCGGTCTTTTTTCCGAAGTCTTCCATTTATCGTCCAGTTTCTTTTTAGCCAGAACAGACTTTGCAAAAGCTGTGGAATATACACCGGTCACACCGTATATCTTCTGTACCTCATATTCTGTGTCGTGCTTTATCACAGCTTCCAGCGATACCCCGGGAAGATGCTCTGCCAGATCTCCTGTTTTAAGTTTCCCTCTCTTTAAATCCTTACGTTTTTCGGTGGCCAGTATAGTGGCAAACTGCTGTCTGCGATCTGCCACGGCCTTCTTCTTTTTCAGATCCTCTATCTCCACTTTCTTCTGCTTGATCTGATCCGCAGTAAGTTTCGATTCTTCATTTCGAAGGATCTTTTCTTCCTCACTGCGCACTTTTTCTTCCAGATCCTTTATCCTACTGTTAAAGTCGCCGCCTTCATGCTCAAACTTTTTTCTCAGCTCATCCAGCTGTTCCGGAGTGAGCGCGGAGAGTCCTTCCTTTTGAAGCACCATAGCCTCAGGGGATACCGCCAGGAATCCCCGGTTTCTGTATGTGTTTTCCATATTGGCAAACACATCACATATGACCACCAGGTTGTCGGCCACATCAGGCTCCAGCACTCCGCCCACTTTTCTGTATACCTCCAGGGCATTCATCATGGTAAAGCCAAGGTTGATACAGTCCTGCTTCTTTTCATAGTTATCAAACAGGTCGTCATTAGTCACATAGTCATATTCATCGTTTGCCATGGTAAGGCAAAAATCAAATACTTTTTTCAGTCCGGCTTTCATCACTTCCAGGCTGTGTGCATCTATCTGATATGCCCTGCTCTTTTGTGACACCTTCACAGCGGCTTCTAGGAAAGCACGCCTTTCCTCCTTCGGAAGCACTTCCGCCCATGACCATTCGTCCCGAAGGCTTCCTACTTTTTCAATATCTCCATATGCTTTACGTTCTCTATCCCGCTTGGCATAAAGATTTTCTCTGATCTTACGGTATTTTTCCACATCGGGATAATTACTTTCATATGTTTCCTTCAAATCCCTAAGTTCCTGATCCGTAAGTTTCCTTCCCAGGAATATCTCATTTTCTTCTATAGCCATATCCAGCGGCAGCTCATCCGGCATACTATGTTCTTTTTCCATAGGAGTACCGCCATACATGGTTTTTTCCAGCTTATCAAAATTTGCTCTGCTCTTGATGCGTCCCAGCATGGTAGAGTCTTTTAATGACTGTTTAGCGGTCTCCTCAGTGCTGTTTTCCTTCATCCTGTCATATAACATGTTTCTGACTCTGGCAGCGTTCTCCAGCGCCTGCTGGCAAAGAGACTGATAATACCAGTCATCTTTTATGATGGCAACGCACTTATCCACGGCACTTGTCATGGCTTTTCTCTTCTTTTTATCGGATTCGGAGAATGCCTCGTTTGTATCCGGTCTTTCCTCCGCCCAGCCTTTATCCAGACCGGTGATATATTCATATTTCTTTTTGTACACTGCCAGTTCCGCAAGTATCCTGTAATACTCATCAAAAACGTCCTGCGGAAGAAGTGACTGTGCCAGCGTCCTTTCGTGATACTCACTGGCCAGCCTGCGGTTCAGATTATATACTGCGGCTATATCCTCAGGTCTCACCCCATCTCCAAGATTCAAAAAGGGCTTTTCTTTCACGAAATGTTTTTCATACTTAAATGCAGGATGCTCGTCAATAGTGTAATATTCCCTGTGCATAAGAAGCGCACTGTCTTCGTCAATGTATCCTATGACATCATCTGCTTCATTAAGAACCATATCTGCCTGATATCCCACCAGCTGTCTGTATGGATTGGCTCTTTCCTCTGCATATCTTTGTATGGCAATGGCATTCACCTCATCATCCGTCAGCTTCTTATTCTTTTTCTTAATGTCCTTACGATATTTGTCCAGAACCGCATCTCTGGTCTCCATAAGAGCTGCATCGGTATCCCGATCCTCCTTATGGTATGCCTTCATATCATTAAGCTGCTTCTTCTCGGCTTTGGGCAGGAAATCCGATGCTTTAGCGCCTTTCTTAAAAGTGATGCCCGTTCTTCTTTCCAGCAGTCTCTGTATAAAGCCCCTGGCTGCATCATCTTCTGTTCTTTCCAGTCTTTTCCTTAGGTCTTTTTCGGAAAGACCTTCCACTTCTTTTCCGGCCAGCAGCACATAATAGGGAGACTGGATCATCAGCGCTCTGTTTTCATAGTCTTTTATAATGTCGTTTATGACCGCTGTCTTTGCCAGAAGTTTAACGGCTTTTCCTTTAAGTCTGGGATCCTTTTCCACAGCCTTAAGCATCTTATCTCCGTGGGAATACATGCGAAGAGCAGCCAGTTTACAGGAATAGTTCTGTATGAACTGATCATCGTCCTGATAATTAAAAAGGTCTATATCCAGCTGTTCCAGTTCCAGCAATATATTCACATACTCCTCTTTATAGTTATCGCTGTCCGTCAGATTTCTCACTCTGGCAAGAGCCTGCTCTTTTGTGACGGCAGGCATATGTTCAAGAAATGCTGTTGCATCCCCCATTTTACGTTCATTCTTCTTTGCATAATTCTTCCATACAGCATAGAATGCGATATCATCCATCATCTCCCCGGTGCCTTCCAGATGACCCGTATCACTTAAGAATGATGTCATTTTCTCTTCATCATGTCTTAGTGCATATATGCCGGCCGGAATAGTATCCGTCAGCACAGCATCCAAAGCAGCGGTTCTGCCCACCTGATGGAGTTTCAGTTCCCTTGCGGCCTTTGCCTGCCTTTCAGCCTTCTCCTTAAATTTCTGTCCTCTCTTTGCCTTCTGGGAATCGCTTAATGTGCCGAATCCAAAGACCTTATGAGCCTCTTCCATTTCCTTATCTATGGTGGCTTTCTTCGGTATGGTCCTGTCCAAAAGCCATGAAGACTTCATAAGCTCAGCTTCAGACATCCTGAGCCTTTCCGCAAAGGTATCTTTTGCACTTAGTTTTGCCACGAGAGCGGCTTTTCTGTCGTTTGCCTGGGCTATATACTGACTGTCCCATCTGGGTACCGTAGCAAGAAGTTCCCCTCTGTTTGAGTTCAGTTCTATACTGTCTTCCTGATATATTGTGGTATCGAGCTTCATCCTTTCCTCGATAACCTGCATTCTGTCCAGAGCCTCTGAACCGTATTCCATGATGTTCCTCCTTATAATGTTCTTGTTCCGCTGACTAATGGGCCATTATTAATGATGAGCGATCTGTCATCTATGAGTTTCTCCACAAAAGCCTGCATCTTTTCATCCATGGTCACAAATCTGATGTTGCATCCGTTTTTATACTTCACTTCCACCAGTTTGCTGAAAGCATTTATGATCTCCAGCAGTGCTGCTGTCTCATTCCTGAAATTCACCAGATAGTGGATCACTACCGTATCCTCTCCTTCCATTGCCAGCAGGCATGATCTGGGTACATCCTTTTCATCCAGGGAGACAATGGACAGATCCTTTGAAAGGGCCGGATCCTCCGCCATATTTGGGAAAATATCAGCTTTCTCAAACGCGTCTCTTATAGTCTTCTTATTCTTTTCTGTCATTTCCGACACCCTGATGATCCTGCTCCTTATTTTTTGAGACTTTATCTTCTTCATCACATCAGACTGCATGAAAGCATCGGACGAAACCGAGAATGAAGTGCCGTCCCTGAAAAGCTTGAAGTGAAGTGAAAGAAAAAGGCCCAACAGATCCTCTGCTTCTCCCGGGAAATTCACATGTATGGCAGACGGCTCAGCAAATGATATCTCATTTATGAGACCGTTTATCATCTTTGTGGCGATGCCCTTTCTTCTGTATTCACTCGAAACATAGATATAATCCAGCATGAGTATCTCATCCACCGCATCAAAGAGTGCCGCTCCCACTGCCGTATCATCGACAATGGCCCCCACTGCCAGCTGGCTGCCTGATATCCTTCGTCCGAACAGGAGCGGCTCAAAAGCCTCTATGTTTTCTTTACTGATACCGGTTAGTTTAATCTCCATCTCTTGTAGTCCTTTTCTTTAATTTGCCCTTATATTTATACGTAGTATTTTGCCTTATGGCTTTCTTTTATAAAAATAACAGGCTGGATGCAATAAGCACCTGGCCTGTGTAATACATGATGATATTTGCGACTTTGCAGCCTTTTCTGTATTTCCTTCCGAAATTATTAATGATGAGCACAATGTCACTTATCATAAATAAAAAGGCTCCCACAGCAAACACAGCAGTAAAGCGCGAAGGTGATGCTATAAGATTCCCTATGGAAACGGAGTTTAACATCATGATCACCCCCAGATATACAATGCCCGCAGTAAAAAATGCCGGAGATACGGTGATATGTTTAAACATTATGATAAGTACTATGGCTGTGGGAATTATGCCTGCCAGAATGAATGCAACAAAATGCGAAGAAACAGTGATCACTGCCATAAGATATGCCAGATGCCCCAAAAGGAAGATGACCACACCGGCCATAAACGGCAGTTTTTTCTTTTCTTTGAAAATAAAGCGAAGGTCTATCACCACATCAGCAGCACATCCGAAGATGAGGCCGTAAAGAATATAGTTTGCGGCAGTGCCTCCCGGACTGTTCATGATGCCCATAAGGACAAAGCAGACAGAGGCCAGTCCTTTTAAGATCACTGCAGCCAGATGTCTTTCTTTAAGATCCATATATAAAAATGCCGCCATAAATGCCGCACATATGAATATCAATGCAAAAAGCATAGAGTAAACTCCCCTTCCATCGCATAATTATAGCATTCTGTCGGTTGTCTGTCATTGACAGAAAAACTGCTTTACATCTGTTATCATATATGATAACATTTTGATTGTTGAGGGGGATAAGGACTTGAAAAAACGATATGCAGACGGGCTTATCCCCGGCAATAACAGCAAGGCCAGACAAGATGTGGCCCTTCAGATGAAGGCGGCTCGTCTGGACCGTTCCATGACCCAGCAGGAACTGGCAGAGATCACGGGGACGAAGAAATCAAACATTTCCCGGATGGAAAGCGGTAATTATAATCCCAGTCTGGATTTCATGGTGAAAGTGGCCGGCGGCATGGGGAAGCAGCTGTCCATAAAGCTGGAATAATTCTTTGGGGGACTCATGAAGAGAAAACTTAAAACCGGAAGAAACATAGATAGAGATGTGGTGCTCTGCAAGACATATAATTTTCATGCGGGCAGAAGCCTTTGCAGATGTCTTATCGAAGCATCCATCCCTTTTAAAAAAGAGATCAGACATATCCCCTTCTTTATGAGGGAGAGCCATAACGGAAATGATGAAATATGCATCATCTCCATAAACAGAAACCAGTATCATAATGCCAGAAGAACTCTGGACGGACTGGACAGGAAGTATAAGGACAGGCTCCTTATAAATCCACTTTAATAAGCGAATAACTCATTTCTGGTGTGTGTGTAAGAAAAACCCCGGGCAAACAATCCGTTGCCCGGGGTTTTTCGTTATTTCATATTTATTATCGCTTACATCTGTGCCAGCACATTTACCGCATCTTCTGCGATGATCACTGTGCCGTGTTCCTTCACGTCATATGAGGAAACACCCTCTGCATATAAAGTCTTTGCATATTCTGCCATGGCAAATGACATATCCGCCACATTCTGCCTGCTGTCCTCCATATCTATCACCAGATAGAAAATGCCGTTATGTTTATACAGCACTGAGGGCCTGTCATGCAGCTTTGGAACCGCCTTTGACATGCGAATCATCTGATCCAGAGAAGTAAACTCTGCCCAGACCGTCACCTGCATCATATCATCGCTTTTAAGCTCACTGTCAGAGCTTTTCTGTACGATCTGGTTCTTTGCGGCTATCTCTTTTAATTCCTTAAGCAGACTGCCTGCATCGGAAAGAGCCGTTCTCTTTTCTTCCAATACGTCCCTGAAATTCTGAAGGGAACGTCTGAATTCAGAGATCATATTCTTAAGAGCGCTCTTCTCATTATCGCTTATCATAAGAGAAATATCTCCCCCCGGCATCACGGAAAGCTGAACATTAAGCGCATTTCCGGTGAGGTTAAAATCTATCTCTTCATTGGCCTGCTGCAGGATATAACGAAGAAATGTCTCTGCCTTCTCCCGGTTATCCATCAGGTCGTCTATATGAATGCCGTGTTCATCCATTTCTGCCTGGCTGATCACGCATCTTATGGAGTTTTCGTCAATACGATTAAATTTCATGACCAAGTACCTCTCATGATCTATATATCGACATCCACGCCTGTTTTATATACTATATTCCAATTTTTCGGATATGTCAAAACAGTCAAAGGTGGCAAAATAGTCCTTCGGAGTCTCAGCTCTTCTTATCATTTCAAAGCTTCCGTCCTCTTTAAGGAGCACCTCTGCCGAGCGAAGTCTGCCGTTATAGTTGTATCCCATGGAAAAGCCATGCGCGCCTGTATCGTGGATATATAAAAGGTCACCCTTGTCTATCTTCGGCAGTTTTCTGTCCACTGCAAATTTATCGTTATTCTCACACAGTGATCCCACCACATCATATACATGATCAAGGGGTGCATCTTCCTTTCCCAGGACCGTTACATGATGATATGCACCGTACATGGCCGGGCGCATAAGGTTTGCCGCGCATGCATCCACACCTATATATTCTTTATACGTATGCTTCTCATGAATGGCGGTGGTTATGAGTGCACCGTATGGTCCCATCATGAACCGGCCCATTTCCGTATATATGGCAGTGTCACCCATGCCTTCGGGCACCATAACTTCCTCGAATGCCTTACGTACTCCTTCGCCGATGGCAAATATATCATTTGCTTCCTGATCCGGCCTATAGGGGATTCCCACTCCTCCGGAGAGATTCACAAAATCTATCTTTACGCCGGTCTCTTCAT
>JAILDZ010000005.1 GCA_024688505.1 Lachnospiraceae bacterium
TTTAAAAGAGGTCATTAGCTGCGCCGAAAAAGCGGCTAAGATCAGAAAGACGGAGGAAAAGGCAAAGACCAACCTCCTTACCAAGCAGAAGTTCTCATTTGACAGTAACGGTAAGCTGGCTAACTGCGAGAGCAGAGATGCTTCCAAATGCGAGATATTTATCGTGGAGGGAGATTCTGCAGGAGGATCCGCCAAAACTGCCCGTAACCGCATGTATCAGGCCATCCTTCCCATCCGAGGTAAGATCCTTAATGTGGAGAAGGCCAGTATAGACAAGGTGCTTCAGAACGCAGAGATAAAGACCATGATAAATGCCTTTGGCTGCGGTTTTTCCGAAGGTTACGGAAATGACTTTGACATTTCAAAGCTTCGCTACGACAAGATCATTATCATGGCCGATGCCGACGTGGACGGAGCCCATATCTCCACGCTCCTTCTGACTCTTTTCTACCGGTTCATGCCGGAACTCATATATGAGGGTCATGTATATATTGCCATGCCGCCTCTTTATAAGGCTATGCCTAAAAAGGGAGAAGAAGAGTATCTCTATGATGATGAAGCTCTGGATAAATACAGGAAAACACATAAAGGAGACTTCACTCTTCAGAGATATAAAGGTCTCGGGGAAATGGACGCGGAACAGCTGTGGGAGACCACGCTGGATCCGGACCGGAGACTCCTTAAGAAAGTGGAGATAGAAGACGGACGTATGGCTTCTGATGTGACAGAGCTCCTTATGGGTAATGACGTGCAGCCGCGCCGTGATTTTATTCATTCCCATGCCAAAGAGGCACTGCTTGATATTTAAGCGGGGACTGAGAGGATAGATATGATTAAAGAACGTTTGATTGAAACCGAATACAGCGAGGTGATGCAGAAGTCCTATATCGACTATGCCATGAGCGTCATCATCTCTAGAGCCCTGCCGGATGTGCGTGACGGATTAAAGCCCGTGCAGCGGAGGATCCTCTATGATATGCATGAACTTGGGATCAAGTCTGATAAGCCCTACAGGAAATCTGCCCGTATAGTGGGTGATACCATGGGTAAATACCATCCCCATGGTGACAGCTCCATTTATGAAGCTCTGGTGGTCATGGAGCAGGACTTTAAAAAAGGTCTTCCCTTAATTGACGGACATGGAAACTTCGGCTCTATAGAAGGTGACGGAGCAGCTGCCATGCGTTATACAGAGGCCAGACTTCAGAAAGTGACGGAAGAGGCTTTCCTTTCAGACCTGGATAAAGACGTGGTGGATTTCGTGCCGAACTATGACGAGACCGAGAAAGAGCCTGAAGTGCTCCCCGTGAGGGTGCCGAATCTCTTGATTAACGGTGCTGAAGGTATAGCAGTGGGTATGGCTACATCCATCCCTCCCCATAACACCGAAGAGGTCATAGACGGCGTCATAGCCTATATGAAAAACCCTGATATGAGCACAGAACAGATGATGCAGTATATCCCGGGACCCGATTTTCCCACCGGCGGCATCATTTCGAATAAAGACGAGCTTAAGGCCATATATTCCACCGGCCAGGGGAAGATTAAGATCCGCGGAAAAGTGGAAGTAGAGCCTCTTAAAAACGGAAAGTCACAGATCGTGGTGACAGAGATCCCTTATACCATGATAGGAAGCGGTATCGGCAAATTCTTAAATGACGTGTTTGCACTGGTAGAAAGCCATAAGACCAACGACATCACGGATATTTCGAACCAGTCTTCAAAAGAGGGGATCAGGATCGTAATAGAGCTTAAGAAGGGGGCAGATGCAGAGAATGTCTGCAATCTTCTCTATAAAAAGACCAAGCTGGAGGACACTTTCGGCGTTAATATGCTGTCTGTGGCTGACGGCAGACCCGAGACCATGGGACTGGTGCCCATCATCAGGCATCATGTGAACTTCCAGTTCGATGTGAATACCAGGAAATATACCACGCTTCTTAGAAAAGAAAGAGACAGGAAAGAGATTCAGGAGGGCATGATCAAGGCCTGTGACGTGATCGACCTGATAATCGAGATTTTAAGAGGCAGTAAGACCCGTAAAGAAGCCAAGGACTGCCTGGTGAACGGAAACACTTCCGAGATCAGGTTTAAGTCCGAGCAGTCTAAGAAGGATGCCGCAAAGCTGCTGTTTACCGAAAGACAGGCGGATGCCATCCTTGATATGAGGCTCCATCAGCTGATAGGCCTGGAGATCGCAGCTCTTCGTAAAGAATATGAAGAAACCATGAAGAAGATACAGGAATACTCCGAACTTCTGGAAAACCGCGGAAAGATGGCAAAGGTCATTATAAAGGAGCTTCAGGAATTCAAGAAGTCCTACAGCGCACCCCGCCGCACTGAAATAGATAATATTGCAGAGGTAGTCATCGAAGAAAAGCCTATCGAAGAAGAGGATGTGGCGGTGCTTCTTGATAAATTCGCATATGGACGTGTTATAGATATGGCCACATATGAGAGAAATCAGGAGGCTGCACTGGAAGAGAATAAGAAAGTCATACTGTGTAAGAACCTGGATAAGCTGGCTGTGTTCACAAACAGCGGAAACATGCATACCATAAAGGTCCTTGATCTTCCCATGGGTAAATTCAGAGACAAGGGTCAGCCCATAGATAACGTATCGAATTTTAACACTTCTAAAGAAGATGCTTTGTATATCGAGCCCATTTCTTCCCTGAAGGGTAAAAAGGTGCTTTTTGCCACCAAGGGCGGAATGATAAAGATAGTGGACGGCTCTGAATTCGATGTGGCAAAGAGGACTACGGCGGCCACTAAGCTTGCGGATAAGGATGAAGTGATATTTGTGGGAGTGATATATCCGCTGGATTCCGTGGTTATGCAGACAAAGGATAATTTCTTCCTTAGAATAGACGGTAGCACTGTGCCTGAAAAGAAGAAGGCAGCCATAGGCGTGCGCGGCATCAGGCTTGCAAAGAATGATGAATTGACAGCCGTATATCTTATAAATGAAGAAAACGAAAGAACCGTGAAGGTGAAGGGCAAGCCGGTAGTGCTTAACAGACTTCGTATTGCAAACAGAGATACAAAGGGTGTAAAGAAATGAGTAAATATAAGTATGTGCTGCTGGACATGGACGGAACCATAGTAAATACGGAGCCCAGCGTGGTTCATTGCGTGCTTCATGTGGCAAAGACCATGGGATATGATATACCTCCTGTGTCCGAACAAAAGACATGGATAGGTCCGCCCCTCACGGACACATTCATTAAAAGCCTTAAGATGCCGGCTGAAAAGACGCCGGAGGCTATGAAAATATACAGGGAAGAATACGATAAAAACGCCATTTTTGACTGTGAGCTCTACCCCGGGATACCGGAAGCTGTGAAGGGTCTGCATGAAAAAGGATTCAAAGTATCTGTGGCTTCATCGAAAATGGAAAGGGCATGTGATAGAATACTCAACCATTTTTCTTTAAGAGAATATTTTGATGATGTAGTTGGTTCAGATGTCAACTGCTCCATAGAGACAAAAGAACAGGTGCTGAAGGAGTTTTTCAGCAGACACAACGATGCCACTTTAGAGAACACGGTTCTGGTGGGAGACACATATTTCGATGCCGAAGGAGCCAAACTCTGCGGCATAGATTTCATCGGGGTCCTGTACGGGTTCGGGGACTCCGAAAGCATGGGTAAATATAATCCCGTGGTATTTTTTGATAATATTTCCGACGCGGTAGATTACATTTACAATAAAAAGTGATAATCTATATCCTGAAGGGGGATTTTATCATGCAAGAAGATAAAGAAACAAAGACTAAAGACCCGGACAGGAATCTTTCCGGTATTTTCGCCACTATTTTGATCTATTGCCTTCTGGGGCTGGTGGGCGGCCTTATGCTTTTCATGCCTGATATGAAGCTTATCTATTTCTGCTACACCGCAGGCGGAGCATTTATCGCATATGGGATCATACTCATGATCCGCTATTTCGCAAAAAAGAGTTTTCTTACTGTATCGAACTATGATTTCTCATTGGGGCTCGGAGCAGCTCTTTGCGGTATTTTTACTATTGTAAAGGCTGCAGACCTTGCAGACAGCCTCCCTGTATATCTGGGATGCTTCATAGCAGTTTCTGCCCTCATTGTGCTTCAACATGCTATTCAGCTCTATACCATGAAGATCCGCTTCGGTACCGTGGACCTGATACTGGCAGCCCTTTTTATAGCGCTTTCTGCTATTCTGGTGCTTGATATCAATAAGACTTTCTCCACATACACCACAGTTAGTTTTGCTCTGATCTTTGCTGTGGGCATTCTTGGCATTGTTTCACAGATCATCGTGGCCATTCTCACAAAGAACTATATTAAAAAAGAAGAGAAGAAAGCAGACGAAAAGGAAAGATCCCTTGCCGAGGCGAAGGAAAACCTGAAAGATGATCTGGATGAATACGGTGTGGACGAAGACGATGATCCGTCAGAAGATATCCCCGAGTAATTAAGAGGAAATAATATGTCTAATATAGAAGATTATCTGGAATGGCGGGGAGATATACCCTTTTTTGTAGATCCCTTTAATGAAGTGGATAACCTGATATTATCAGAGCTTATCTATACGAATTTCGACGGGATTGTGCCGGGACAGGATTCTAAGGAGAAGATCTCTCTAAGGGCGGCTTCAAAGGAATTCTTCATAAGAAAAAAGAACGAAGAAGTGCAAACTGCGCTTTCCTCCCTTAAAATGGCTCCCACATTGATGGAAAAGATGGCTGCCACCAAGCGTTTTTCTGATATGAAGCTTTTTAATTATATAAGCGAAATAGACGAAGACACGCAGATGCAGTTTTGCGCTATGACCTATGAACTGCCGGATAAGTCGCTTTATGTGGTTTTCCGTGGCACGGATAATACCATTGTGGGATGGCAGGAAGACTTTAACATGAGTTTTCTTGACGAACTGCCGGGGCAGAAACGTGCCAGAGATTATATCAACCGTAATTTTTCCCGCACGGGACGGAGCATTCGCGTGGGTGGACACTCCAAAGGCGGCAACCTGGCGGTGTATGGTTCGGCTTTCTGTAAGGAAGGTATTCAGGAGAAGATAGAATACGTATACAGCAATGACGGCCCGGGCTTCAGGGAATCCGTGATAAATCAGCCGGGATATCTGAATATTCTGTCCCGAGTCAGATCCTATGCTCCGGAAGAATCCATTGTATCCATGATCCTTCATAAGAAAATGAAACCGGTTGTGGTGAAAAGCTCGCTTAAAGGACCGGAACAGCATAACGGATTAAGCTGGCTTGTGAGCGGGAACCATTTTGTATATGCGGATAATCTGTCTAAACAGAGCTATCTCTTTGGGGACACTTTAAGAAACTGGCTATTCGGCTTAAGCGATCCTGAACGGGAGGAATTTGCCAATACATTATTTGAAGTGCTGTATTCGGGAGGAAACACCACCCTTGACGACCTGGTGGAGTATAAGACCAAGACCCTTAAGAATGCCTTTAAAACAGTGAGTAAAATGGAGCCCGAAAAGCGGAAGATGTTTATGGAGGTGTTAAAGAAACTCTATGATACGGGTAATGAGGCATATAAGTCCAGTATCAAAAAAAAGATAAGCACTTTTATGAAAAAGTGGGAAAATGAGAGTTCTACAGAGTAATAAAGAGATTTTACCAAGAATACCCGACATTTTGTCGGGTATTTCTACTTGCAACAAAAAGGGCGGAAAACTAATATAGTCATGTCGATTAGCACTCTTCTAAAATGAGTGCTAACAAATCAGAGAGAAGTGTATTAAAGGAGGCAATGAAAATGAAGTTAGCACCTTTATCTGATCGGGTTGTATTAAAGCAGCTTGAAGCAGAGGAAACAACAAAATCCGGAATCATTCTCGCCAGCTCCGCACAGGAGAAGCCCCAGGAGGCTGAGGTAGTGGCTGTAGGCCCCGGCGGAATTGTAGACGGTAAAGAAGTAAAGATGCAGGTTAAGAAGGGCCAGAAGGTTATTTATTCCAAATATGCCGGCACCAATGTGAAGCTTGATGATGAGGAATATATCATCGTAAAGCAGGATGATATTCTTGCAATAGTTGAGAAATAAAGAAAAGAGGTAGATTAAAATGGCAAAAGAGATTAAGTATGGCGCAGAAGCCCGTAGTGCTCTTCAGGCCGGTGTAGATCAGCTGGCTGATACAGTCCGCGTAACACTTGGACCTAAGGGAAGAAACGTAGTCCTTGATAAGTCCTATGGTGCCCCCACCATCACAAACGACGGCGTGACCATCGCAAAGGACATTGAACTCAAAGATGAGTTCGAGAACATGGGCGCTCAGCTGGTTAAGGAAGTGGCTACAAAGACAAATGATGTGGCCGGTGACGGTACCACTACAGCTACTGTACTGGCTCAGGCTATGATCCAGGAAGGTATCAAGAACCTGGCTGCAGGTGCAAACCCCATCGTACTCAGAAAAGGTATGAAGAAGGCTACAGACACAGCAGTAGAGTCCATCGTAAAGATGTCCAAGAAAGTATCCGATAAAGAGCAGATCGCTCGTGTAGCTGCTATCTCCGCAGGTAATGACGAAGTAGGTAAGATGGTAGCAGATGCTATGGATAAGGTGACTAACGACGGTGTTATCACCATCGAAGAGTCCAAGACCATGCAGACAGAGCTGGATCTGGTAGAAGGTATGCAGTTTGATCGTGGATATATCTCCGCATACATGGCTACAGATATGGATAAGATGGAAGCAGTTCTTGAAGATCCCTATATCCTGATCACAGATAAGAAGATCAGCAACATTCAGGATCTTCTGCCTCTTCTGGAGCAGATCGTTCAGAGCGGATCACGTCTTCTCATCATCGCAGAGGATGTGGAAGGTGAAGCACTCACCACACTTATCCTGAACAAGCTTCGTGGCACCTTCAACGTGGTAGCTGTTAAGGCTCCCGGATATGGTGACAGAAGAAAAGAAATGCTTCGTGATATTGCTATCCTCACAGGCGGCGAAGTGATCACAGAAGAGCTTGGTCTGGAACTTAAGGATGCCACTATCGCACAGCTTGGTCGTGCTAAGTCCGTTAAGGTACAGAAAGAGAACACTGTGATCGTAGACGGCGCAGGAAAGAAGAAAGACATTCAGGAGCGTATCACTCAGATCAAGAACCAGATCAAGGATACTACTTCAGATTTCGATAAAGAGAAGCTTCAGGAGCGTCTGGCTAAGCTCTCCGGCGGTGTTGCAGTTATCCGTGTAGGTGCTGCTACAGAGACAGAGATGAAAGAAGCTAAGATGCGTATGGAAGATGCTCTTAACGCTACACGTGCAGCTGTAGAAGAAGGTATCATCGCAGGCGGCGGTTCTGCATACATTCACGCACAGAAGGATGTAGAGAAACTGGCAGCTTCTCTTGACGGCGATGAGAAGACTGGAGCTAATGTAGTACTTAAGGCTCTTGAAGCACCTCTTTACTATATCGTAGAGAATGCAGGACTTAACGGTGCTGTAGTAGTAGATAAGGTGAAGGCTTCCAAGAAGGGCATGGGATTTGATGCATACAAGGAAGAGTATGTGGATATGGTAGCTAACGGAATCCTGGATCCCGTAAAGGTTACTCGTTCAGCTCTTCAGAATGCTACATCCGTAGCATCCACACTTCTCACCACAGAGTCAGTGGTAGCAGACATCAAAGAGCCCGAACCTCCAATGCCTGCAGGAGCAGGTGGCCCGGGAATGGGAGGCATGTACTAAACCTACAAGCAGAGTAAATAAGGAAACAGCTCCCGGCGAATTTATTCGCTACGGGAGCTGTTTTTTTATTTATTGTGCGACAGCACAAGTATCGAGATGTAGCGAAGCGGAATCGAGATACCGTGCTTGTAGGTTTAGTGCAAGAATTGAATTGTGCGACAGCACAAGTATCGAGATGGAGCGAAGCGAAATCGAGATACTGTGCTTGTAGGTTTAGTGCAAGAATTGAATTGTGCGACAGCACAAGTATCGAGATGGAGCGAAGCGGAATCGAGACGCCGTGCTTGTAGGTTTAGTACAAAATAACGAAAATTACTGTATACAACATTTTTTAGTGTTATAATGTTAGATAACAAAGGGTGGAAAACGATGACCATCATGGCAATCTAGTGGTAGATCAAAGCGTGAGGTTTAACAGAGTCATAACATTCAAACAAACATATTTTTCATTTCATTTTAGACTGAGGAGGTAGACTATGGGTGGAAAGAAGAATTTAAGACAGGTTAAGCTTGCTACGAGAATCTCGGCAGTCGTTATTGCCGTTCTGGTAGTATGTATGACAATTCTTGTATTGATGGTAACCATCACGGCGCGAAATTCAATGCAAGATACGTCGGAAGCCCGATTGGTCGAGGCAGCCGAGGCACGTGCCGCA
>JAILDZ010000061.1 GCA_024688505.1 Lachnospiraceae bacterium
AATATCATCACAAGCAGAGGACTCGGCACGGCACTGGAGTTTGGCCTTGCCATCCTTCAGTACCTGACAGATAAAGACACGGCCGATGCCATGGCAAAGAAGATCGTATGGAAATAGAAAGAAAATTTTTGATAAAAGAGCTGCCGGATGATCTGGAAAGCTACAGACATGAAGTGCTGATACAGGGATACCTCTCCGTGAACCCGGTGGTCCGGGTGCGAAGAGAGGGGGAGCGGTATGTGCTGACCTATAAGGGCAGCGGCCTTATGGCCAGAGAAGAAGCTAATCTGCCTCTGACAGACGAATCCTTTTATCATCTCATAAAAAAAGCAGATGGTATCGTGATCAAAAAGACCAGATACTATCTGCCTATACTTGATGACGGCACCGTGTCGCCGGATCTGTCCCTTTCACTGGAAGACTATCACTCCAAGGGACGCCTGGTGGAGCTTGACATATTCGAAGAAGAGCTCGACGGCCTCATGGTGGCCGAGGTGGAATTTCCCTCCATAGAAGAAGCGAATTCCTTCACACCGCTCATCTGGTTCGGTGATGATGTCACAAACGACCCTTCATATCATAACAGCTACTTAAGCCGTCACGGGCTGGACGGACAGAAGCTTTAGTGACGTTCAAAACGATTAAGCTCGTACTGCTGTCTGGTGCGGACGCAGGTCTTTAGCTGCTCGTAGCGGCTGTCTAAGGGGCCTTCGTCTATGACGAAGTCAAGGGATGCGGCCATATTATCAATGAGCTGATCTGTGATCTCATTTCTCATGGAAAGAAGCAGATCGTATTTCCTGGTGAAATCCTTGGTGTCAAGGAACTCCAGGAATTTTTCGTTTGCGGAAAGGATCTCGCTGCCGGCATCCGGGTGTTCAGATGTCTCCGGGGCAGCGGCGGGAGCGTCCTCTTTTTTCTTAAGTTCGGATCTGTCCACCAGGGCGAATCTCAAGCCCGAAGGCACATCGCCGATGAACATCTCAAAGGGGCGGACGAAGGTACGGAATTCTCCGTAAAGGGCCTGATAGACCACCATCTTTTCGCCTGTCTCGGTATGCTCTGCTATGTTTACCACCTGATAGAGCCCGCCGTGTTTATAGTGTCTGTATATTTCTCCGATCACGGGATTTCCTTGTGCCATGATAATGATCTCCTTTTTATAAAAATGATAAAAGTATTATATCAGACCAAAGACTTTTTACAATAAAAGTTACCGGGCTCTATTGAGAAATGACGCTTGTTTTGATAAGATATCGGTTAAGGATTTTTCCGAATTCTTTGAATCGAAAGGAGTTATATAAATGGAAGGGAAAAAGAAAAGAAATGTCATAGTGGGACAGTCCGGAGGACCTACAGCCGCTATCAATTCATCACTGGCCGGGGTGTACAGAACCGCTATCGACAGGGGATATAGCAAGGTATACGGTATGCTCCACGGTGTACAGGGCCTGATGGAAGGCCGCTATGTGGATCTTTCCGAGCATATCAGAACAGGACTGGATGCGGAGCTTTTAAAGAGAACTCCCTCAGCATATCTGGGGTCATGCCGTTATAAACTGCCGGAGATCCATGACAATCAGGAAGTTTACGTAAAGATCTTTAAGATCCTTGAAGACCTGGAGATCGACTGCTTCATATATATCGGCGGAAACGATTCCATGGACACCATAAAGAAGCTTTCGGACTACGCCATCGTATTCGGTTCAGATATCCGTTTCGTGGGATGCCCGAAGACCATAGATAATGACCTGGCACTGACAGACCACACTCCGGGCTACGGCTCAGCAGCCAAGTATATCGGTACATCCGTTAAGGAGATCATCCGCGACGGATGGAGTCTGGAGACAGCAAAAGGCCAGGTGCTGATCGTAGAGATCATGGGAAGAAATGCAGGATGGCTCACCGGAGCAGCAGCACTGGCAAAGGGCGAGGACTGTGACGGTCCCGATGCCATCTATCTGCCGGAGCTTCCCTTCGATGTGGATAAATTCGTAAAGAAGGTGCAGGAAGTCCTGAAGAAAAAGTCCTCCGTAGTGGTGGCCGTATCGGAAGGTATCCGCGATGAAAACGGCGTATACATAAGCGAACTGGGTAATTCAGTGGATTATGTGGACGCTTTCGGACATAAGCAGCTTACAGGTACAGCCCGTTATCTTTGCGAAGTGGTATCCGAGAAATGTAATTGCAAGACCAGAGCCATCGAGCTTTCCACTCTGCAGAGAGCCGCATCTCATCTGGCTTCCCGTGTGGATATCCTGGAAGCATACGAGGTGGGCGGTGCCGCTATGAAGTGTGCCGATGAAGGTGGTTCCGGACAGATGGTGGTCATCGAGCGTACCTCCGATGATCCGTATGCATCTTCCACAGCTGTTAAGGATGTGCATCGTATCGCAAATGACGAGAGACTGGTTCCGAGAGACTGGATCACAAAAGACGGCACCTATGTGACAAGCGAATTCCTCACCTATGTGCGTCCCCTTATCCAGGGTGATGTGGCACCCATCGTGGTGGACGGTATTCCGAGACATCTGTTCGTTCCCGGATTCCAGGACCTCTTATAACCTATAAGCCGAGTAAAGACGAAAAAAGACTTGGATGGAGTGCTTGCACGCCATGACAAGTCTTTTTTTGGATTTATTGGGCGCCAGCCCAACATCGAGAAGGAGCGAAGCGGATTCGAGATGCGGCTTATAGCATTAAGCCGAGTAAATTAAAAAACACGTTTGTGACGGAAAAGATACAGTTCGCGCCACAGACGTGTTTTTTTGTTTAAACCGTTTATAGTAATGTCAGGTGAAAAGCTTTGGAAGGAGAAAAGCCATGAAGCATAAGGAGCTGGTTGATAAACTGACATTAGAAGAAAAGGCAGCACTTCTGGGAGGAGCCGGAGAGTGGAATACGCTTGGAATAAAGAGGCTCGATATCCCGGAAATGATAATGTCTGACGGTCCTCACGGAATAAGAAGACAGGCAGGAGCAGGCGACCATCTGGGACTTAATGAATCCCTTAAGGCCACATGCTTTCCCACTGCAGCTACCATGGCAAACAGCTGGGATACAGGGCTTGGAGAAGAAGTAGGACAGGCCTTGGGAGAAGAGGCGAAGTCACAGGGGGTGAATATTCTCCTTGGTCCCGGCCTGAATATTAAAAGAAGCCCTCTTTGCGGAAGAAACTTTGAATACTTTTCCGAGGACCCTTATCTGGCAGGAAATATGGCAGCATCATATGTGCGCGGGATTCAGAGTAAAGGAGTATACAGCTGTATAAAACATTTTGCGGTTAACTCACAGGAAGAAAGACGCATGGCCATGAATGCCGTGGTGGATGAGAGAACACTTCGTGAAATATATCTCACAGGCTTTGAGATAGCCGTGAAGAAGGGAAAAGCGAAGGCAGTGATGACCTCATATAATATGGTAAACGGCACCTATGCCAATGAGAATACGCACCTGCTCAGAGATATATTGAGGGGTGACTGGGAATATGACGGCGTGGCGATCACAGACTGGGGCGGCTCCAATGATCATGTGGCAGGAGTGAGAGCAGGCTCCGATCTGGAAATGCCGGCACCCGGATTTGCCAGTGCCAGACTCCTTATAGATGCGGTTAAAAATGGAGAGCTGAAAGAAGAGATAATAGATGAGAGGGTGGACGAACTTCTGTCTGCAGTCCTCGAAACAGCGGAATGGGCAAAGGATCGGAAAGACTCTTTTGATACAGAGGCACATCACGCTCTGGCAAGGAGGGCAGCTTCAGAAAGTGCCGTGCTACTTAAGAATGAGGGTGATGTACTTCCTCTGAAAAAGGGAGCAAAGGTGGCGGTGATAGGCGATTTCGCCTTTACACCCAGATATCAGGGAGCAGGATCCTCTGTGGTGAATGCCACAAAGGTGGAGAACGTAGCAGAGCTCATCGTGAATGACAGCCATTTTGATGTGGTGGGGATGGCTAAAGGATATGAGAGAAATTCAGGGATAAATGATGTTCTGAAGGCTGAAGCTATGGAACTTGCCCGTACTGCGGACATAGTGCTTTTCTTCTTCGG
>JAILDZ010000017.1 GCA_024688505.1 Lachnospiraceae bacterium
CATCAACTTCTACATCATCGACGGTGTGAAGATCGGTAAGGAGATCGGACTTGGAAACCGTATCAATACAGTGCTTCAGTCTGCATTCTTCTCACTCACAAAGCTGATCCCCGAAGAGCAGGTTATCAAGCTTATGAAGGACGCAGCTACCGCTTCTTACTCCAAGAAGGGTGATGACGTGGTTAAGATGAACCATGATGCTATCGACGCAGGTGCTACAGCATATGTGAAGGTAGATGTCCCGGATTCATGGAAGAACGCTACAGATATGGACTTCTCACAGGAAGTTAAGGGCGACCGTGCAGATGCTGTAGAGTTCGTAAAGAACATCCAGCAGAAGGTAAACGGACAGGAAGGAAATACCATCCCTGTATCCGTAGCAAAGAAGTATCAGGATGGTTCAACACCTTCCGGTACAGCAGCATTCGAGAAGCGTGGTGTGGCTACAGACGTTCCTGTATGGGATGTGACCAAGTGTATCCAGTGTAACCAGTGCTCCTATGTATGTCCTCATGCAGCTATCCGTCCTGTAGCTCTTACAGCAGACGAGGCAGCTAAGGCTCCTGAAGGAATGCCCATGAAGGATATGACAGGAATGCCCGAGTACAAGTTCGCTATCACAGTTTCCGCATTTGACTGTACAGGCTGCGGTTCCTGCGCTAACGTATGTCCCGATAAGGTACAGGCTCTGTCTATGAAGTCATTCGAAGAGAATGAAGACGAGCAGAAGTACTTCGACTATGCTGTAACTCTTCCCGATAAGGAAGATGTGATCGAGAAGTTCAAGCTGGCATCCGTTAAGGGTTCACAGTTCAGACAGCCGCTCCTTGAGTTCTCCGGAGCCTGCGGTGGTTGTGGTGAGACACCTTATGCTAAGCTTCTTACACAGCTTTTCGGTGACAGAATGTATATCGCAAATGCTACAGGATGTTCCTCCATCTGGGGTAACTCCTCACCCAGCACTCCTTATACAGTAAACAAGCAGGGACATGGACCTGCATGGTCAAACTCCCTCTTCGAGGATGCTGCCGAGTTCGGTTATGGTATGCTCCTTGGAACAAAGGCTGTAAGAGAGAGACTGAAAGAGCAGCTAGATACTCTTTGCGAGAGCACATCTTCTGCAGATGTGAAGGCTGCTGTTAAAGAGTGGAATGATACATATGCACGCGGCGTTGAGAACGGACCTGCTACAGATAAGCTGATCAAGGCTCTTGAGTCTGAAGGATCTGCAGCTGCTAAGGATATCCTGAAAGAGAAGGATTTCCTGTCCAAGAAGTCCCAGTGGATCTTCGGTGGAGACGGTTGGGCATATGATATCGGCTTCGGCGGTCTGGATCATGTACTTGCATCCGGACGTGACGTAAACATCATGGTTTACGATACCGAGGTTTATTCCAATACAGGTGGACAGTCCAGTAAGTCTACACCTACCGGTGCTGTGGCACAGTTCGCTGCAGGCGGTAAGGAGACAAAGAAGAAGGATCTGGCCGGCATCGCAATGTCTTACGGTTACGTATATGTAGCACATATCGCTATGGGCGCAGATATGAACCAGTGTGTTAAGGCTATGGCAGAGGCTGAGGCTTATCCCGGACCTTCACTGATCATCGCATATGCTCCTTGTATCAACCATGGTATCAAGAAGGGCATGAGCAAGGCTCAGACAGAAGAGAAGCTGGCTGTAGAGGCTGGTTACTGGTTCAACTTCCGTTACAATCCTGCACTTAAGGCAGAAGGTAAGGATGCATTCTCACTGGATAGCAAGGCTCCCACAGGAGACTTCCAGGAATTCATTAAGGGCGAGAACCGTTATGCTTCTCTCATGAAGGTTGATAAGGACAGAGCAGCAGAGCTCTTCGCTAAGACCGAGCAGGACTACAAGGATCGTTACGAGTACCTGCAGAAGCTGGTTACCTTATATAAGGCTTAATGTAAGAACACTAAAAACAGTAAAGATACTTGTGTAAAATAACGAAAAAGAGGGAAACCCGGTAACAGGTTTCTCTCTTTTTTTATTCTATTTTCTATGTTATAATTTCATGCGTGTTTTGTGCGGAGGTATATTCATGAGGCAGAAAATTGCCCGTATATTATCCATAATTCTATTTGTCACAGTCTGTACATGTCCTTTAGCAGTATCTGCAGAGGACTATTCCGAAATGTCAAACAGGGATCTTAAGGTCCTCTCATATGATGGAGATGCGAATGCTGCATATGAACTGGCGCTGCGCCTGGATTACGGCTATGAAGGCACTCCCCGTGATTTTGAAGAAGCCATGAAGCAATATGAGGTTTCGGCTTCCCACGGTAAGAAGGAGGCATATACCGCACTGGGCTATATGTATCTTAACGGCATAGGGACCGAAAAGGATCCGGAAAAAGCGAGAGAGTATTTTGAAACTGCCTTAAGTAAAGGCGACTGGGAAGCCAATGTGGGCATGGGCAGATATTATCTCTCATTATGGGAAGAGTCTGACCATAAAGAAACCTTAAGAGATGCACTGCCGGCGGAGAACGAAGATACCGAAGAAGAAGACTACGAGAAACTGGCTTTTGATTATATCGTGAAGGCCGCTGATATGCATCTTTTAGACGGCATCTATTATAAGGGATACTGTTATGAAAAGGGGATCTGCGTGCCTGAGAATAAAAGGACTGCGGCATCCATATATGAAACAGTGTTTATGACAGACCCGGATGATGAGAACGAGGACGAGGACGAGACAGCAGAAAAGACTGAAATCGAAAACGGATACATCTATGACGCTTCTCATGTGCGTCTCGGCATCATATTCATGGATGAAAAATCCGGAGTATATGATGAAGAAAAAGCCATAGACCATTTTAAAACCGCTGCCGATAATGAGTATGCAGAGGGTCAGTATTATCTCGGCCTTATGAATCTCTACGGTTACGGCACCAATGAAGACGAAGATAAAGCACTTGAACTTATCACCATGGCGGCGGATCAGGATTTTCCTCCCGCATTAAACCAGCTGGGTGTGTTTTATTTTAATGGCACGATAGTGGATGTGGATCTTACAAAGGCTGCATACTATCAGAAACTGGCATGTTCATATGGATATACACCGGCTCAGATAAATATGGGCTATATGTATGAAAACGGATATGGAGTGGAGCAGGATCTATACACTGCTCTTTCATATTATAAAATGGCATCAGAGAAGGGCTATAAAGGAGCAGAAGAAGCAGTAAAACGGGTGGAAAATCTGATTCATGACACGGAAGATTAAATCCCTGCTGATACTCGGCATTCTGCCGGCAATGCTTATCACTGGGTGTACGGAAAACTCTAAAGACTCTGAACAGAGCTTTATCAGTGTGCTCACAAGTGATGAGACCTTCCGCATGGATTCTCTGGAAGATGCATACAGCATGATCTTAAAAAACAGTACCAGAGATTTCACAGCAGGATATCCGATAGATGAAAGCTTTTTATCATGGGTGGCAGCCACCTATGGCGAGCCTGCTATCACAGAGATCGCCGGAAACGGTGAGTTTTCTTCAAAAGATACCTGGTACCGGATCACGGGGAATTCCATTCATGTGCTCTGGGCTGATTATGCCGAGAGCCACGGGCTGTATCTGGATCAGGACATCCACAGGGTGGAGACCAAGAATCCCCATGAATTTGTCATGGATTTCACCGGGGATGTGAACCTGGCGGAGAATATGGCCACCACCAATTATATGCTGGAACAAAGAAACGGTCTGGCAGACTGCTTTTCCGGACTGCTTCTGGATGAGATGTTTGGCGCAGACATCCTGATGGTGAATAACGAATATTGTTATTCCACCAGAGGAGAGCCGCTTAAGGGTAAGGAATACACTTTCAGGGCAAATCCAAATATGGCATCGGCCCTCTTTGACATAGGCGTGGATTTCGTGAATCTGGCCAATAATCATGTGTGGGATTATGGTCCGGAGGCCATGGATGACACTATAGATACGCTGGACAAGGTGATGATGCCCCATGTGGGCGCAGGACATAACCTGTCCGAAGCCAAAAGGCCTTTATATTATGTGGCAAACGGGCAGAAGATAGCAGTGGTATCAGCCACACAGGTGGAGAGATCATATAATTATACAAAAGAGGCCACGGATGATATGCCGGGTGTCCTTAAGACACTGGATCCCGCAAAGTTCGTGGGAGTCATAGAAGAAGCAGAGAAAAATGCGGATATGGTGATAGCCATAGTCCACTGGGGGACTGAAGGAGATTCGTCCTACGGAAATGACCAGCTCAGGCTGGCGCAGAGCTTTGTGGATGCCGGGGCGGACGCCATCATAGGCGGACACACACACTGCCTTCAGGGAGTGGAATATATGGGAAATGTGCCTATTTATTACAGCCTGGGTAACTATTGGTTCTGCACTTCGGGCAGTATGCCGGTAGGATATGACACAGGCCTGGCGCAGCTTCGCATAGGAGACGACGGGGAGATCCTTCCGTATTTCATCCCATGTTATTTCGATAACGGCGTCACATATCTTGCTACAGATAATAAATATG
>JAILDZ010000079.1 GCA_024688505.1 Lachnospiraceae bacterium
TGATGTGGCGCCCTCATATCTGGTGCTGTATTTTTCTCAGGATAATCTGAAGACCATTCTGGAACAGGATGTGGCCACCCACCAGGGTGTGTCATATATCTTAAATGAACGTGAATCTGTGGTGTCTTCTTCCAATATCGACCTGGTGGGAGCATACCTCATGCCTTATAGCACTGTGAGGAGCCTTTCTAATTCCGATGAAGGTTATACGGAAATGGTCATTATGGGAGAGACTGTGTATACGGCAGGATACAGGCTGGGAGATTCCGACTGGTACATGGTGACTGCCATGCCGGCAGAACCGATCCTCGCCAGAGGCCGAGGGATCATAATTAATCTCGGGATCATATATTTTACCACCCTGACATTGGCCCTGATCTTTGCACTTTTATTTTCAAATTCTCTTACTAAAAGGCTTTCTGTCATTAATGAATCCATGCTTTCCGCCAGGGAAAATCTTCCTGTGCCTTTGCCGGACCCCAGCGTCCATGACGAGATAGGAGAGCTTACGGATTCTTATAACCATATGGCAGGGGAGATAAATTCCCTTATGGAGAAAGAGAAGAAGTCCGCGGATGAACTTCGAAAGACTGAGGTCCGTGCCCTGCAGGCTCAGATAAATCCTCACTTTCTCTATAACACCATGGATATGATAAGCTGGATGGCTCAGACCGGCAGGCAGGATGATGTCACCAATGCTGTCCGGGCTCTTTCCCAGTTTTATAAGCTGACTCTCAGCAAGAAAGATATATACACGGATCTTCTGGCAGAAAGGGACCATGTGCGCATATACCTGAAGCTCCAGAATATGAGATATGAAGGGAAACTGCATTTCTACGACGATATCCCGGAGGAGCTTCGGCATATCAGGCTCCCGAAACTGACTCTGCAGCCCATTGTGGAAAATGCTGTGCTCCACGGCATCCTGGAGAAGGAGTCCGGAGAGGGGAATATAGTGCTTACAGCCTGGACTGATGAAGACGACGTGATAATCATGATCTCTGATGACGGTGTGGGCATGGATAAAGAGACCTTGGACGGGATCATCGCCGGATATACAAAAGGAAGCGGCGGCACGAACATAGCTGTTGTTAATACTCATCGAAGACTCCAGATGCTATACGGAAAGGAATACGGGCTTTCATATAACAGTAAGCCCGGTGAGGGCACGGAAGTGCAGATAAGGCTACCTAAAGAGATCCAGCAATAAATGCTTCTATCCTTTGCTTGTTTTCTTTAAATAGTTGACAAGCGGGGACGAAGCATTTATTATTTATCTATAAAACCTACCGAAATAGTAGGTAGATAATAACAAGCGACAGGTTTTAAACCCGTAGATCCGATAATGAATAGCAGAGGTGAACCGGATGAAGATTTCCACAAAAGGCAGGTATGCCCTACGTATGCTGATAGATCTGGCGGAGCATCAGAGCTCAGGATATGTGGCTTTGAAGGACATTGCTACACGCCAGAATATTTCTAAAAAATATCTGGAACAGATAGTTCCTATATTAAACGGCGCAAATATCCTGAAAACCAACAGAGGCTTTCAGGGGGGATATATGCTGTCCCAGTCGCCGGATAAGTATGCAGTGGGAGAGATCCTTCGCCTGACGGAAGGCAGTCTCTGCCCCGTGGATTATTCTGAAGACTCTGAAGGGAGCAGCGGTGAGACCGCCATGCTTCCTGTATGGAAAGAGCTTGACCGCCTGATCAATTCATATCTGGATAGTGTCACTCTGCAGGATCTTCTGGACCGCCTGCAGGAATCCTATGCAAATGACTACATAATATAGTATAGTCTGTATATCAATTCATTATAGGGATGGTATACAGATTTGAAACATCGTTTGATCATTTTTTCATTGGCCGCAATGCTCCTCTTTGGTGGCTGCGGTTCTAAACCTGAGAAGACAGAAACTCCTATAGAAGAAGTTAATAATCCTGTAGAGCAGAGCGTGTCGGAAGAAGAGGCCGAAGAGCAGGAGACACCCTTTATCTTTCGGGATGTGTTTGGCGTGGAATATGAGACTGTGATAAATCCCGATATCCCGGCCAAACCATACTCTGATGATGCTTTTAATAAGAATGGGGATATCATGTCGTATTCGGGCGGAGATTATTCTCTCGGAATAGATGTGTCCCATCATCAGGGCTATATAGATTTTAATGCGGTAAAAGAAGCGGGATATGATTTTGTCATTGCCCGCATCGGATACCGTGGATACGGCGAAGAAGGTTCCCTGAATGCCGACAGGGAGTTTGACAATTATTACAGAGATGCCAAAGCCGCAGGGCTTCAGGTGGGCGCATACTTTTTCGCCCAGGCCGTAAATGAAGAAGAGGCAAAGGAAGAAGCGGATTTCGTCCTTGGCATTTTAAACGGCAGGGAGCTGGACCTGCCTGTGGTCTATGATCCGGAAAGCATTCTGGATGATGTGGCTCGCACCGATAATGTGTCCGGAGAACAGTTTACTGCAAATACCAAAGTGTTCTGCGAGACTATTGCAGAAGCCGGATATGAACCCATGATTTATGCAAATATGCTTTGGGAGGCCTTTGAACTGGACCTTTCAAAGCTGGAGGGATATCCCATATGGTATGCAGACTATGAGGATAAGCCCCAGACACCCTATGATTTTGTTATCTGGCAGTATACCAACGAAGGTTCCGTGCCCGGAGTGGAAGGTGTCTGCGACATTGACATCATGATCCACAGGTAGGATCGTTGTTTTTATCACGAACGGGGGAATACCCCGCCACTTGAGGCGTGGGTGAAACAAACCTTTCACGGGCGGCCTTGAATCACATCCCAACAAAAACCACAAAATTTTCCCACAAAAACAAAAATATTACGATTTAGCACTTGAACACCCTGTGATAGATTAATACCGTAGAATATTATTTATCAGAAAGGGGGCTTGAGTGTGGCTGAAGATTTAATACTGGAGCTTAAGGGGATCACAAAGATATTTCCCGGTGTAAAAGCTCTTAACAACGTCCATTTTCAGCTGAGGCGCGGTGAAGTGCACGCGCTTATGGGTGAGAACGGAGCAGGAAAATCCACATTTATCAAGGTTATCACCGGAGTACACAGTGCCGAAGAAGGCAAGATGTACTTAAACGGACAGGAGGTTGATTTCAAGGGACCTCTCGATGCACAGGAAGCAGGTATCGCTGCAGTGTATCAGCATCCCACATCATATCCTGAGCTTTCCGTTACAGAGAATATCTTCATGGGACATGAGACCGTAAAAGGCGGTATCATCCAGTGGAGAGAAATGAATGAAAAGGCACAGGCTCTTCTTGACAGTCTGGATGCCGATTTCAAAGCAACTGATGAAGTAGGTGCCCTTTCTGTGGCACAGCAGCAGATGATGGAGATAGCAAAGGCTCTTTCCACCAATGCTCAGATCTTCATTCTGGACGAGCCCACAGCAGCTCTTACAGCAAACGAGTCCGAGAAGCTCTACGGAATCGTGGATCGCTTAAGAGAAGATGGCAAGTCCGTTATCTTTATTTCCCACAGATTCGAGGATATGTACAGGCTGGCAAGCCGTGTTACCGTATTCCGTGATTCACAGTATATCGGCACATATGATGTGGACGGTATCTCAAACGCTGACCTGATCAAGGCCATGGTTGGACGTGAGATCACAGACATGTATCCGAAGGAAGAACTGAAGCTCGGCGATGAGATCTTCCGCGTGGAAGGCATGAGCCGTACAGGATACTTCAAAGATGTGTCCTTTAATGTGAAGGCAGGCGAGATCATAGGCCTCACAGGTCTGGTAGGTGCAGGCCGTACAGAGACAGTGGAATCCATCTGCGGTATCACTAAGCCCGATGCAGGAAAGATCTTCCTGGAAGGCAAAGAGATCAGCATCAAGAAACCTATCGATGCTATGAAAGCAGGTATCATCCTTCTTCCCGAAGACAGACAGAAGCAGGGACTCATCCTTTCCTGGGGACTGGGACGTAATGTCACCCTTCCTATTCAGGGTGAGCTTTCCAATAAAGGATTCAATAATGAAAAGAAGGAGAGAGAAGTCTCCAAGGAAAGACTGGAAGAAGTGGACACAAAGGCTGTGACCATATTCCAGCCCGCCAGCTCACTTTCCGGTGGTAACCAGCAGAAAGTGGTAGTGGCAAAAGCTTTAGCACAGTCCAACATGAAGGTGGTCATCATGGACGAGCCCACAAAGGGTATCGACGTAGGCGCCAAGAAGGAAATCTACGAGATCATGGGACAGCTGGCAAAGAAGGGCTACGGTATCATCATGATATCTTCCGAAATGCCCGAGATCATCGGTATGTGTGACCGCATTTATGTAATGTGTAACGGACGTGTTTCCGGATGCCTGGATCGCAGTGATGTGAATCAGGAAAGGATCCTCGAACTCTCCATGGAGCAGAGTACATCCGGGAAGGGAGGAGATAAATAATGAAAAAGAAATCTATATGGCAGACCATTACAGGGTCTCGTGAAATGAGCCTGGTGGCGGTGCTTATAGTACTGCTTATCGTAATCTCCATCTTAAGCCCCTCATTCCTTTCGCCCACAAACATTTCTCAGATCATGAGAAATAA
>JAILDZ010000095.1 GCA_024688505.1 Lachnospiraceae bacterium
CAGAAGATTGTTTTCAATGGCTTTCATGACATCCAAAGAACGACCACTTACTGTAAGAGTAATAGCTGTGCTTCGATCAGAGCGATATTTATCGCTTTTCATATAGGTATTGATGATCTTATCTGCGATAGTATCCGCATCTGCATGAGAAATAGACGGAAACTGGCTAAGATCCGTAAGGATGGTTTCAAGGAGCTTTGCCTTTCTGTTTCTATACTCATCAAAATAGTTGACGAGTAGTTCTTTGAGGAAGGCGTTTAAATTGATAGAGCCATCTTTTTTAAAGAATTCAAACAGTTCAGCATCGTTCATAAGGCGGGATTTCATATCTTCCGGTATATAAATCTTATACTTCTCAGTCATACTATTCTCCTAATTGGGGTCGCAATATTATAGGTATTATAACTAAGCATACGGATTTATGCAATACATTTGGGGTTAAATAAATAGAGTAATCTGCTTCTTTTCATATCCATTCTATTGCGGTACCATAAAACCATAAAAGCACAGGCAGCAATACCGAGAGCCGGCCTTAGTAAGGCCCCCTGTCGTCGGTGCAGGGTAGCAGTGAAAGCTGCATCAGAAAAGTGCTTTGTAGATAAAGACACATACAGCAATCATTCCTTGGATAGCTTAAATGGTAGAGCAGCGGGCTAATAATCCGCGAGTTTCAGGTTCAAATCCTGTTCCTAATAAATGTGTCTTGTAATAATGGCAATCGTATAGATACAGACAGCAAAAAACTCGATACGGATGGCTGAGAGTGGTCAGCACCCTGTTTTTGGCAGGGAGATGTGAGAGGTTCGAATCCTCTTGTCGTTGGAAAGTATCTTGTGATTGCCGGATGCTTAGAAAGATACATACAGCAATCCTATGGGACCCATTGAGCAATCGGTGTGGCAGGTTGCTCCTGCGGATTCACGCGATGGGTTAAAAATGTATCTTGCAGGCATACAGAATGCCACAGTTCTGGATGCCAAAATAAAAACCGAAAAGATACTAACAGCAAATCATACACTTATGATTCGGTGACTTAATCACCACTTGGTTCATAGGCCAAGCTGCAGGGAGGAGAAAGCCCTCTCATCATCAGAGAAATGTATCTTGTGGTTTGTTATAAGGAGGTATTGAAGATGTTAGAATTATTGAAGAGAGAAGCAAACAAAACCTATACTGAGAATGGTGCTGTGACATATGGAACTTCTATGTCTGATTGTCTTGATCTTTTTGCCACCATCGGAGCATTAAGAAATGCGAGCGAGGAAGATATCATCGGAAGATTCATAAAGGCTTACGCTGAAAACTCTGATATTGCAACAAAGATTCTTTTCTATGCAAGAGATATTAGGGGTGGTCTGGGTGAAAGAAGAGCGTTTAAGACCATTCTCGGATATCTTGCGAATAATGAACAGGAAACCGTTAAGAAGAATATTGAAAATGTAGCCGAGTACGGTAGATTTGATGACCTTCTTGTACTTATGAATACACCTTGTGAGGATATGGTCATCGAGTACTTCAGGAATCAGTTGGATAGCGATATGAAGGCCCTTGAAGAAGGCGGCGAGGTTTCTCTTCTTGCGAAGTGGCTTCCTTCTGTAAATGCAAGCAATAAGATGACCATTGTTACCGGAAAAAGGATTGCCAGAAAGATGGGCTATTCAGATGCGGCATATAGGAAGATGCTTTCTACTCTTCGTGCCCATATAAAGATAATAGAGAATAATCTCAGAGAAAAGGATTATTCTTTTGATTATGAAAAGCAGACATCAAAGGCTCTTTTCAAGTACAGGAAGGCATTTGACAGAAATGACCAGGAAAGGTATGCGGCTTTTTTGGAGAGAGCAACGGCAGATCCATCGGTGATGCATACCGGAACGCTTACGCCTTATGACATTGTTGCTCCAATCATCAATCGCGCAATGCGTAGAGAAGGATTCACAGAAGGCGAAAGACATTCTATGGATGTTACCTGGAATTCATTGGAGAATTATGTCGGAAGCGAAAATGCTTTGGCAGTAGTGGATGGTTCCGGTTCTATGTATGGAGGCCATAATCCTTTACCTGCAGCAGTTGCAGAGTCTTTGGGTATCTATTTTGCTGAGCATAATACTGGCGCTTTCAAGGGACACTTTATCACTTTTTCAACCAGACCTCAGCTTGTAGAGATCAAGGGAAGGGATATATATGAAAAGATGCACTATTGCTTTGAGTATAATGAGTGCAGTAATACTGATATAGCCGCTACGTTTGATCTTATCTTAACTACGGCTGTAAAGAACGGACTTAAACAGAAGGATATGCCTACAAGGCTCTATATCATATCCGACATGGAATTTGATTGTTGTGCGGCTAATTCTTCGCTTACAAATTTTGAGCATGCCAAGAGAGAATATGAAAAGTTTGGATACAAGTTGCCTGAATTGGTATTCTGGAATGTATGTAGCAGAAACAGACAACAGCCTGTAACGATGAACGAGAAGGGAGTAATCCTGGTGTCTGGATGCACCCCTCAGATATTCTCAATGGTACAGAATGATAACCTTGATCCTTATCGTTTCATGATGAATGTAATATCTTCAGAAAGATACGAAAGGATCGTGGCGTGAGGATACAACCATGATGGAGATTAAAGGAAAAAGAAATACAGCAATCTGCTACGCGACAGTAATAGATGAGAGGGCTTCCGAACAGATAAGAAGGATGTGTGATTATGAGTTCACAGATGGAAGCAGGATCCGAATCATGCCGGATGTTCATGCCGGTAAAGGATGCACCATAGGAACTACCATGACTGTAACAGACAAGGCGGTTCCTAATGTGGTCGGCGTAGACATAGGCTGTGGCATGTATACAACAAACCTTGGAAAGATAGACGTTGACTTCGAGAGGCTTGATGAAGCGGCGCATTCTATTAAGTCTGGTATGACAGTCTGGGATTCTGAAATGGAACCGTTTGATCTTACGGAACTTCGTTGTTATGAGAGCCTTCAGAAATTAAACTGGCTTAAGTGTAGCCTTGGTACGCTTGGTGGCGGTAATCATTTTATAGAAGTGGATGCTTCTGCAGATGGCACAAAGTATCTTGTAATACATAGTGGAAGCCGTAATCTTGGTAAGCAGGTAGCTGAAATATACCAGGAAAGAGCTATTGATCAGCATAAGGGCATTGATGATTACAAGAGGGAAAGAGAAGAGCTTATCAGATCCCTTAAGGAACGAAGTGAGACTGAAAAAATACAGCCAGCTATCGAAGAGCTTAAGAAGAGAAAAGAACATGCAGAAGCAGATATGCCGGAAGATCTGTGCTATCTGAGCGGAGATGCATTTAAGGATTACCTTCATGATGTCGAGATATGCCAGCGCTTTGCCAGAAGAAACCGAGAACTGATGACAGAAATCATACTTGATAGGGCAGGGCTTACAGG
>JAILDZ010000171.1 GCA_024688505.1 Lachnospiraceae bacterium
TGCCATCGCGGCTATCGACAGCAATATCTCACCAACATAAACATCATATCCGAATATAGTATAGAGTTTTCCGAATTTGAACATACTGCCAAGAAAGATGCGTCCAAATAAAGGGAGCGAAGTGATATTCGCCCACAGTAACACTAGATATGTCATAAGAAGGAACCACGCCGTAAGGAAGCCGTAATCATAGCCAAGCACTTCTTTTGTAAAGCTGTAAGTGCCACCTGCTTCGGGATACATTCTCATCAGATACGCATAGCTTTGGCTAACGATAAACATGACCAGGCCACCAAGTACAAGCCCTATAACGCTTCCTACCGGCCCTGCCTGCGCAAGATATGTATTACATGTAACTACAAGCGCTCCCCATCCTATACTGGTTCCTATCGAAAAAGCCAATGCCGCCGGCATTGACATATGCTTATTAAACTTATTTTCACACATATGACAGATCCTCTTTTTTGAGTTTTATTTATAGTAAGCGCCAAAATCCTTTTCATTTTGTCGTTTATTGCGCTTACTATTATTTCAGTTATAGCATTACAATGAATAATACACAATCGATAACTCCCCACTAATGAATCGATTAAAACATAAGTGGAAAATAATATCACGGGATTATTTTCTGCTTACATTATAACCAATCGAAACTAAAACTATTCAATAAACCGGCAACAAAAACCCAAACAATCTAGATAATATAAATAATAGCAGGCATCCCAGATAATACCTGCTATCTATAATACAATATGGAAAATTTAAACCACCTGGTACTACTCCATCTCCACCGTCCCAGGGGGTTTGGATGTGAGGTCGTACATCACGCGGTTGACGCCCTTCACCTCGTTAATGATGCGGCTCATGACCCGCTGCAGCACATCAAAGGGGATCTGTGATGCCTCGGCGGTCATGAAGTCCACTGTCTCTACCGCTCTTAGGACTACGGCATAGTCATATGTGCGCTCGTCTCCCATGACTCCCACGGAACGCATATTGGAAAGGGCTGCAAAATACTGATCCGGAAGCTTTGAAAGCCCTGCCTCCGCTATCTCTTCACGGTAAATAGCATCCGCATCCTGGACTATCTTCACCTTTTCAGCTGTCACTTCACCAATGATACGTATGCCAAGACCAGGACCCGGGAAGGGCTGACGATACACCAGATACTCCGGCAGGCCAAGTTCCAGGCCCACGCGACGCACTTCGTCTTTAAAGAGCATCCGAAGAGGCTCTATGATCTCTTTGAAATCCACATAGTCAGGCAGACCGCCTACATTATGATGCGACTTTATCACAGCAGATTCTCCGCCGAGGCCGCTCTCCACCACATCAGGATAGATGGTGCCCTGAGCCAGGAAGTCCACAGTACCTATCTTCTTAGCTTCTTCCTCAAAGACGCGGATGAACTCCTCGCCAATGATCTTTCTCTTTCTCTCGGGCTCCTCCACTCCTGCAAGTTTCGCATAATATCTATCCGCTGCATTGACACGGATGAAATTTATGTCGAAATCACCGGAAGGCCCGAAGACACTCTCCACTTCGTTTCCTTCATTCTTACGAAGCAGGCCGTGATCCACAAAAACACATGTCAGCTGCTTACCGATAGCTCTGGCAAGAAGGGCTGCCAGCACGGAAGAATCCACGCCTCCGGAAAGAGCCAGAAGCACCTTGCCTGAACCCACACGCTCCCTTACGGATGCTACAGTCTCCTCCACAAAAGAGTCCATCCTCCAAGTCCCGGCCGTGCCGCAGATATCTCTTACAAAGTTATGAAGGATCTCCTTACCCATCACGGTATGGAGCACCTCCGGATGGAACTGAATGGAATAGAGCTTCTTATTCTCACATGCGGCTGCCGCCACCGGGCAATCCGCAGTGTGGGCTATGATCTCAAATCCCGGAGCAGCCTTGCTGATATAGTCCGTATGGCTCATCCATACTATGGTCTCGTCCGGGATGCCCTTAAAAAGCTTATCTTTAGATCCGTCTATGAACGTGGAAGTCTTGCCGTATTCACGGACCGGAGCCTTCTCCACTTTTCCGCCAAGGAGAAGGTTCATAAGCTGCGCTCCGTAACAAAGCCCCAGCACCGGTATACCCAGTTCGAAAAGTTCCGTGGTATATGTGGGGGCACCCTCTTCATAGCAGGAATTCGGGCCGCCTGTGAGGATGATGCCCTTCGGCTCCATGGCTTTTATCTCCGAAATGGGTGTGCGGTATGAATAGATCTCGCAGTACACATTGCATTCGCGGACACGTCTGGCCACCAGCTGGTTATACTGGCCTCCGAAATCTATAACGATGACTTTTTCCTGATTATTCATTTAATCCTCCGTTTCAAAACTATCAGTCGGACAGGGCTTATGGAATACGCTTCTTCCTGAAATCCGTATAAATCTTCTTCTTACGCTGATCTATAACCTCCTTCCAGAGTTCCGGATGGAAGAGTATCAGAAGCGGGAACATCTCCAGACGTCCCAGCAGCATATCAAAGATCAGCACCCATGTGGTGGGTCCGTTAAATATGGAAAAATTCTGTGTTGGGCCCACTTCCGCAAATCCCGGTCCGATATTATTGATGGTGGCGGCCACAGCAGTAAAGGTGGTGATAAGGTCATACCCGCTTAAGGATACAAGAAGCATTGATGACACAAACATCAGAATGAATGTCACCATATATACGTTAGTGGACCTGATCACATCATGATCCACCGGCTTATGGTCCATGTTCACTTTGCGAACGCTTCTGGGATATAAGAATGATGCCAGTTCCTTTAAGCCCGTCTTAAAAAGAATGAGGATACGGGACACCTTAATCCCGCCTCCTGTGGATCCCGCACAGGCTCCTATAAACATAAGCAGCACCAGTACGGTCTTCGAAAACGTGGGCCAAAGGTCAAAATCCACTGTGCTGTATCCTGTGGTGGTCATAACGGACACCACCTGGAAGGCCGACTTTGTAACAGCGTCAAACACACCGGAACAGCTCCTGTAGATATTGATAGCGATCACAACTGTGGCCGTGAACGCTATAGTGAAATACGCCCTCACTTCTTCCATGGCAAAAGCTTCCTTCACCCTGCGAAGCAGAATGAAATAAAAAGCGTTAAAATTCACCCCGAAAAGAAACATGAATATGATAAATATCCACTGACATGCCACACTATAGGACGCGATGCTGGAATTTAACACGCCGAAACCTCCGGTACCCGCGGTACCGAATGTGAGAGTGATGGCGTCAAATACCGGCATGCGGCAAATGATCAGCAGTATGAATTCTATAAAAGAAAGGCCGAAGTAGATGATATACAGTATACGGGCGGTGGTCTTTATCCTGGGCACCAGCTTACCCACAGCGGGTCCGGTGGATTCCGCACGCATGAGATTGATATTTGATCCTCCTGTCAGGGGTATGACCGCAAGAAGGAAGACCAGCACCCCCATACCTCCTATCCAGTGGGTGAAACTCCGCCAGAAAAGAGAAGTATGCGAAAGCATCTCCACATCCGAAAGTATACTGGCTCCGGTAGTGGTGAATCCTGATGCGGATTCAAATACCGCATCTGTGAAATTCGGTATCTCCTCTGTGAGGATAAAAGGGAATGCTCCGAAGAAAGAAAGGAGCATCCATGAAAGCGCCGTGGCGATACATCCTTCCTTCAGATAGAATACGGTGTCTGAAGGAGGCTTTACCGAAAGAAGGGTACCAAGCACCACCGTACAGCCTGCTGCTATCACGTATGATATACCCTCCGGCTCATTATAATACATGGAAACAAACACGGGCAAAAGAAGCAGTGCGCCCTCCATTTGCATCACTTTTCCCAAGATATATCGAATAATGGATCCGTTCATCTAAAGCGCCTCTGTTCCTATGCCAATATATCTGTCAGATTATTAAACCCGAAATGAGTGGTGACCACCA
>JAILDZ010000175.1 GCA_024688505.1 Lachnospiraceae bacterium
AGAGAAAGAAAATAAAAAAGCCGGCAGAGCCGGTGAATCCGGATGATGAGAAGCTGACCGGTAAAGAAATACTGTCCATGATCCTTTATGTGGTGGTGGTTTTCTTTATTGCCCTTTTTATCATAAAGTTTATAGGGCAGCGGACTACCGTGAGCGGCTCCTCCATGGAAAACACACTGTCTGACGGGGACAATATCATAATAGATAAGGTGACATACCGCTTTTCCGAACCTAAGCGCTTTGATATCGTTGTTTTCCCTTATCAATATGATGAGGACACCTATTACATAAAGAGGATCATAGGTCTTCCCGGTGAAACTGTACAGATCATGGCCACAGGGGACATATATATTAACGGCGAAATGCTGATAGAGGATTACGGCCGAGAGATCATAGAAAATGCAGGATCTGTATATGAACCGAAAACCCTGGGACCGGATGAATACTTCGTGCTGGGAGACAACCGTAATAACAGCTCGGACAGCCGGTTCGAAAACGTGGGCATGATCCATAAGAGTAAGATCATAGGCCGGGCATGGGTTCGTATATATCCTTTTAATAAGCTTAAATTACTTACCGGAGGAAGAAAATAAATGTCTGAAGATATTAAGATCAGTGACATTAAGGATGAGTATAAGGCGGCAGACCTCTGTTTGCTGCCTTCTTTTATAGATAAATATATCAGTGACGGCAGGCCGGGAGTGGCAAAGCTTGTGGACCAGGCCTCAAAAAGGCTGGAAAAGCTCCGTCTTGAAAAAGAACGCATGAAGGAAATGTGGCATTTTGAAAACACATATAATGATGTGTTTCATGTGATATGTGGCATTGATGAGGCAGGGAGAGGCCCGTTGGCAGGTCCTGTGGTGGCCGCGGCTGTGATTTTCCCGAAAGATTCCGATATATTATATGTGAATGACTCGAAAAAGCTGAGTGCGAAACTTCGTGAAGAGCTTTATGACGAGATATTTGAAAAGGCTGTATCCGTAGGGATAGGTCGCTCTGAACCGGAAAGGATAGACGAGATAAACATCCTTCAGGCCACATATGAAGCCATGCGGGAGGCTGTATCTAAGCTTTCGCCTGAGCCGGACCTGCTCCTTAATGATGCTGTCACCATTCCCGGACTTAATATGAAGCAGATACCCATAATAAAGGGTGATGCGAAATCCGCATCCATAGCTGCGGCATCCATAATCGCTAAAGTCACCAGGGACAGGGAGATGGCTAAACTGGATGAACTCTATCCGGAATACGGCTTTTTAAAGCACAAAGGCTACGGCACTGCAGATCATATAGAGGCCCTGAAGAAATACGGACCCAGTCCCATACACAGAAAGAGCTTTATAGGTAATTTTATATAATGCAGATAGGTGATCTTTTCTCTCAATACCAGAATAATATCTCTGCCGGTTCCTCTATAGCCACCGGCGTGAGGGGTGTGGAACAGGTGACTGATACTGTGGCTAAGCTGCAGGCGGGTCAGGTGTTTGAGGGATCAGTGACAGAAGTGAAGGGGGACAAAGTGACCCTTTCCCTTTCAAACGGACAGAGCATTTCCGCCAGGCTCGAAGGAGATGTGAATCTCGGAAAAGGGGAATCCGTGTTCTTCGAGGTGAAATCCAATGACGGTGCCACTGTGCAGATCCGCCCGGTATCCATGGGCATCACCAATAATCCCACTCTTTTAAATGCACTTTCTCAGGCGGGGCTGTCCGCCAGTGAAAGAAATATTAATATGGTTCAGCAGATGATGAAGGAGCAGCTTCCCATCGATTCGAAGAGCCTTCTTTCCATGTCGCAGAATATAGGCAGGAATCCCGGAGCTGATCCATCCACCATAGTTTCCATGACAAAGCTTGGTATCCCTGTTACAAAAGAGATGGTGAGCCAGTTTGAGAATTATAAGGCAAATGAAGGCACCATCATGAAAGCATATAGCGAGATGGTGGATTCCATGGCATCGTCTTTTTCAGGAGAGAATGTGTCTGTAAAGGATGTGGTTGATTTTCAGAAGAATCTGGTATCGGTGCTGCAGCTTTCGGGAGAGGAAGAACAAACGACGGTTCCTGTTAAGGAAGAGGGAGTATTTACCGCAGAGACTGTGGAGAAAGAAGCTCTTTTAAAGATGCCGGAAGAGACGCAGATACAACCGGAAAAAAACGTTAATGCAGAAACTGCAAAAGCAGAGAGTGGGAATATCCTGAAACCCGAGGCGGAGATTATCGTACAAAATGATCAGTCCGGCGCTGTTAAGGCCGCTGCCGAAGAAAAAACAGCTGAGGTTTTAAAACAACCCACTGATATAGTGATAAAAGAAGAAGCTCCTAAGGCAGAGATGCTAAAAGAACAGCTCACAAGGGCAGAACTATCCGGTGAACAGGCTAAGAACGCAGATGTCTCAAATGAAGCTGTAAACACGCCAAAGACTACAGACTATCCGAAAAACACTCTGGGCAGTGTGCTGACAGAGCAGGATGCTTCTACCTTAAGAGATATGCTTAAAAACCATCCGGAGATGCTGAATCGTGAGGGAAAGATAGATCTTACAAAAGACACAGCAGAGTTTATGAATAAGCTTACCGA
>JAILDZ010000202.1 GCA_024688505.1 Lachnospiraceae bacterium
GCGTCTTGCGTGAGGAACGTGCTGTTATCGTAGTTTAAGAGAGTAAGGATATTAAAGATGGCTGATAAGCGAGATTATTATGAGGTGCTCGGCGTATCAAAGACCGCCGATGACGCTGAAATAAAAAAAGCATACAGAGCACTGGCCAAAAAATATCACCCGGATATGCATCCGGGTGATGCTGATGCAGAGGCGAAGTTCAAAGAGGCTTCGGAAGCATATGCCGTGCTTTCTGATCCGGATAAGAGAAGACAGTATGATCAGTTCGGACATGCGGCATTCGAAGGCGGTGCAGGCGGAGCCGGAGGCTTCGATTTCTCCGGTATGGACTTCACGGATATATTCGGTGATCTGTTCGGAGACTTCTTTGGCGGCGGAAGCAGACGTCAGAGCAACGGTCCCATGAAGGGCCAGAACCTCCGTACCAGCGTGCGTATCACTTTCGAAGAGGCAGCATTCGGATGCACTAAAGAGATAGAAATGGTGCTGAAGGATGATTGTCCCACTTGCCACGGATCCGGGGCAAAGCCAGGCACTTCAAAATCCACATGTAAGACCTGCGGTGGTAAAGGCCGCGTGGTCCGTACCTCACAATCATTGTTCGGAACCATGCAGAATGTCACCACATGTCCGGATTGTAACGGCACAGGACAGGTGATAGACGTGAAATGTACAGATTGTCACGGTACAGGATATATATCAAAGAAGACCCGGATCGAAGTATCCATTCCGGCCGGAATAGATGACGGACAGGCAGTGCGTATCCGTGAAAAGGGTGAACCCGGATATAACGGAGGACCCAGAGGAGATCTGCTGGTGGAAGTGAGGGTATCTCAGCATCCCATTTTCTCCAGAAGAGAATATGATGTATACTCATCCGCACCCATGTCATTCGCTCAGGCTACACTGGGCGGAGAAGTGTTGATAGATACACTGGACGGACAGGTGACATATGAAGTGAAACCCGGCACCCAGACAGACACCAGGATAAGGCTTCGCGGTAAGGGTATTCCGTCACTTCGTAACCCGAATACAAGGGGAGATCAGTATGTGACCCTGGTGGTACAGGTGCCTACGAACTTAAATGCTGCGGCAAAGGAAGCATTAAAGACTTTTGATCAACACAGCGGAAACACTCTTTCAAGTGCAGAAAGAGCAAAAGCCGCAAAAAATAACGGCGCCGGCGGCAAAAAGAAAAAAGGCTTCATGGATAAGATGAAAGACGCTTTAGACGATCTGTGATAGAATATAGGGAGTGGCAGGACCACTCCCTTTTTACGTTAACAGAGGTTTTGATATGAAATGGAAGAAAGCAACCATAGATGTGAGCCGTGACCTGGAAGAGACGGTAGAGAATATCCTGATAGGATGTGATATATATTCCTATGAGGTGGAAAACGGCGACATATACGGAGACAATGTGACAGGTGAATTCTACGATGAACTTCAGCCTGACGAGGATAGGGTAAACGGATCCACCATTTCTTTTTATATGGACACAGACTCCGATGAGACAGATATAGAAACTCTGCGGGATGCCCTTAAAGAGGGCCTTGGCTTTGATCCGCTTGAAATATCCATAGTGGATGACGCTGACTGGAAAGACAAATGGAAGGAATTCTTCCATGCGTTCACATTGAGCGGGATACACATCAGGCCCACCTGGGAAGAGACTGAAGATCCGGATGCAGATATAGACATCCGAATAGACCCGGGAATGGCTTTCGGGACCGGAAAGCATGAATCCACATACATGATACTTGAGCATATGAGAGAGTATTTAAAACCGGGAGACCATGTGCTTGATGTGGGCTGCGGAAGCGGCATACTTTCAATAGCTGCAGCGAAACTTAATGCAGGAAAGATCAGCGGCACGGATATAGACGAAGACTCAGTGAGATGTGCCTATGAGAATATGGAACTTAATGGAGTGAGCACAGGAGAGGGAGAATTCCTGGCAGGGGATATCACCACAGATGATAAGCTTATGGACAGGCTGGGAAGAGGCGGATACCCTATAGTGTTTGCAAATATCCTGGCGGATATCATCATGGGCATGGCTGATAAGCTTTATGAACTTACGGCAGAAAACGGTCTTCTGGTGACATCGGGCATAATAGATTTTAAGGAAGATGAAGTCATAGACCGTGTGACAAAGAGCGGCTTTAAAGTGAAGGAACGTTACGCCATGGGAGAATGGCGCTCTGTCATATTTGAAAAATAAACGGGTAGGAAAATGCAGCAGATATTTATAAGTAATGACAAAAAACAGGATGATACTGTTCTGATAGAAGGACAGGATGCCATGCATCTATCCAAGGTGCTTCGGATGAGACCGGGAGAGAAGATCCGTATCAGCACTGAAAGCGGGGAGAGCTTCATCGGAGAACTGACGGAGCTTTCCAAGGACTCGGTGAAAGCAACGATCCTTGAAAAAGCCTATGAGACCGAGCTTTCCAATAAAATATATCTGTTCCAGGCCCTGCCAAAAGGGGACAGGATGGAAACTGTCATTGAAAAAGTTGTGGAGCTTGGAGTGACGGAGATCATTCCGGTACAGATGAAGTACTGCGTAGCAAAGCCAGATGAAAAGAAAAAGGAAAACAGGCTAAAAAGATATCAGGCCATAGCGGAGAGCGCAGCAAAGCAGTCGAAAAGAAGCGTGATCCCGAAGGTCGGGGAGTTTATGAGCTTTAAAGAAGCGGCGGACTTGGCACTTTCCATGGACATCTGTCTGGTACCCTATGAAAACAAAGAGGGTATGGGCCCCACCGGTGATGCACTGAAGAAAGTGACCCCGGGAAAGAGCATAAGCGTGGTGATAGGCCCGGAAGGCGGATTTGCGGGTGAAGAGATAGAATACTTTGAAGGCAAGGCGGATATAGTGTCTCTCGGCAGAAGGATCCTCCGCACCGATACGGCAGCCATCACGGCGCTGTCACTTATCATGTTGCAGTCTGAACTGGCATAAAGGAAAAGAAGAATCATAAAAACTCTTGACGAAATAAAAACCTGTGGTATGATGATAATAGATTTTACAAAATAGAATCGCGCAAAATCTAATGTTGTTTTGATATAACTGTATGGAGGATATTATCATGAAATATGCAGTCAGATACTACACTAAAACAGGAAACACCAAAAAACTTGCCGAGGCAATGGCAAAAGAACTTGGCGTAGAGGCTCTGCCTATCAGCACGCCGATCACAGAGCCTGTGGACCTTCTGTTTCTCGGGAACTCCTACTATGCATTTACTATAGATCCTGAGGTGCGTGATTTTGTCCGCTCTCTGGATGCAAAACTGGTGGGAAAGATCGTAAACTTCGGATCTGCGGCAATGCTGAATTCCACATATAAAAAAGTGAAGGCAGAAGCAGACAAGGCAGGAATCGCCATGGATGATAAAGAGTTTCACTGCAAGGGCGAGTTTAAGGGAATTCATAAGGGCAGGCCGAACGAGGAAGACGTGAAAGCAGCTGCTGAATTTGCAAGGAAATATCTGGCATAGGATCCGGCGTCATATGTAAGCTACGAAAGCATGTTGCGAGCAACATGCTTTTTTATACAAGTCAAAGTCCGGTCCGGGATATCAGAGAAATGCGACGGAGCATGGGCTATATCACTTGTCACCGGGGGGATATCGGGTTAATATATAAGGGTAAAAGGCGAGGCTTTAATAAATACAATAAAGGGGGAAAAATATGACAAAAGTATTTATTGCACAGAAAATGACCGGGCTTACCGAAGGAGAAGTGATGAAGAACCGGGAGGTGTGTCGGGAGTATTTTAAGGAATATCTTTCCGAAGAATATCCGGATGTGGAATTCATTGATAACTACACTCCTGAAGCAGCACCGAAGGAAGCCGTGGAGACCACCCATGAGAGACTGTGGTATCTCGGACATTCACTTCAGCTTTTAAGCACCGCGGACCTCGTGATATTTGCTACAGATGCGCCGGATGCAAAAGGATGCGTGGTAGAACGTATGATTTGCGAAATGTATGGCATTCCCTTCATAGAGATGGAGATCCATATGTTTAATCCCATGATACGTACAGCATGCTGGAACCTGGCGCATCATTTTAAAAACCAGGAGATTTAAAGAAAACCCGAGATGGAAGTATATCTAGATAATGCAGCCACCACCAGATGTTCAGATGCAGCGGCAGAGATCATGAAGGAAGTCCTCACAAAGGACTACGGTAATCCTTCCGCCATGCATCACATGGGTGTGGTGGCTGAAAAGTATGTGACGCAGGCCAGAAAGACCATTGCAAAATCCCTGAAGGTGAAAGACAAGGAAATCTATTTCACATCAGGTGGAACGGAGTCCAATAATCTGGCTATAAAGGGTGTGCTTGCCGCCAATAAAAGGGCAGGGAAACATATCATCACCACGGAAGTGGAACATCCGTCTGTATATAACGTCTTTAAAGAGCTGGAAACAAAGGGTTACAGCGTAACATATCTGCCCGTGGACAAGGACGGACTGGTCAGTGTATCCGCCGTGCTTGGCGCTGTCCGGGATGACACTTCGCTGGTCTCCATTATGCATGTGAATAATGAAGTGGGGGCAGTGGAGCCTGTTTCAGAGCTTTCCAAGATGATAAAAGGAAATAATTCAAATGTGATCTTTCATGTGGACGCTATCCAGTCATACGGAAAGCTGCCGCTTCTGCCGGAAAGATCCGGCATAGATATGCTCTCTGTCAGCGGTCATAAGATACACGGCCCGAAGGGCAGCGGATTCATATATATCTCGGATAAGGTGAAGGTGTCTCCGGAGCATCTGGGAGGCGGCCAGGAAAGAGGAATGAGAAGCGGCACGGAAAATGTGCCGGCCATTGCCGGACTGGGAGAAGCCGTACGGGAGATATTTGAGGATGAAGCAGCATACAGAAGCACGCTGCGGAGCCTGAAGGAAGAACTGATAAACGCACTCAGAGATATAGACGGTGTGATCCTGAACGGAAGGACAGATGCTTCTTCCGCTCCACATATATTAAGCGTCACAGTGCCTGGAGTGAGGAGCGAAGTCTTGCTTCATGCTCTGGAGGATGCAGGCATATATGTATCCGCAGGATCTGCATGTTCATCAAATCATCCCGCGCCCAGCCGTACGCTGACGGCTATGGGGCTTTCACCGCAGAACGTGGAATCCACCATACGGATCAGTCTTTCAAGATATAATACATCGGAAGATATAAGCTATGCCGCAGCGGCAATGAGAAAGATCATTCCACAGCTTAAGAAGTTTGTGAGAAGATAATAGACCGGAAATAAGGAGGAACCAAAATGCCATTCATCGAGACAAAAACAAGTGTAAAGATCACACCGGAGCAGGAGAAGGAACTGAAGGAGAGGCTGGGACAGGCTATTTCACTCATCCCCGGAAAGAGCGAAAGCTGGCTCATGCTGAACTTCGAAGATAACTGCAGGATGTATTTCAGGGGCGATAACAGCGATCCCATCGCATTTGTGGATATCCGCATGTTCGGTAATCCAAACAGGGCGGCCTTTGATAAGATGACTACGGAAGTGACCAATATCTTCGGAGAGGTGCTCCATATCAGCTCCGACCATATGTATATAAGATATATGGCCACCACCGACTGGGGATGGAGCGGAAGCAACTTCTGATCACTTCTGACTGCAAATGGAAATAGTATTATATGAGCCGGAGATCCCGGCAAATACGGGAAACATCGGCAGGACAGCAGTGGCTACGGGAAGTGGGCTTCATCTCATAGAGCCTCTGGGCTTTTTGCTTAATGACAGGATGATAAAGCGTGCCGGCATGGATTACTGGGAGAAGATAGATCTCCACAGATATATAGAATATAAGGAATTTGAAAAACAGCATTCCGGGGATGACATCTGGTATGTGACCACGAAGGCACCCAGAGCTTATACGGAAGTCACCTACAGTCTCGGAGACTATCTCATGTTCGGACCGGAAAGCAGAGGCATACCGGAAGGCATATTAAAGGATCACATGGATCATTGTATCAGGATCCCCATGGCACCGGGAGAAAGGTCTCTTAATCTTTCAAATGCGGTGTCCATAGTCCTGTATGAGGCCCTGCGGCAGACCGGATTCATGGGGCTTGAGATCAAAGGTCATTTAACAACATAAGATCATCCAAAAGAAACCCTTTTACGGTACCCTTTATAACGGTATTCGGAGAAAGGGCTTCTTTTTTTACGGCCACTTTCACATACTCGGGAGTGTATCCCGTCATATACTTTTCGCCGTCTATGGTAAGGGGCTCTTCAAGGAGAACGGATACTTCATGGTCGATAAAGGAAGCTCTGTATTTCTTTGAATCTTCGGCTGTAAGTGAAAGGAGCACATTGCTCCGTTCTTTTTTTACGGCTTTCGGTAGCTGACCTTTCATGGTGGCAGCCTTCGTTCCCTCGCGCTTTGAATAAGGGAACACATGGATCTCGTAGAAAGCAATCTTTTTTAAAAATTCCACAGTCGCTGCAAATTCTTCTTCTGTCTCTCCGGGAAAACCGGTGATCACATCAGTAGTGATGGCAGGACTGTCAAAATATTTCCTGAGAAGATCCACGCTGTGCGCATATTCTTCTGTGGTATACTGACGGTTCATCCGCTTTAATGTGGCATCGCACCCGCTTTGAAGCGAGAGATGAAAGTGAGGGCATATTTTCTCCACAGCGGAAAGTCTTTTCACAAAATCTTCTTTTATTATCATAGGTTCGAAAGAGCCCAGACGTATCCGCTCTATGCCGGGGATCTTTGATACGGCTTCTATGAGATCGATCAAGGTTTCTTTACCCGCAGATTCCGGGTCCAGTCCATAGGAGCTTAAGTGGATC
>JAILDZ010000016.1 GCA_024688505.1 Lachnospiraceae bacterium
TTTATGCACTTCTTATATCCCGCATCGGAAAGTGCTCCTATCAATCTGCATGCCCAGTAGTAGTTATCCGTGGTCACGGTGTTCGTGGTATTTGAAAAATACTCCGGTGTCTTATTCACATTGGTATAGAAGGGCACGAATGCATTAAACACATTTGATCCGAAGGCCACCCACTCTATGCTGCTGTGGCTTTCTTCCACATCAGGGCGAAGCTGCGCACATGACAGGAAACTGGTTCTGTTTACGCCTATGGATCTGAAGGCCCCGCGTAGGTTGCTTTCTCCATAGGAACCATAGGGATCATAGGGGGTGCCCTGGAAATGACTGGAAAGAAGGTATTTCACATCCTCCACAGTGATCTTTCGTTCCGGGGTCAGGCACCATGGGATATCATCAGAATAGGGCGTGAAATCCGCATCCTCTCCGTCCCATTTATATGTCTTCGGGTTAAGATACCGTCCCATATACCATGCTCTGGGAGTGTTATACACGTGGTCCGCATCATCATGGGTTCCGAATGCATCCCTGGGATTTATCTTTCCGTCAAAGGACAGGTCAAAATGATTCTCCTTTATGAAGGTCAGCATATCCTTTGAGCATATATGATCCTTCTGCTTTCCCGTACCGTCCTTTAAGTCAAAACTGTCCATTCCCAGCTGATTCGGCATGATGACCACTTTATCATCGGGGACTTTCTTTGCCAGGAAATGATGGCCTCCTATGGTTTCCAGCCACCATATCTCATCCTTATCCTGGAATGCCATACCGTTCATCTCATAGGTGCCGTATTTCTCCAGAAGCTCTCCCATACGGATAACACCCTCTCTGGCACTGTGGATATATGGCAGCACCAGAAGCAGGATGTCCTCTTCTCCCAGTCCTCCCGGATGCTCTGCATTATCCTCGGAGTCCTCTTTTGATATATACTTCACCAGAGGATCCGCTCCCAGGACTCTTTCATTCACGGCAATGGTTTCCGTAGCCGTCATGGAGATATTATCTTCATTCACGCCTGCTGCCGCCCAGATACCTTCTTCCTTTATATCCGCATTCGGCATGGACGTATATCTCATGGGGTTTTTCGGGAGGTCCACTTCCACCTTCGATATCACAGATCTGTATTTTTTCGGCTGGTCCTTCGGAAGGACTGATACGAATCTTTTCGCTGTGTATGAACCCGCTCCTGAATCGTCATTTCTGGCTATCATGGTGCTTCCGTCATATGAAGCGTTTTTCCCAACCAGTATAGTAGTACAAGGCATTTTTATTTTTTCTCCTCTATCATTTTTTCGGTGGACCGCATTTCTATCTGGGGTCCGCCCTTTTTCTCTATATAGTCTTCGGTGATGGTCACTCTGCCGATGTTATCGTCTTTCGGGATCTCATACATGATATCCAGCATGAAATCCTCTATGATGGCCCGGAGCGCTCTGGCTCCCAGCTCCTTTTCATGGGCCTGCTTTGCTATGGCATGAAGGGCACCGTCTGTGAAGATGAGCTCCACCTCGTCCAGTTCCAGCAGCTTTTGATATTGCTTTATGATGGCGTTTTTCGGCTCCTTCAGTATACGCACCAGCATGTCTTCATCCAAGGGCTGGAATGCGCATATGATGGGAAGACGTCCGATGAACTCAGGTATCAGTCCGAAGTTCTTAAGGTCTTCCGCCGTGGCCTTTGACAGGATGTCTTTATCCTCGTCATATTTATCTTTTAAGGTGGCCACAAAGCCCATGGAGCTTTCTTTATTCAGTCTTTCCTTTATGGTGTTATCCAGATCCGGAAAGGCACCGCCACAGATGAATAGGATGTTTCTGGTGTTCACCGTAGTCATGGGAACCATGGCATTCTTTGATGATGCCCCCACAGGCACCTCCACTTCGGATCCCTCCAGAAGTTTCAGCATACCCTGCTGCACGGATTCTCCGCTCACATCTCTGTAGTTTGTGTTTCTCTTCTTTGCGATCTTATCTATCTCATCTATAAAGATGATGCCCTGCTCTGCCTTCTCCACGTCGTTATCGGCATTGGCAAGAAGCTTTGATACCACGCTTTCTATATCGTCACCGATGTAGCCCGCCTCGGTTAGGGATGTGGCATCCGTGATGGCAAGAGGTACATCAAGGAGCCTTGCCAGAGTTCTCACCATATAGGTCTTTCCCGAGCCTGTGGGCCCTAGCATGAGGATATTTGATTTCTCTATCTCTATCTCGTCCATGGTGTTTGTGGCCACTCTCTTATAGTGGTTATATACCGCCACAGACATGACCTTCTTCGCATGGTCCTGTCCCACCACATAGTCATCCAGCTTTGCCTTTATCTCATGTGGATGGGGAATATGGTTTATATCAAAAACGGGCTTTATATCCTCTTCCTTTTTCTTCTTCGGCTTCACCTTTTTAGGTCCCATGTTCGGAAACATGTTCATAAGGTCCGACAGATTCATTAGGCTTATGCTGGGCATCTGGGAAAAGTCCACATTATTCAGATTCTTGTCCTTTTCCTTTTCTTTTTCATCAGATCCCGCCTTTGTCTGTTCCTCTCCCGAAGGCTTTTCCTCAGCGTCTTTAGAAGGCACAGGCGGCATCCCCGGCATGTTAAAGCCCAGGTTTGTCATGGAATCGAATGTCCGCTGCATACAGTCGGAACATATATAGATGTTATTAGGAATGGTGATCATCTTCCCGGCTTTGCTCTCAGGCCTATGGCAAATGTAGCAGACTTTCTCATACCCGTCCTCGGAATGATCATTATCATTCGGCTCTGTGCTGTCCACACCGTCTATCACTTCTTTAAATTCGTTGTTGTCATTCATTACACTCTTCCTCCAAAAAAGAGAAAATCCTGCGATAATACTTTATTCTGTCTTCTTTAAGGCCGTTAAACAGTTCATGCTTAACGTCCGGATATTTTTCCACACTGCAGCGTTCCAAAAGGCCGGCAAACTCCATCTGCGCTTCTTCGTCCACCAGAGTATCCTTCCCCGCTATGAGAAGAAGTACAGGAGTCACTATCTCTGCAGCATTGTTCATGATCCTCTTTGTCACCCCAAAGGCATTTCTGCTCCAGGAATAGTCGCTGCCATATGTCCTGTATTCCTTTGTTTCCTGCCTCTGCCTGAATATATAGTCGTATCTTGCTTCCGACGTGCTGCTTGAAGTGTCAAAGCTGTATACATTATCAAAACCGTGCTGACCCGGCGCATACTTTTTATCCCACCTGAGAAGCATGGCCATAAACATCAGCAGCTTTATATTCCGCTCCTTCACACCTCTTCTGGATAGTTTTATCATGGGTGAGGAGAGGATGGCACCCTTAAACACTTCCTGATGTGCTTCAAGATACAATGCCGATACCGCGCCGCCCATAGAATGGGAAAAAAGAAAAAGGGGCAGATCCCCGCTTATACCCTTCACTGTCCTGTGTATGAATTCATGCAGGTCCTGCACATAGTCTTCGAAAGAATCCACATGGACCATATCCGGATCCTTCACTTCTCTTTCGGAAAACCCATGACCTCGTTGTTCCAGAAAGCAAAAGCCGTATCCCGATTTATAGAAATACATGCACATCTCATGATACTTTCCGAAGAACTCACAGAATCCGTGGACCATGACTATCACTGCTTTCGCGTTTTCCGGCACGGCAAAGTGAAAATGGAGCCTTTTCCCGTCTGTAGTGGTCATATATCCGTCGCGTACATACTCCCTTAGCCACGGCTTCACCTCGGACTCCATCCGGTCTTTATAGTCATCTTCTCCTATGAAAAAACTGTCCTCTAAATATTCCCTCAAGGTGTCCTTTCAGTCCTCCACATCAAAAGCTTCCAGCCCTTTTTTGTCTATCACTTTGGAGTCACCGTGACGCACATTCAGCATGGTGATAAGCGCAGCACCCATAAAAACAGCAGCATATATGAATAATATGCTGTAGCTTACGTTTCTGAGGAGGAACCCTGCCAGAATGGGGGTCACTATCTGTGCTGCCATGGAAAATGTGTAGTAATATCCCGTGAATTTTCCTATATCACTGCCTTTACACATTTCAAGCACCATGGGAAGCGAATTCACATTTATGCCGGCCCATGCCAGTCCCAGAAGGAAGAAAAGGATAAACAGGGCGTATGAAAACTCTCCCACCAGATATGTGTATGCGAAAAGTATGGCAAAGTCCGCGGTCATGATGATGACACCGGACAGAATGGTCTTCTTCCTGCCTATCTTTGATGCGATGGCACCGATTGGGATATATGAAAGAATAGCCCCTGCATTTGCCACCAGAAGGCATGTGTTGGCATTTCCGAGGGCCATGCCCCACATCCTGTTTGCATATGTGGTGAACCAGGTCTCCACGGCGTTATATGAAATAAACCATAATGCTATTGAAAAGAGCAGGAAGGTTAAGCTGCGCTTCACTTCCTTCGGAAGCTCCTGATTTCCTTTTCCGTCATTTACGGTAAGGTCCTCTTCGGGATGGGCCTTTTCATATTCTGCCACCTCATTTGTGAGCTTCACTTCATCCACTGTGAAAAGAAGTATGAGGAGAGCCAGGATCATGATCCCGCCCACTATGACAAATATGGGCAGATAGTCCACATGGGAAAGTCCCTCTGTCTTGCTTTTGCTGTACATAACCGCAGAGATCACCAGGTACAGAATGCCGCCCAGTGCTCCCATCAGGTTTATCACAGCATTTCCCTTTGAGCGGAGGGGCTTTGGTGTCACATCAGGCATAAGCGCCACTGCAGGGCTTCTGTATGTGCCCATAGCCACCAGGAGTGCTCCGAGAATAATAATGAAAAGCGCTGTTTTTCCTGCAGACGGTGCCTTAAAATAACTGTTATCCATTATGGGGATAAAAATCATGAGAATAACGGAAACCACCGTGCCAAACAGTATAAAGGGCTTTCTGCGTCCCATCTTACTGCTGCATCTGTCTGATATACTTCCGAAAAGCGGAAGCAAAAAAATGGCCAGCACATTATCTGCAGCCATTATGGCACCGGAT
>JAILDZ010000020.1 GCA_024688505.1 Lachnospiraceae bacterium
GAGAAGAAGGGCACGCCCGCTTCTCCGGCCACCGCCTTTGCCAGAAGGGTCTTTCCTGTTCCGGGAGGTCCCACCAGAAGAGCTCCTTTGGGAAGTTTGGCACCGATATCCGTGTACTTCTTCGGGTTATGAAGGAAGTCCACCACTTCCTGTAATGACTCCTTGGCTTCATCCTGTCCTGCCACATCCTTAAATGTGACACCTGTCTTCTTCTCCACGTAAACCTTTGCATTTGCTTTTCCCACTCCGAAGGGGCCGCCGGTGCCTCCCATCCGACGCATGAAATATGCAAATATTCCCCAGAGAAGGACCAGGGGCAGGATAAATGACACAATGCTGTATATCAGGCTGGCCGTGCTGTCTGAAAGTTCAGCATCGATCTCCACCTTGTGCTTTTTCAGAAGGGGGATCAGTTCCTCATCATTTATATATGGTGCGAAGTATTCAATGCTGACCAGCTGTCCTGTGGTTCTGTACACGATGCCGGCTGCCTCCGAAGCCGCATTGTCTTCGGTCTTTGGCACCACGCCCTCTTTCATTTTTATCCGTATCTTGTCCCCGTCGAAGTTCACGGACACCACATTATCGGCTTCCACCTGACGAACAAATTCATCATATGTGATCTTCTGTGATGTCTTTGCTCCGGCACTTCCGTATATCACTGTGGTGATGAACAGCGCTATAAGGCAAAACAGCACAAACATGAAAAATGGCTGTCTGGGTTTTTTCCCGTTCTTGTCTTTATTCTCGTTATTTAAATTCTCGCCCATTATTTCCTCCGTATCAGCCTTCCCTGGTGGCCCGTTCCATATATTTCACAAAGGTATTCTTCCCTTCCTGTTTAGCCCTGTACAGGGCGATATCTGCTTTTCTCCTGATCTCAGTGAGAGATCCCCCGTTTTCGGGGAACACACTGTATCCCAGAGAATATGTAAACTTCACCTGCTTGTAATTATAGATAAAGGAATTGCCTTCTCCCATTTTCTTAAGGAGCGGTAAAGCATCCTCCTCCTGAGTATCCTGAAGGAGCACGGTAAATTCATCTCCTCCGGCTCTTCCTATGATGGCTCTGTCACCAAATACCCGATGCAGCATGTGTGCTGTCTCCTGAAGTGCCACATCTCCGCATTCATGACCATGGGTATCATTAATGGTTTTAAAATTATCCACATCCATAAGGATCATGATGTGGTTCCGATCACCGGGGCTTTCCAGCACATCTGTCATGAGTTCCTCTGAATATGCCCTGTTATAAAGACCGGTGAGTTCATCCTTCTCAGCTCTGTCTTTGATCAGGTTTGTACGCCTTCTGAAACTCTCTATGTCATAGCAGAGGAAGTATCCCATGACATGACCGTTGGCTCCGGTATTCAGCTGGTAGTTCACGTGCACCCAGGTGTTCTTTTCCAGCATCATCATCTCATATTCGGTGGTGCCGTAGGTGACTCCGTTCTTATACTCTTCCAGGAGTTTCTGCCTGTCATAGAAGGCTTCCAGCTCGCTCTTATACTCATCTTTAGCCATATCTATAGACAGCTTATGTATGCACTCTGTGAATGGTGGTCTGCTGTCCAGATATTCCTTCACATGTCCTCTGGCCGAAGCCGCATGATATTCTCCCATCCTGTCATCCGTGATGTCCACCTGGAAATAGTATGTGTTTTCCAGAAATTCGTCATAAGTACCGTAACCCATGACCTCGGCAAATCCTCTGGTGGACAGCCAGAGCAGGAGAGCCTCATCCGATAGATTGTCCATGTTCGGCTTCTCTGTCCTCTTCACCAGATAGTCCGATCCCACCACCAGGAGCACGCCTTTTCCTGTGGCTTTATCGAATGCCACCCTCTTACCGTGGACATTACAATACTCTCCTTTTACCACAAAGTCAAAGGACATTTCCTCACCGGACTGCATGCATTTTGTGGCGGCCTCCATATAGGGCTTCACTGTTTCCCTTGTGGTATCACAAAGAAGCTTCTCGCTCTCTGCCACGGACATGATGCCGATACCGTTTAAGTACCGCACGAATGCAGGATTATAGGTGATGTACTTCACTTTGTTATTAAAGCATTCAACCATAGCGATGGGCAGCGCATTTTCCATTGACCATGAACCTGTATTGCCCAGCGGATCAGGGCTTAAAAGATTCACTTTACCTATATCATCGTAATATCTGCGAAGATTTTCCGTTTCCACGCCGGATGGAAGGGCCTTTGCAAAAGCGATGATCTCTTTCAGCGGTGCAGGTGAGCTGAACAGGTATCCCTGCAACTTCTCACAGCCTATCTCTCTTAGGAAGCGGCTGTGCTGGGGTGTCTCCACACCTTCTGCCAGTGTCTGCATGCCCAGGTGTTTTGCCATATTCACTATGGATGCCAGAATGAGACGGATCTTCGGGTTCTTGTCAAAATTCTTTAAGAAGATCATGTCTATCTTCAGCACATCAAAATCATATTCCTTCAGGGTGTTAAAGGAGGAATATCCGGAACCGAAGTCATCCATCCAGACTTCGTACCCTTCACCGTGGAATCTGTTTATCTGCTCTTTTAAAAACTCCACATCATCATTTAGCACGCTCTCGGTGATCTCTATATGAAGCAGATTTTTCGGCACATTATAGCGGTTTACTATTTCATTTACCGTATCGAAGATATTAGAAAGCTGGAAATCCAGTCTGGACAGATTAAGTGATATTGGGAATGTGGGGTCTCCGCGATCGGCAAGCTCCCGATAGTCCCTGCAGGCCTGCTCAATAATATAGCAGTCCAGCTTTGTGATAAGATGCGCTCTTTCCAGAATGTCTATGAAAAGACCCGGAGAGAGGAGGCCGTATTTCGGATCGTCCCAACGGGCCAGCGCTTCCACTCCGCAGATCTGTCCTGTGATGGTACGGATCACCGGCTGGTAGAACACCTTCACCCACTGTTCGTTCAGAGCCTCATCGATATGGTCGATGATATACTGCTCCATCTTCTTTTCTTCGTCCATGGTGGGATCATAGAATTTGAAGTCAGCATCATACTTTGTCTTAATGGAATCGCAGGCAGATTTCGCCTTATCAAGTGCCAGAGACGCGTCCACCTCG
>JAILDZ010000062.1 GCA_024688505.1 Lachnospiraceae bacterium
GTCACCATGATCACGGTGTTATGATATTTCCGGTTCACATCCTCTATGAGTTTCAGTATTTCCTTTGATGTGTTATAGTCCAGCGCACCGGTGGGCTCGTCGCAGAGCAGGATATCCGGGTTTTTGATTATGGCTCTTCCTATGGATGTCCTCTGCTGCTGTCCTCCTGAAAGCTGGTTCGGTCTTTTATGTCTGTGTTCGTAGAGACCGAGGGTCTTTAGCAGATCATTGATGTCCAGGGGGTTATCGGAAAGGTATGCACCCACCTCGATATTCTCTTTTACTGTGAGGTTCGGGATCAGATTATATAACTGAAACACATATCCCAGATGCTTTCTCCTGTACCCGGTCAGCGCCTTTTCGTCCATGTCCCGAAGCTTATCCCCTGCTATGGCTATATATCCGTCGTCCGCGCTGTCGATCCCGCCTATGATATTAAGGAGTGTGGACTTTCCGGATCCGGAGGGGCCAAGGAGCACGCAGAACTCTCCTTTTGATACCTTGAAATCCATGCCGGAAAGGACTTCCTGCCGGCTTTCTCCTTCTCCATATGACTTATATACTTCATGTACCTCTAAGAATCTGTCTTCACCCATTTCTTCAAACTCCTGTATTAGATTTTGTGAATCTGTGTTAGATTTGACTAACATAATATCACTTTTCTTTACCTTGTCAAACACTTTTTAAAGAAACCTTTTCATGCCTTTTTTGCCAGTGAGATCACTCTAAGATAACTTAAGAATGCAAGCAATAAAGATATTAGGATAAATATCAGCGCGATCAGCACATGATTCATAAAGGTGCCGAGATAGATGACCAGAGCTGTAAGCCCCATGACCACAAACATGTTCGGAAGCATATATACGGCCACAGCCGCTCCCTGTTTTATCACCTCTATCTCGTTTTCCCAATCCAAGCGCATATGCTTGATCCCACATACACATCCCCAGGCAGAAGAATATGCACACAGTGCCACTGCGAGTATCAAATACATTATCGTATCAAGTACAGGCACTTTTGCCGAAATACACATACAGATGGTCGCAAATACCATAAACGGAACCGTGAGATACATATTAAAAAGCATCTTTCCCTGATAGAGTGTCGTTTTCTCTATGGGAAGGCTCTGCACTATCCAATAGTTTTTACCCTCCAATGACGGTGAGCAAGCGGTGGTGGCCACCATTCCCACTAGGAAAAAGGCTATGAAAGGAATAGCCGGCTGAAGTATGGATGAATCAAAGGGTGCATTCTGAGTCACAATGGCGACTATCCTGTCAAATCCCATGATAAGCGTGACAATCCCCAGAAGTACTGCCATGATCTCTCCTATTCCCGCATTCACAAGATAGGGCGGCGATCCGACCATTCTTTTGAACTCTTTGAATGCCACCGCATTCACAACGTTTCGCTTTTTCTGCGACGTCATCTTATAGTTCTTCTTTGTGGCCTGTGATTTCAGAGCGGAATTTATCTGATTATATGATTTCCCCACCAGGTGGAATACCACTGCAAACAGGATCACGGTGGAAACGATAAACAGGATCGTTGATATGATACTTGTCCTCGTTACTGCATCAGTAAACCACCTTATCGGTAGATATATCCCACCGGCTGTATCCACCTTGGCTGAAATATCTTCCAGAGTATCCTCCACTTTATCATCTTTAAATACAGCCTCTATGATATATCGAAGCGTAAAACAAAGAATAACGAATGCAAATGTAAGCACGGTCCTTATGAACTTCGTTGCTTTAAACCTGCTGCTCACCTTTGCTATAAAAAAACCTATCAATGATGCAAAAAGCATGGGTATGATGGGAAGGAAAAAAGTGAGTATTATCCATACCGGATACGAAAGTAAAGACGGTGCGGCAAAGAAACCGTACCCGATCATCATTGCCAGCGAAATGGAGATATACCACGGCAATGCTTTTACATACATATAAAGAAACTTACATCCCGCCACGGTGGATGCTTTAAACGGCAAAGACATCAGCATATCGTATTCTTTGAAGTTGAATAGATATCCGTTCGTCTTAAACACCGTGAAGAAAAACGCCATGGTGCTGATGACCACCGCGCACATGGCGGGAGCTGCATCTATTATGCCCACCAGGCCGTAGCCTACGCACATAGCTATGCTGTATACCATCAGCATGGCATAGATGAGGATCAGGCCTATATAGTTCCCTACCACCTTCCTCTTCTTCTTTTTATCTTTTGTGTATTTAAATGTATTATGCAGGCTGGTGGAGCGAAGAAGGGTTTTTAACAGGATGATATTATTCTTCATTATCCGCCTCCAGGAACGCTTCTTCCAGGGACTGTCCCTCCGTCACTTCTTCTATAGTGCCTGTGGCAATGATCTTTCCCTGTTTTATTATGGCCACCTTATTACATAATTTCTCCGCCACCTCCAGCACATGTGTGGAAAAGAATATGGCAGTCCCTTGCTCACACATCTCATGCATGATCTCTTTAAGGGTGAATGTAGCTTTCGGATCCAGTCCCACAAAGGGCTCATCCAGGACCAGAAGCTTCGGCTTATGAATGAGGGCCGATATGATGGCCACCTTCTGCTTCATTCCATGGGAATACGAACTAATGAGATCCCCCAGTGCATCAGTGATCTCGAATGTATCCGCATACTTCTTTATGCGTTCCTCCCGCACCTCGGCGCTGAGACCAAAAATATCCGCCACAAAATTCAGATACTGGATGCCCGTCAGATTCTCGTAGAGGTCGGGGTTATCCGGGATATATGCTGTCACTTTCTTACACTCCATTGGTTCGGCCTTCACGGAATGCCCGTCAATATATATCTCTCCCTCTGTGAAGTCGAGCACACCCACCACAGCTCTTATGGTAGTGGACTTTCCGGCACCGTTATGTCCGATAAAGCCGTATATATCGCCGCTTTCTACTGTAAGTGTTACGTCATCCGCGGCCTTCTTCCCGCCGGTATATGACTTGGAATAGTTTTTGATCTCCAGCATCGCTCTCTCGCTCATTGACATTCATCCTCCCTGCGGAATATTTCCTCTTTCAGTTTAGGCTTTCCTTTTAGTATTGCAATCACTTTTTCAAAGTTTTCTTTTTCATGAGGAAATGTGCACTCACGGCAGTTTTTTATCTTCTTTCCGTCCTTTTCCGTTATCCTGTAGTTTCCCGGACATTCATACAGATACAGCGGGCAATAGCAGAACAAGCAGTTTATGTCTTCCCCGCTTTCATGGCACGGATAGTATTCACATTCTTTATTTGAAAAAAACCTGCTGTTATTCACGCTCTGACCTCTTTCATTCTTCTTATGAAACATATTATAAAGTTCGGTGAGGACCTGTAATAAAAATGGGGAAATCCCCACACGCCGTTACTCCGGGTCACTATTCCCCTCCATTCTTTTTCAATATACGGTTTCTTAAGCGTATAAGAGTCTCCGTTTGCTGTGCTGTCGTAATAATGGAATTCATGTCCCTTCATCCCCACCAGGCTCATATAGAGATCATCCTTCGGTATCTGCTCTGCAGCATCATCCACATACATATATCCGAATCTCACCAGCCCGGATGTGCGGGCACACTTCCCCGGTATGATCCCCGCCATCTCATAAAGTCTCCCGTCACAGTCTTCTATTCCGTCGTGGAGATACATGAATCCTCCGCATTCTGCCAGGCTTGGAATGCCTTTTTCTATGACCCTTTTTACGGAGGACAACATGGATTTATTGTCGCTCAGCTCCTTAAGATAATTCTCCGGATATCCGCCTCCCAGAAGCATTCCGTCCGCATTCTTCGGGACCTCACTGTCATGGATGGGTGAAAAATATTCTATCTTCACTCCCAGTTCCTTAAACAGATCCAGGTTATCCCTGTAATAAAAGCAAAAGGCCTCGTCTCTCGCCACTGCCAGAGTGAGCCCCTCTCCCTCTTTCCTAGACGGCATTGCATCTATATCTTCACATGCCGCCTCCGATGCTTCTTCCATGATCTGTATCAGTTTCTGCATATCCACAGACTGCTCCAGCATATCGCCTGCTGCAGCTATCCCGGATCTTATGTCCTCTATCTCTCCCGGCATAATGAGTCCCAGATGTCTGCTTTTTATGGCCAGATCCTCATTCTTCGGAAAATATCCTATTATGGAGGCTTCTTCATTAAGCTGTTCTTTCAGCGCCCTATAGGTTTTTTCAGTGGCTTTATTCAGGATCACACCCTTTATCAGGTGTTCATTATCGTCCAGAATAATGCCCTTTATCACGGAAAGAATGGTCCGTCCGGCACCGGATGCGTCCACAATAAGGATGATGGGCGTGCCTGTGGTCTTTGCTATTTCATATGCCGATCCTGCTGTGCTGTCCATAGCGGCCCCGTCATATAAGCCCATCACGCCTTCTATCACGGCGTAATCCTCTTTTGCTTCGGACAGGATATGCTTCACTCCCTCCGTCCCCGCAAAATATGTGTCCAGATTTCTGCTGTCTATTCCCAGCACTTCCCTGTGAAACATAGGATCGATATAGTCCGGTCCGCATTTAAAGGACACGGGATGAAGCCCCCTCTTTTTCAGTGCCTGAAGAATGGCACAGGTGAGAGTGGTCTTCCCGCTTCCGCTTTTAACTGCCCCTATAAGTATTCTTTTCGATGCTATCCTATTCATCCTTTATAAGCGCTGTGGCCAGGCCCTTCCCCTCGTATCCTGCTGCTTTTTCAAAAGTCATTTCCCTTATGATCTCGCTCTCGTATGACAGATCGGACCCCAGATATACATTTCCTTTCAGCCCTTTTTCTATCAGCTTTTCGGCGATGGCTTTTATATCAGATGCATCCGAAAGGAGGACATATACCTTTCCGCTCTTTTCATACAGAGCCGTCAGTTCTCCCATGTTCTCCTCAATATTTTTCCCGTGTATGCTGAAGGTGTACGCATCATCATAGGTCTCTCCCAGTCTGGATGCCAGATATGAAAATGACGACACTCCCGGGATCATGCGTATGGTGGCACTTTCTTTCCATTCTCTGAGTGCCTTATACATCCCCATGGCTCCGCTGTAGAATCCTATGTCTCCGGAAAAAATAACAGCTGCATTTGATATATCTTCTCTTTCCAGCACGGGAATGATGTCCGAAGCCATATACATCTCGTATTTTTCCCGGCTCTTCAGATCCTTTATGAGGCGTACCGCTCCAAACACTGCTTCCGCCCCTTCTATGGCCTCTTTCGCTTCCAGGGTCATGGTTTTCGGATTTCCCATACCGATGCCTATAATGGAAAAGACCGCCCTTTTTCCGGCCACCATCCTGTATGCTTCTTCCACGGTGACGCCGTCCGATTCTCCCGGCCGCTCCACCACATGGATCCCGGTCCCGGTGTGACGGGCTGCATCCAGTTTTTCCCTGTATCCTCCGGCAGAGCCGCTGTTTTTTGTGATAAGATGCTTTATGTCATACTGTCGTATTACGGCCTCATTCATTTCTGCGGTGAAGGGACCCTGCATTGCGATGATATGATCCGATGCCACGCCCTGTTTTTCGCATAGCTCTATGCTCTCTACAGTAGGAAGAACGCGGACAAATACATCCGCTCTCCTGCTGCCCGACAAGGAGCCAAAGAAACACTCAAGTTCCTTACTGCCTGTGGTAAGCAGCATTCTCCCTGTGGATTCATTCATGGCTGATGCGATGGCTTTCACATCCGGATATTTCATCACGCCTTCCGGCTCGTCTCCCGCTTCTCCTCTTTTCACCCGA
>JAILDZ010000118.1 GCA_024688505.1 Lachnospiraceae bacterium
GTCCGGGAACAGATCACACCGGAGTTTCTCTCCACATATCCCGAACCGGAAGGGTTTAGACGTAAATATGCCGAATATATAGGAGCTGATCCTACGAATATCTTCATCGCAAACGGCACGGACATGGTGATCCGATACGTGTTGGAAACTTTTGGCGAGCCGGGGAAAGAAGTCTTGACAGTCACTCCGTCTTTCGAGATGTACAGGATCAATTGTTCCTTGCTGGGGCTTATTCATAAGGCAGTGCCATATGAGGAAGACCTGTCCATAGATACAGGGAAAATCCTCGGTGCCATCACTGAGAACACCCGAGTAGTTGTGCTGGTAAATCCGGCCAATCCGGTTGGAAATGTGTATTCTGATGAAGATATAGAGAAGATACGCGCTCGTGCGGAAGAAGTGGGAGCCATCCTTATGGTGGATGAGGCGTACCACTATTTTTGTCCTGAAAGTTCGGTGCGGTCTGCACTTTCTCATAAGAATGTCATAGTAACTCGCACCTTCTCCAAACTTTTTTCCATACCGGCTCTCCGCCTCGGAGTGGCCATAGCCCATCCGGATATCATCCATTATCTCAGAAACGGACAATTGTCATTTGATGTGAATGCGGTAGCACTGCTTTTTGGCGAGGCCCTGCTTGATAGACCGGAAATCATAGAAGAATTGACAGCTTCTGAAAGAGAGGGGAAGGACTACCTATGCGCAGAGCTTTCGAAGGCCGGATACGAGCATATCAAATGTGCAGGAAACTACGTGCTGATAAAGTCGCACAGAGCCCCCCGTGATGTGGAATCAGATCTTTATGAAAAGAAGATCCTCATTCATGCCTACGGTAATCCGACTCTTAAGGACTATATCCGTGTCACCACAGGCAGCAGGCGGGTGATGGAGAAGTTTTTTGCAACGTTTATTGAAATTGATGAGAAAAAATGAAAAGTCTCATGGAAATCGCACGAAAAAGTTGAAACTTTTCAAAAAAAATCACACGAGAAAGTTGTAATTCCTCAAAATCCGATCTATAATCATACACAAAGGAGTATATCATGTGGCGTAGATTCTTTAGTGTATTAGACGAATGGAATAATAACAGTGAGCGAAAGCCCATGCTGGTGGTAGGCGCAAGACAGGTGGGAAAAACCTGGGCCATACAGCATTTTTGCGAGGAAAAATATAAAGACTGGCTGTATATCAATCTGGAAAAGCAGGAAGAATACAAAGAGATATTTGAAAGGAGCCTGGAGCCGGAAACCATTATACGATATATGGAGCAGCTGGCTGGTCGGCATATAGACGAAAACTGCACCATAGTGCTGGATGAGATACAGCGAAGCGAAAGGGCCATCACTTCGCTTAAGTATTTTTGCGAAGACAAGAAACCATACAGAATAATCGGTGCAGGCAGCCTGCTGGGCGTCAAGATCAATAGATTCGAAGCCTCATTCCCAGTAGGAAAAGTAGAGATCCACAATATGACTCCCATGGACTTTGAAGAGTTTATGGTGGCATGTGGAGAAGAAATATTGCGGGATGCCATGTTTGAGTCTTATGAAAAGCGTAAACCTATGCTTATGGGGGTGCATGAAAAAGCCATGCGACTTTTCGAGGACTATCTTTATATCGGCGGAATGCCGGAGGCTGTAGGAGAATACATAGCGAAAGAAAAAGACACAGCTCGGGTGGGATCTGTCTTTTACGACAACATTTATACTGCTTATCAAGCAGATATGACTAAGTATACTATAAGCGCCGCAGAGGGAGTTCGTATAGGAAAAGTGTATCAATCCCTGCCGAAACAGTTGGCTCGGGAGAATCCGAAGTTTAAATATAGAGAAATAGGAGCGAATGCAAACAAGCGCGACTACAGGACCGCCATAGACTGGCTGGAGTCTTCAGGACTGGTGTATCGAGTCAGTAATGTAGAACGTCCCGAGTCTCCTTTAAAAGCGTATGAAGATGAAAATGCATATAAGCTTTATCTATCGGATGTGGGGATACTCAGCCACATGTCAGGCATCAGCAGACGGCTCATAGGAAACGAAGAACCGAATATATACCGGGGTGCTGTTACGGAGAATTACGTGGTCCAGCAGATGGCTGCAATGGGATATGGACTCCATTATTATAAGCCGGATGAAAGTATGGAGGTAGATCTATTCATGGATAACGGCGATGAATACGGTCTGCAGCCCATAGAGATAAAGTCCGGGAGACATCGGAGATCTACCAGTCTTAAGAATTATTGTAAAAAGTATTTGCCGAAACGAGCCATCAAGCTGTCGAAAGATAATTTCGGAGAAGCGGAGGGCGTCCTGACAATGCCTCTTTATGCTGTGGGATGTTTGGGTCGGAAGTAAAGACTGAAGGGAAGGCTGCCGATATATATAAATGGAGGATTAGTCATCCGGAAGAAGCGGATGATCAAAAATGATCAGTGAGTATAACGTTATCAAAAGAGGAATTACGGCAGCTTCAGCTGGTGGAACTCGAGATGCTTATAGAGTTCGACCGCATATGCCGAAAACATGACATAAAGTATTCTTTGGACGGAGGCACACTCCTGGGTGCGGTGCGTCATAACGGATTCATCCCATGGGATGATGATATAGATGTTATCATGCTCCGAAAAGAGTATCAGAAATTCAAAAAGATTGCGAAGACCGAGCTCGACACAGAGCGCTTCTTCCTCCAGGACTACACCACAGATCCGGGATATCGCTGGGGCTGGGCAAAACTCAGACGAAACGGAACCGCATTTGTAAGAGAGGGGCAAGAGCGATTAAAGCAGCATAGTGGCGTATTCATAGACATTATGGTGGCGGATAACGTACCGGATGGATTTATAGAACGAAGGATTCATCATCTGGGTTGCTATATCGTTAGGAAACTCATGTATTCAGAGGTGGGACAATACGAAGAAAATAATCCTGTGATCAGATACATCTATAAGTGTATGGCAAAGGTGAAGCGAGAGGACATCTTCAGGATGCGAAATCACCTGATCAGGAATGCCGGCACAAAAAGGACGGAGCTCGTCAGCCATTATACGTACTATTACCCTGCCAATATGAGATATGGAAGATGGCGTGACTGCTTTGACGAAATGATAGATCACGAATTCGAAGGAAGGATGTTTCCTATTTTCAAACAGTACGATAAGTATCTTAAGCCAGGATATGGCGACTATATGAAGCTGCCACCGGAGAGTGAGAGAGAACCGCATCTGACATTATCAGAACTAAAGCTGATAGAACCGGAGTTATGATATGAATATTGCAGTGATATTTGCCGGCGGTGCCGGCACACGAATGCGTAGTAAAGAACGTCCGAAACAGTTCTTAGAGCTGTATAAAAAGCCTATCATCATCCACACACTGGAACACTTTTCCGGGCATCCTATGATAGATGCTATTGTCATTTCATGCATCGATGGATGGATAGATCATCTCAATAATCTCATCAAAGAATATCATATCGAAAAAGTGAAGGCTGTCGTGCCGGGAGGATCAACGGGACAACAGTCTATTTATAATGGACTTTGTGCAGCAAAAGAACTGGTCGGCGACAATTATGAGGATAGCATAGTACTGATACATGATGGTGTGCGACCGATGATAACCGAAAATCTCATTACGGAGAACATCAAAAGTGTCAATAATAACGGCTCTGCCATAACCACTGGCCTCGTTACGGAAACCATACTGGAAGTGAATTCCGAAAACGGCGTCATAGACAGAGTCCCTGAGAGAAAGGCGTCACGTCTGGCGAAAGCACCGCAAAGTTTTAGGCTGAAAGATATCCTTGAAGCACATGAGAAGGCAATAGTGGAAGGACGAATGGATTTCATAGATTCATGTACGCTGATGAGT
>JAILDZ010000050.1 GCA_024688505.1 Lachnospiraceae bacterium
ATAATTACAGTAAGCTTATCACCACTGAGGAGTATTGGGACACTCTCCCGAAGATCCAGTATCACATGGATGAGCCTCTGGCAGATCCATCAGCCATAGCGCTCTATTTCGTCAGCAACACCGCAGCAAAGCATGTGAAGGTGGCACTCTCCGGAGAGGGCGCAGACGAGTTTTTCGGCGGATATAATATATATCATGAGCCGTTCTCACTGGCAGGATATCAGAAACTCCCGAAGGGTCTTCGTAAAGCTGCGGCAAATGTCATGGAGGCACTTCCATTCTCATTCAAGGGAAAGAATTTTGTCATCCGCGGATCGAAATCCGTGGAAGAAAGATTCATCGGAAATGCTTTCATGTTCACGGAAAAGGAAAGAGAAAAGATCCTTAAAAAACCTACGGGAAAGTATGATCATAAAGAACTCACAGCACCGTACTATGAGAAGGTGAAGCATCTGGATGATGTGACAAAGATGCAGTATATCGATGTGAATTTCTGGCTCATAGGAGACATTCTCTTAAAGGCGGATAAGATGAGCATGGCAAATTCCCTTGAGGTCCGTGTGCCGTTTCTCGATAAAGAAGTATTCAAACTCGCATCCACCATTCCCACTAAATATAAGGTGAATGATTCGAACACGAAGTGGGCTATGAGAAGAGCTGCACATCGTTATCTTCCGGACATGGTAGCAGAAAAAAAGAAGCTGGGATTCCCTGTTCCCATTCGCATCTGGTTAAGGGAAGACAAGTATTATGACATCGTAAAAAAAGCATTTACAAGTGATTATGCTGCGCAGTTTTTCAAGACGGAAGAGATAGTAAAATACCTGGATGAACATAAGAATGGCAAGAAAGATAACAGCAGAAAAATCTGGACCATCTATATGTTTTTGATCTGGTATAAAGAGTTTTTTGTAGTTTAAAACTTGCATTATTATTTTTTTGAGTTATAATCGACATTGATATTTTTTAGTGTAATTCTTATTTCATTTTGAGGGAGGAGAGAAGAAGAATGGCAACTAAGAGCGAAGATGTTAAGAAGGCAGCATCTGAGATCCTTCAGGCAGGCAAAACTGAGGGCGAGAAGGTAGTAGCAGAAGTTAAGAAGACAGCAGAGAAGGCTACAGCAGAGGTTAAGAAAGCTACCACCACAGCTAAGAAGAAAGCAACAGCAGCAAAGAAGACAGCTACAAAGAAAGCTACAGCAGCAAAGAAGACAGCAACAGCTACCGCTAAGAAGGCTACAGCTACAGCAAAGAAAGCTGCTACCACAGCTAAGAAGGCAGCTACATCAAAGAAGACAGCTGTTATCTCCAATGTATATCTTCAGGATAACTACGGAAACTCCAAGACATTTGCAGATGTAGAGGCTCAGGCAAAGACACATTTCAAAGAGACACATAAGAGAGTTTCTGTTAAGTCTATCAACATCTATGTGAAGGCTGCAGAGAATAAAGTTTACTATGTAGTAAACGATGAGATCCAGGGAGAGATGAATCTCTTCTAATCTTATCAAATAAAAGAAAAACATTTAAGGAGAGGTTTTGGCCTCTCCTTTTTTTGTCTGCGTTTTTATGAATAAAATACAAAAAACAAGAATTGTTAGCACTCATGTCAAAAGAGTGCTAATTTTTTATTGACTTTTAAGATGGGCGGTATTAAACTAGCCTTTGGGTAAAAAAAGCGGTATATACCGCAATATACAAAAGGAGTGATATTAATGAGTAACAAACATGGAAGCCTTTCCATCACCAGTGAAAACATCTTTCCGGTGATAAAAAAATGGTTGTATTCAGACCATGACATATTTGTAAGAGAGCTCATATCCAATGGATGTGATGCCATCACAAAGCTTAAAAAGCTGGAGATGATGGGAGAATATGAGACTCCCGCAGACTATAAGGCAAAGATCGATGTGGAGGTGAGCCCCGAAGATAAGACTCTCACTTTCACGGATAACGGTCTTGGAATGACAGCCGAGGAGGTGGATGAGTATATTAACCAGATCGCTTTTTCCGGCGCCACGGATTTCCTTGAGAAATATAAGGACAAGGCCAATGAAGACCAGATCATAGGACATTTCGGACTGGGATTCTATTCAGCATTCATGGTGGCAGATTCTGTGGATATTGACACCCTTTCATATCAGAAAGATGCTACACCGGTACACTGGACTTGTGACGGCGGTACGGAATTTGACATGACTGACGGCGACAGAAAGGAAGTGGGTACCACCATCACCCTTCACCTGAATGAGGACTGTCTGGAGTTTGCCAATGAATACAGGATCCGCGAGATCATTGAGAAATACTGTTCTTTCATGCCCACAGAGATATATCTCACAAAGAAGGGCGCAGAGACGCAGTATGAGACCATCGATAAGGAAGACAAGAAGGATACTGACATAGTAGTGGAAGAGATCCACGAGGATGCTAAGACAGAAGAGAAGGAAAAAGAAGACGGTACCAAAGAGACCGTGGAAGTTTCTCCTGCAAAAGACAAGCTGAAGATAGTGAAGCGTCCTGTACCCCTTAACGATACAGCACCTCTTTGGACCAAGACGCCCAGCGAGTGCAAGGACGAGGAGTATAAGGAGTTCTACCGTAAAGTATTTATGGACTTTAAAGAGCCCCTGTTCTGGATCCACCTTAATATGGACTATCCCTTTAACTTAAAGGGTATACTCTACTTCCCAAAGATCAATACAGAGTATGACTCCATCGAGGGAACAATAAAGCTCTATAATAACCAGGTGTTTATCGCTGATAATATTAAAGAGGTCATTCCTGAGTTTCTGATGCTGCTTAAGGGTGTCATCGACTGCCCGGATCTGCCCCTTAATGTGTCACGTTCCGCGCTTCAGAATGACGGATTTGTGAATAAGATCTCCGAATACATCACGAAGAAGGTGGCTGACAAGCTCACCGGAATGTGTAAGACTGATAAGGAAAACTATGAGAAATATTGGGATGACATCAGCCCCTTCATCAAGTATGGCTGCCTGAAGGACACTAAGTTCTGTGACAGAATGAACGACTATATCCTCTTTAAGGATATAAACGATGCTTATACCACACTTCCGGAGCTTCTGAAGAAAGAAGAAGAGAAGAAGGATGAAGCCGGAGAAGCCAAGGATGAAAACGGCGAGAAGGTGGAAGCCGAGGTCGTGGATGATAAGAAGGATGAAGATGCTCCCGACCGGATGGAAGACGAAAAGGACGAGCGTAAGAAGGTATATTACGTCACCAATAAGGAACAGCAGGGACAGTATATCAATATGTTCAAAGAGCAGAATATGAATGCTGTGATCCTGGACCATAACATAGACACTTCTTTCATCACACAGCTGGAGCAGAGAAACCCCACATACCGGTTCCTGCGTATAGATGCGGACCTTACGGAAAGCATGGTGGAAGAAACAGCAGAAGATGAGCTTAAGGATACGGAAGAAAAGCTTTCCGGCGTATTTAAGAAAGCTCTTTCCAAGGACAAGCTCACAGTGAAGGTGGAGAAGCTTAAGAATAAGGATGTATCATCCATGATCACTCTCTCCGAGGAGGGACGCCGTATGCAGGATATGATGAGAATGTACAGTATGGGCGGCATGGGAGGCATGGATCCGGATCTCTTCGGTGCAGACGAGACTCTGATCCTGAATGCCAATAATGAACTGGTTCAGTACATCCTTGATAATCCTGAAAGCGAGCATGTGGATGACTTCTGCCATCAGCTGTATGACCTTGCATCTCTGGCAAATAAGCCTCTTAAGCCGGAAGAGATGACATCATTCATACAGAGATCTAATAAACTTATGATGTTGCTTGCAAAATAAAAGAACTATTAAGAACGGGACCGAAAGGTTCCGTTTTTTTGTTTAATAGGAAATTCCTCCGAATTTCCTATTAAACAAAAACCGCTCCGCTATGGATGCGCACTCGCGCGTAGGGTTTATGTTGCATAAATGCAACCGCGCTCGGCGCGAGCATGCTGCTCGCAACATGCTTTTATATTTGATGAACAATTCGGTAAATAATCAGCACTATCACAAAGAACATTGAAGACATCAATGAAAAGGCAGATATATGTCTGGAAGACATGGAAGCATGTATGACCGGTGTGGGTAATGCCAATAAGTCCTTTAACCTCATATATGACGAAGTGGCAAAGGCTACAGACGGCATCGTGGAGATCGCAAACGGTATCAGCCGTATCAACGAAGTGGCATCAAATAATGCTGCCACCACAGAAGAGCAGGCATCCACTATTGCAGAGATCCTGAACTTAAGCGATACCATCGTGGAAGAGAGCGAGAGACTGGAGGCAGAGACAGCCCGGGTATCAAATATATCCGAGGACCTGAATCAGTATTCAGACACCATCAAGTCCGACCTGTTAAAGTATACTTTATAAGCCCTGTATCATACGGTAAAAAGACCGCGCAGGACTTTTGTGCCGAGCAGGCTTTTTGCCGGATGATACCCGCAGGTAAATATAAAAAAAGTATAAACTTTTCACCGATTTTATTGTCATAAAACAGATACTGACATATAATTTCCTCCGATTTGAATCGGAGGAAATTTTTTATGGGAGAGAATATGTATAAGCTGGGTATAGACATAGGATCCACCACGGTGAAAGTGGCACTCCTTGATGAGAATAATGCACTTATCTTCTCAGACTACGAAAGGCATTTTGCAAATATAAGAGAGACTCTTCGAGACCTTATAGAAAAGGCACATGATATAGCAGGAGATGTGGAAGTGTCGCCCATGATCACAGGATCCGGAGGACTGACGCTGGCTAAACACCTGGGTATCCCTTTTAATCAGGAAGTGGTGGCTGTGGCCACGGCTCTCACTCACTATGCACCTCAGACCGATGTGGCCATAGAGCTGGGAGGCGAGGACGCAAAGATCATCTATTTTGAAAACGGAAATGTGGAGCAGCGCATGAACGGCATATGTGCCGGAGGTACCGGCTCCTTTATAGATCAGATGGCTGCTCTCATTCAGACAGATGCATCGGGGCTTAATGTATATGCAAAGGATTTTAAAGCCATATATCCCATAGCGGCCAGATGCGGAGTGTTTGCAAAGACGGATATCCAGCCCCTTATCAATGAAGGAGCTACGAAGGAAGACCTGTCTGCATCCATCTTCCAGGCAGTGGTGAATCAGACCATTTCCGGTCTGGCCTGCGGAAAGCCCATAAGAGGCCATGTGGCATTTTTAGGAGGCCCGCTCCATTTTCTGGATCAGCTAAGAGAAGCGTTTATCCGCACATTGAAGCTGGACAGCGAGCATGCCATAGTGCCGCAGAATTCCCATCTTTTTGCGGCCATAGGCTCCGCACTTAATACCGATGAGTCCTTCTCCGGTTCCAAAGAAAAGAGAGTACATATGATGCTCTCGGAGATAAAGGATAATCTGTCCGAAGAGATACATATGGAATTTGAAGTGGCAAGGCTTGAGCCTCTCTTTAAGGATGAAGCGGCATATAAAGAGTTCAGTGAGAGGCACAGCAGATCCCATGTGAAGACCGGGGATCTTTCCACATATCACGGCAATGCATATCTCGGAATAGATGCAGGCTCCACCACCACGAAACTGGCCCTCATTTCAGAAGAGGGAGAGCTCCTCTATTCATTCTACAGCAGCAATAACGGAAGCCCGCTTGCCACAGGTATCGGCGC
>JAILDZ010000232.1 GCA_024688505.1 Lachnospiraceae bacterium
CTATTGCCCTGATTAACTGTGATTTACCCTTACGAGCTGACATTTCCTGTTAATTGGTTACTCTCTTCTGCTTTGACATTCTTAGTTAATAAGTTCTGTTCTTTTGCCCGGAATTTCACACCTGCAACATAAATGGCAAAAATTATTTGAATATTTTACCTCATTTTTACAGGGCTGTCAACAAAAAACTTAAAAAATGAAAAATTTGAAATGATGAATTTTTTTAAAAAGAATTTTTTCCTCTCTCCGGGGTGGTTCATCAACATGATAAAAGAGCCCGGAAAGAGGAAGATCACGAGTCACTCTATAAGATTATACGGGAAGATGATACTTAAAAACGGGGCCGTTTTATCTTTTTATCGTTTCAGGTAATATACCACATCCTTGGTAAGTATCTCGTAAGGCTCAACTTTGATAGTGCAAGCGGGATCCAGATAGATTGTCTTATCACTGAAGTTATCTCCGCCGTATACAACTATACAATTCCCTTTGGCGACTGTTTGGGTATAGGCCTTTTCCATAGGTGTGCCTGCATCCGTGATCACAGTGCAGGTACACTGATCTCCTCCGAAGACCCCGTCAATGATTTTTGGATCAGGAAAATATTCATCACAATTTCTGTTTAAGATTATCTCAGTATCCAGGGTTTTCTTTCCTCTACGCACAATATAACTATCAACTTTCAGGATTTCCAGGGTGGCGGGTTCCACAGTATATACTGTGAAGAAAGAATCCACCATTTCAGGATCGATTCCCGAAGTCAATGTATTTACGGCTGTTTCAGAAGTTACATCCATGTTGGTTTCTATGACCCAAAGACCATCTTGTTCCTTAAAAGATAGGATCTTTTCAGAATCATCATACTCATAAGCATTATTCAATCTATTTTTTTGAATATAGGTTTCATAACTGTCATCCACAAAAAGAACATGATACATGCAGTTTTTTTTACCCATATAACCATAGACATCGCCCTTATCGTCTATAAAGGTATTGTCCCTGGCAATATCCCCAAACCGATCGGCTGAATAATACATGATCCTATCTTCGACGGTTCCGTCTGCAAAATGGAAACGATAGGTTGTAGTGAATCTGCCGTATTTTGCCACAAGGGATTCAACAGAATTATGATCGATGATCTCCTTCAAAATGTTGGAAGGTGGTGTGGTCTCAACTTGTGAAGCAGTTCCCAGTGTGCTGAGGGAGAGGACCAGTGCGGTCAGGGCAGAAATGATGAGATTACTCATATGGACACCTCCTTGCTTGCTTGATATGACAATGCTGCATATCCATGTTAACATTTACAGAAGTGTTCCGCAAGTAGGCATGACATGAAACATGCAGCCGCCATTATGTGATTTCGGGGATGCATCATGCAGTCACCATTATGTGATTCTGAAATGGAATGATTGAGGCGTCTATTACGCAATCCCGATACCTGAACGCGAAGAGTAAAAAGAATCCGAAAATCTGTGTTTTAACAGAAGAATATGATAAAATGATTGATAGTAGGGCAGACTACTCTTGGGAATTTGGCCGGAGGATTGGCATGGATATTAACGAGATCAAAAAATATAAGAATAAACAGCAGTTTCTGCAGAAAAAGTCCCATTTGGAAAAGAGGCTGCAGAAGGATATCCTGGAGAATGATACGGCCTATATTCCCTGTAAAGTTGGGGGGATGGAGGATATTATCAGTAAGTTCAGCATGGATGGATTTTTCTCGCTGGATGCGGAATTTTTGGAGTTTATCATGGGATATGTGGAGTGTATACCGCCGGAGTATCCGGTGATACTGGAAATATACGGCCCGAAATTCAGTTCTGAAGAAAAAAATCTTATTACTGAAACAATCTCGGATGAAATGGCCTATATACTGGGAAGATGCGAGGAGGAAAATGAGATCAGAAAACGCAGATTCAGCTTCCTTGTGTTGGCGACCATTGTGTCGGCGATCATCCTGGGATTTGCAAGAAGGCTGATCGAGGATGTGCCCTTGGAATTTTTCTATGTCATATTCTGGCTGTTTGCAGATGCTTTGGTAAGATATCTCTTTATCGAGAAGAAGGATTACAGGGAGGAAAAGATACGCATGGGAAGACTGGCCAGCATGAAGGTGGAATTTGTGGAAGATAAGGAAGATGCGAAAAAGGGGGAATAAGTATTTGGCCCGGCCGGTTTTTAAAGCAGCAATCGATGTGGCCTAAAGGCAAAGTGTAAAAGCAGGAATATAAAAGTGTAGATATAAAAGTGTAGGTATAAAAGTGCAGGAATAAGATGTTAATGTAAAAGAGAGGAGAAAAGAGATGCCATTTATTGATTCCAAAGTGAGTGTGAAAGTGTCTAAGGAACAGGAGATTGAATTAAAGAGTCGTTTGGGAGAGGCAATCTCTATTATTCCCGGCAAAAGCGAGCAGTGACTGATGGCAGGCTTCCAGGACGAGTATCATCTTTATTTCCGGGGGGATAGCAGTGAACCCATGGCTTTCATCGAGGTGCGTCTCTACGGTGGCGGGAATAAGGCAGCCTTTGAAAAGATGACTGCGGAGCTGACAAAGATCTATGGGGAGGTGCTTGGAATAGCACCGGATCATATGTATATCAAATATGCTCCCAGTATGGATTGGGGCTGGAACGGGGGCAATTTCTGAGGCAGGCCATCATAAAGGCAATGTATAAAGGCAATGTATTAAGGCAATGTATTAAGGCAATGTATTAAGGCAACGTATTAAGGCAACGTATTAAGGCAACGTATTAAAGCAACGTATTAAAGCAATGTATCAAAGCAATTGTAAGGAGGTACTTATGAAACTGGAGTTATTCAAATTTAATACCTGCCCCTATTGTCAGAGGGTGATGAATGAGATCAAAAACGAAGGCAGAACTGATATTGAAATGCACGACATTCATGAAAGCTCAGCAGATAGGGAACGTTTGATAAAAGAAGGCGGAATGGAGCAGGTTCCCTGTCTGTTTATCGATGGCAAGCCCATGTATGAGAG
>JAILDZ010000055.1 GCA_024688505.1 Lachnospiraceae bacterium
GTGGTGAAATGGCATAAGGACACTATAGATGCATATTTTGATAAAGCCATAGCCACATTCTGGAGCACAACGGAGTTTCTGGAGCACCATGGCAGGATAGGCGAAAAGTTCTATCTGGTGCAGGGCTTTGAAACAAACCTGTATCCCATAAACCTGTCCCTTCGCCCCCTTGCAAACCGCACATATTCTCTCGGAGACGATATAGAATATGTGACCATTTCAGGATGGTGCCGGGAATGGTTGAGAGATAAATTCCAAAAGGAAGCAGCATATGCTCCGAACGGTATCGATCTTTCGAACTTTAATTATAAGAAGCGGGAATTTTCCCCGGATAAAAAGGTCCGGATACTCATCGAGGGAGACAGCTTCTATGCATATAAGGGTGTGGACGAAAGCTTTAAGATAGTGGAAAAGCTGGATCCCGCCAAATACGAAGTGTGGTATCTTTCCTACAGCGGTGAAGCTAAAGACTGGTACAGAGTGGATAAATTCTTCCATAAGGTACCCTACAGCGAAGTGGGCAGGATATACGAAGACTGTGACATCCTGGTGAAGTCCAGCTATCTGGAGAGTTTTTCATACCCGCCCCTTGAGATGATGGCCACAGGTGGATTCGTGGTTTGTGTGCAGAATGACGGAAACAAAGAATACATAAGACATGACTATAATGCTCTTGTCTATGATAAAGACGATATAGATGCCGGAGCAGCGGCAGTGGAAAGTATAGTAAATGATAGCAGCCTAAGGGAAAGACTTGAAGCCCACTTTACGGAAACTGTTACTTCCCGTTCCTGGGAAAAGATAGGGGATGAGATATGCAGACTGTATCATTTGTAGGCAGAAATATTGAAGCGGAGCTGGTGTATGAAAGAAAGCCCATAGACCTTTCCTTCTATAAAGGAAAGAGGGTGCTCATCACCGGACATACCGGATTCAAAGGAAGCTGGATGTGTGAGATGCTCCTTATGGCAGGGGCGGAAATCACAGGCTATTCTCTTCCGGTAAAAGAACTCTCCACCTTTAACCTGATAAATCTTCGGGAAAGGATAAACCATGTGGAGGGCGACATACGCGATATGGAGAAGCTGAAGAAGGTGTTCTCCGAGGCGAAGCCGGAGATAGTTTTCCATATGGCATCCCAGCAGGATGCGGAGAGTGCCTATGAAGATCCGGCGGAGACCTACAGTGTGAATGTGATGGGGACGGTTAACGTGCTGGACTGCATCAGGTCCACACCATCGGTGAGATCTTTTATCAATGTCACCACGGACAAGGTGTACCAGGAAAAGACCTGGTCCTTTGGATACAGAGAAAATGAAGTATTAAACGGATATGACCCCTACGGTAATTCCAAATCCTGTTCGGAACTTTTGACAGGAATGTATCAGAGGTGTTTCTTCAAGGATTATCCTGCAATCACCACCTGCAGGACAGGTGATGTGATAGGAGACGGATCCTTTGCCAGAGACAGACTCATGGTCCTTGAAGAGGGGCGGGCAGAGATAGGCATAGACGATCCTAAGGAGCTGATATCATGCCAGCATGTGGCGGATGTGGTATATGCATATCTCATGATAGCTGAAAAGCAGTATCAGGATAAGAATTACGAAGGTACATATAATGTGGGACCCGATGATGATAACTCCAGAGAGATCGGGGATATGGCCACATCATTCTGTGAAAAATGGAACAAGATCTCCGGGGATGACCTGTCATGGAAAGTGATACCGGGAAACGGGGAACCGAAGGAGCCCCTGCGGAGATTGGATTGTGCCAAGATAAAGAGCACATTTAAATGGAATCAAAGATGGGATATGGACACAGCTATGGAAAAGATAGCCGAATGGACATATACATATCTTCAGGGTAACAATGTGGAAGACTGCATGAAGAGGCAGATAGAAGATTTTTGCAGCTAGAAGGAGAGGAAAGATGTTTCTAAAAAACCTGTTCAGAAGAAATCGCGATGAGGAGGAGTACTACGACGAGTATGAAGAGTACGATGAATACGAAGACGGCGAGTACGACGAGGATGGAGATGAGATCCTTGACTTAAACGAGATCGACGAAGCAGAAGAGTACGATGACGAGTACGAAGATGAGTACGATGATGAGGAATACGAAGCCGAGGAATACGAGGACGAGTATGACGAAGAGTACGACGAGTACGAGGAAGACTATGACGAGGATCTGGAGATCCTGGATCTGAACGAAGACGAAGAGTACTACGAGGAAGAAAGAGGCTTCGGAAAGATAATCGGCACCATTGGCCGCTGGAGCACCCAACAGAAGGTGGTGGCAGCAGCTACTGCAGTGACAGTCCTTGCAGCAGCAGCTATCGGAGGCGTGGCAGCATTCACGGCCCTTCGTCCCGCTGAAGAAGTGGCAGTGGAAACTCCCGCAGCGATCGAGGAGACTCCTGCTGAAGTGGTGGCGGCAGCGCCGAAGGACAGCATGGTGATCCCGGAATTTAAAGAAGTGAATGTGACCGGAGACTCCATCGAAAAGGATCTGACCCTGTACTTCACCGATGATAAGGATGAAAAGATCACAGGCGAGGAATTCGCAGTGAAGCTGGTGAAGCCCGGCAGCACCGAATCACTGGCAGAGGCCCAGGAAACTCTTGAAACAGACGAAAAATATCTGGAAGCGCTGGACAGTGCAGCAATCTCCGGACTGTTCTATACGCCGGAACTCCAGAAATCCTTTGAAGAGATCATGGACAAGAACGGAAATGATGCGGATAAGGCTAAGAGCGAGCTGAAGCAGCTGGTGGCAAAGTTCACAGTGGACGAGTCCGAACTTAATGCAGATCCGGCCGAAAAGGAAGAGCCTGCAGATGAAGAAAAGTCCGATGAAAAGACTGAGGAGAAAGCCGAGGAGAAAGAAAGCGTATCCCTCTTTGACGGTATAAAGAAGCTCTTTGCAGCCGGCACGGTTAAGGCTGAAGAGACCACAGGCAGCGTGGCAAATAAGACAAACGAAAGCCTGGTGGGCATCATAAATGCAGCTACAGGACATGCCATCACCATAAAGGACTATTACCTCCTTAAGAAACAGGACGACATGGCTGTGTACGGAAAGGCAGTTCAGGATCTTAAGGGTACTGAGTATAAGGATGATGATAAGGATGGTATGATCTATATCAAGTCCATAGATTCCGGTGATTACACAGTATGCATGGTTCCACATTCCGGAT
>JAILDZ010000066.1 GCA_024688505.1 Lachnospiraceae bacterium
GGACCAACGGGTCGTAAAAGGCGTTAACTTTGTGGACCTAAAGGATGCCGGAGATCCGGTGGAAGTAGCAAAAGCATATGATAAAGCGGGATAATCGTCATGGACGACGGCCGCATAAACGGTTTTGCGTCCCATGAAGAACTCTTAAAGACAAATGACATATACAGGGATGTATTTGAATCCCAGACCGGCGGCAGCGGAGATTTTGACGAAAAGGAGGAAGCGTGACATGGCAAGACCCAGAAGTCAGAAAAGAATGACACGGGAAGACTTCAGGAACGCTAAGGGCACCATGAAGCGCCTGTTTGCTTTTCTTTTCAAGAACTATCCCATACATTTTACATTGATGTTTGTGTGCATCATAGTGAGCGTGCTTGCTAACGTGCAGGGAACGCTTTTTATGCGTACCCTGATAGATGACTATGTGACCCCCATGGTGGCCGAGGGAAGCACGGATTTCGGTCCCCTTCTCCACGCCATATTGCGCGTAGCGGCATTTTACATCGTGGGAATATGCGCAGCCCTGGTCCAGGCATTTATCATGATGTATGCCAGCCAGGGGGCCCTGAGGAAGCTTCGTGTGGAGATCTTTAACCATATGGAGGACCTGCCCATCAAGTATTTCGACACACATGCCCATGGGGATATCATGAGTATCTATACCAATGATATAGATGCCCTTCGTCAGATGATAAGCCAAAGCGTGCCACAGTTCGTAAACAGTGCCTTTACCATAGTGACGGTGCTGATATCCATGGTAATGTTAAATATACCCTTAACTGTACTCACCCTCTTTATGGTGGCGGTGATGCTTTTTGCCACTGCACGGATCGCGGGACAGTCGGGAAAGTACTTTATCAAACAGCAACAGGACCTTGGAACCATAAATGGAAACATCGAAGAGATGATGAAGGGCCAGAAGGTGGTGAAGGTCTTTAATCACGAGGAAGAGACACTGGAGAAATTCACGGAGCTTAACGACAGGCTCTATGACAGCGCATTTCATGCAAATAAATATGCCAATGTGCTGATGCCGGTGAACGCACAGATAGGAAACATAAGCTATGTGCTCTGCGCAGTATTCGGTGGGGCCCTGGCACTCTACGGGGCCGGCGGCTTCACCCTTGGCGGACTGGCATCCTTCCTCACTTTTAACCGCAGCTTCAATATGCCCATAAACCAGGTGAGCCAGCAGCTGAACTTCATAGTGCAGGCCATGGCGGGTGCGGAGAGGATCTTTGCCATCATAGACGAGGCACCGGAGACGGATGACGGCTATGTGATGCTTGTTAATGCTGCAGAAGAGAACGGCGAGATCAAAGAAGTGGCAGAACACACCGGAATGTGGGCGTGGAAGCATTACCATAAAGCGGAAGGCACCACCACATACCAGAAACTCATGGGAGAAGTGGTCTTCGACGATGTGGACTTCGGATATAACGAGGAAAAGATGGTGCTCCATAACATAAAGATGTTTGCGGAGCCCGGGCAGAAGATAGCCTTCGTGGGGGCTACCGGAGCAGGAAAGACCACCATCACGAACCTTATAAACAGGTTCTATGACATACAGGACGGAAAGATCCGATATGACGGCATAAACGTCAACAAGATAAAGAAGGCTGACCTCCGCAGATCACTGGGAATAGTGTTGCAGGACACCCATCTCTTCACCGGAACAGTGGCAGAAAACATCAGATACGGAAAGCTGAATGCCACGGATGAGGAAGTGAAGGCTGCGGCAAAACTGGCAAATGCTCATGGATTCATAAAGAGACTGCCGGATGGGTACGATACGGTGCTGACGGGGGACGGAGGAAATCTGTCTCAGGGACAGAGGCAGCTCCTTGCCATAGCAAGGGCCGCCATAGCAGACCCGCCGGTGCTGATATTGGATGAAGCCACCAGTTCCATTGACACACGTACAGAGCGGATAGTACAGGATGGCATGGACAAGCTCATGGCAGGGCGGACCACTTTTGTCATAGCCCACAGACTCTCCACCATCAGGAATGCAGACTGTATCATGGTGCTGGACCAGGGCCGGATCATAGAGCGCGGCACCCATGAAGAGCTCATAGCAGAGGGCGGAAAGTACTATCAGCTGTATACGGGAAAGATCGTGAATGCGTGAGCATTGACGCTCTTCGCCACGTCCCGGACAGAGCCGTATAAATCATAGTAGAAATTATCCGAAATTTTTTATAAAATAAGGTTAAGTTTAAACATAAGACAACCGATATAAAACCTGAAGAGGGTCTTTCTAGGGACATTTTATGTCAAAAAGACCCGATTTCGGGCTATTTGTGTTATCTGAAGGAAAGGGGTAAGTATTATGACTACTACGAGCGGAACGATAGTTTATTGCGAAAAAGGTCAGCTTATCACCAAGATCACAGATTGGATGTTCGAACATCTGGGAAGAGTGACGGTTGGCCGCGAACTGGGTGGAGAAGACGTAGAGATCATAGCCTATTCTGATAACAAAGAGGATTCGGCTTTTTTGCACAAGATGGCAAGGGACGGAGAAAATATCTGTTTGGTCAGTCCCGGCAAGGAAGAGGTAAACGCCATTGACTAAGTTGGGCATTCATGCAAAAAAGCAAAAAGGCGTTCCAGGATATTGGATAGTAGCGAAAAGCGGATCGTTGGGAGTCCAGCTTAAGTTCGATACAGGTGCTATAAATACTGTTATTTCATCTGAGGTCTATTACGGAAGTATTTCCGATGACGTACAGAAAAAGATAGTAAGCAGCTTGGATTTGCGGAAAGTAAAAAAGAAGGAGTTCACGTCGGCTTCAGGTGGAACATTTGTGGGATATTTGGTGTCCGCAAACAATTTTCGAATGGGTGACGTGATAATACCGGCCTTTAGATATTACATGATAATAGAAAATAAACGAACGGTAGCACTTCTGGGAGAAGACTTTATTGACGCATGCAGGTATGAGCATGATTCATATGGCGATGTGGTCATACACGAAATAGATGAAAAATACTTCGAAGATAGCGAAGGAACGATATCAGAAGAAGACATGATATCGGTAATCGACGAGATTTTGGCTGAATAAAAGGACTTATCGTAATCATATACTCAGAAAGGGGTCACATGAGTATGAGAAAAGAAATAATGGCTTCATGGAAGAAAAGGACACTGGCGCTGGTACTGGCGCTGACCACCATCCTCACCACCAGCAACGCGGATCTCAACGCCCTGGTGAGCGGAGTGGAGGAAGTGGAGGCCTATGACGGAGAGCTGGCAGTGCCAAGCGGAAGCGCTGTAGGGCAGACCGCCATGGCTGTGGCGGCCAGCACATTGCAGTCATTCACCTTCCAGGCGGCAGTGGATGGCACAGCAGCCACCACACTCACAGCCAGAGCTACAGGATACAGGAACACAGGTGATTATTATAATCTGCGGTCTTCTGCGTCATATGACCTGGGAGCAACGCAGGTCACACTTCAGCCGGTGGATGAAGACGGTGCGCTTCAATATAGCCCGGTAAGCTTTGCTAATGTGAATTTCGGCATGGATGCTAGTGAATATATA
>JAILDZ010000080.1 GCA_024688505.1 Lachnospiraceae bacterium
TGATCTGCTATATCTTTATCAGTCATGATGGTGGCGGGGTTCGAATTACAGAGCACCACCTCCACCCCTTCTTCTTTCAGGGATCTGCAGGCCTGAGTACCTGCATAATCAAACTCCGCTGCCTGTCCTATAACTATGGGACCGGAGCCTATGACCAGAACTTTTTTTATAGTATTATCTCTCGGCATTACTGTTCACCTCCGGTCATCATATTTATAAATCTGTCAAATAACAGTCCGCTGTCCTGCGGGCCCGGGCAGGCTTCCGGATGGAACTGGACCGTGAATATGTTTTTATTCGTGTATTTTAAGCCCTCATTGGTGCCGTCATTTACGTTCACAAAGGCAGGCACTGCCACATCGGGAGACAGATCATCCGTATCCACCACATAGCCATGATTCTGGGACGAGATATACACCTTTCCCGTGGCCAGGTCCTTCACAGGATGATTCCCTCCTCTGTGACCATATTTCATCTTATGGGTATTAAGCCCTGTGGCAAGCGCCATGAGCTGATGGCCCAGACATATGGCAAAGATGGGCTTATTTGAATCGTAAAGCTTCTTTATCTCTTTTATAACCCCGGTGCATTCCTTCGGATCCCCCGGGCCGTTTGAGAGCATGATGCCGTCGAGGTCTTCCGCGAGGATCTCCTCTGCGGATGTGGAGGCAGGATAAATAGTAACCCTGCATCCCCTGTCGTTAAGGGATTTAGCTATATTATTCTTTGCTCCGAGATCCAGAAGAGCCACATGAAGGCCCTTTCCGGGAAGCACCTCTTTTTTATCCGCAGTGACGCGGCTTACCACATCACCCACAGTGTAGTCTTTTATCTTTGGAAGTATTTCCTTAAGGTCATAGTTTTCATTACATGTGAGCATCCCGTTCATGGTGCCCTTTTCACGCAGGATCTTCGTAAGCTTCCTGGTGTCTATTCCGGATATGCCGGGCACGTCCTGTTCCCTAAGGAAATCTCTTATATCCCCCTTGGAACGGAAATTGCTGGGGATGCGCGAAAGCTCCCGCACGATGAATCCGTCCACCCAGGATCTTTTCGATTCCATATCCGGAGTGATGCCGTAATTTCCTATGAGGGGATAAGTCATCACCACCGCCTGACCTGCATATGAAGGATCCGTCAGCACCTCCAGATATCCGGTCATCGACGTGTTAAACACTATCTCGCTTATGGAGTCACGCTTTGATCCTATGCTTTCTCCTGTAAATACTGTGCCATCTTCTAGTATGAGAAAACCTTTCATCTGTAAACCTCTTTATTTGAAATATTCCACACCGGACCTGAATATCTGAAGGTCCTGATCTCCATATATATTAATAGCCACATGGTCGCCTCTTCGCTCTGCATGAGCCATCTTTCCCAGGATCCTTCCGTCAGGACTGGTGATACCTTCTATGGCCGCGAAAGAACCGTTCACATTGAAGTGACCGTCCATGGACACATTGCCCTCCGGATCCGCATACTGGGTGCAGACCTGACCGTTTTTAAAGAGCTCTTCTATGCATTCCTTCGGCGCCACAAACCTTCCCTCTCCGTGGGATGCAGGGCTCACATAAGTCTTTCCGAGTTCTGCATTCATAAGCCAGGGGGACTTATTTGACACCACCTTTGTGTATACCATGGTGGAAATATGGCGTCCTATGGTGTTATATGTGAGTGTGGGAGCGGTGTCTGCCTGTGTATGGATCTCTCCGTAGGGAACCAGTCCCAGCTTGATAAGAGCCTGGAAACCGTTACAGATACCAAGCATCAGTCCGTCTCTTTCATTAAGGAGTCTCATGACAGCTTCCTTCATCTTTTCATTTCTGAAGGCGCTGGCAAAGAATTTGGCGGAGCCTTCCGGCTCGTCGCCTGCAGAGAAGCCTCCGGGGAACATGATGATCTGTGAGGAATCTATGGCTTTCACAAATGCGTCTACGGAATCACGGATGTCAGCGGCGCTCATGTTTTTAAACACCTTTGTCTGAACATCGGCTCCCGCTTCCATAAATGCCCTGGCGCTGTCATATTCACAGTTCGTGCCCGGGAATACGGGAATGAACACCTTCGGTCGTGCAATCTTTTCCTTGCACACATAAATGTTCTTTTCTTCGTAAAGGCTGCTTTCCACCGCTTTGTTTTCGCTTTCCGCCACGGAAGGAAAGACCTTTTCAAGAGGTGCCTGCCATGCGCTTTCAGCATCTGCAAGGGAGATCTCCGTTCCCTTAATCTTAATGACAGGATCGCCTGTGACAGTGGCCACATCTTCCATCATGTCTTCCATTCCGTTATCTTTAAGCATTCCCTTTATGACTGCAAGCTTCACGGCAGGTACTTCCGCCACTATGCTTCCCACCGCCGGATAGAACATGGTCCGGTCTGATACGCTGTCTCTGAATTCCACACCCAGTCTGTTACCGAATGCCATTTTAGTCACAGCGGCCGCCAGTCCGTAGCAGTCGATGGAATATGCGGATATAATGTCTTTATTCAGTATTGCTTCATGGATCAGTCCGTAGAGAATGATGCTCTTTTCATAATCCGGCAGATCATATCTGTCTCTGGGTGCCTTGAACACTATGACGGCATTCCCTTTTTCCTTGAGCTCGGGAGTGATGACTTCGTCTTCTTTTCCCACTGCCACTGCAAAAGATACCAGCGTGGGTGGCACATTTATCTCGTTAAAGCTTCCGGACATGGAGTCCTTGCCGCCTATGGATGCAAGTCCCAGCTTTATCTGTGCTCTGTATGCGCCAAGCAGGGCTGAGAAGGGCTGTCCCCATCCGTACTCATCCCCTGTCATACGCTTAAAGTATTCCTGGAAGGTGAAATGCAGTTTATTAAGATCTCCTCCGGATGCCACTATGCGGGCCGCAGACTCTATTACTGCAAACTGTGCTCCGTGGAAGGGGCTCCAGCTGGAAAGATAGGGATCAAATCCATAAGCCATCATGGTGACGGCATCTGTATGTGCCGGAGTTTTTCCCGATGCGCTCCGAAGCACCGGAACCTTGGCCACCATGGTCTGAGTCTCTGTGGTCTGATACTTTCCGCCGAAGGGCATGAATACCGATGATGCTCCGATGGAACCGTCGAATCTCTCCACCAGTCCCTTTTCCGAGCACACGTTAAGATCGGAAAGCAGATCCTTTATGGCCTTTTCATAGTCTCCCTTTGATACAGCCTCTTCCACTTTCTTCACAGCTATTTTATTGAAATAGTCTTCCTTTTCGGAAGGCATGGACACCTTCACGTTCGTTTCCTGATGAGCTCCGTTAGTATCAAGGAAAGCTCTGGAAAGATCCACGATGGCCTTGTCTCTCCACATCAGGACCAGTCTGGGCTCCTTTGTGACCTCAGCCACTTCAGTAGCTTCCAGGTTTTCTTCCGCAGCATATTTTAAGAACAGGTCCACATCCTTCGGTGACACCACCACTGCCATTCTTTCCTGAGATTCCGAAATGGCAAGCTCCGTGCCGTCCAGTCCCGCATATTTCTTCGGCACCAGATCCAGATTCACTCTCAGCCCCTCTGCCAGCTCTCCGATAGCCACGGATACGCCGCCTGCGCCGAAGTCATTGCACTTCTTAATGATGGCACTCACTTCTTCTCTTCTGAAGAGGCGCTGAAGTTTTCTCTCTGTGGGAGCATTTCCTTTTTGCACTTCTGCTCCGCAAAGTTCTGTGGACTGGGTGTTATGAGCCTTGGATGATCCTGTGGCCCCGCCTATTCCGTCACGTCCGGTACGTCCGCCGAGAAGGATGATCCTGTCTCCCGGGTCAGATGTCAGTCTCTGAACCGCGCGTCTGGGAGCTGCTCCCATCACCGCACCGATCTCCATCCTCTTTGCCACATAATCCGGATGATATATTTCCTTCACATATCCTGTGGAAAGACCTATCTGGTTACCGTATGAGCTGTATCCCTTTGCCGCATCCTGCACCAGTTTCTTCTGGGGCAGTTTTCCTTCCATGGTTTCCTTTACGGATACAGTAGGATCAGCGGCACCTGTCACTCTCATGGCCTGGTACACATATGTCCTGCCTGAAAGAGGATCTCTGATGGCTCCTCCCAGACATGTGGCAGCCCCACCGAAGGGCTCTATTTCCGTGGGATGGTTATGAGTCTCGTTCTTGAAATTAATCAGCCACTCCTCTGTCTCCCCATCCACATCAATGGGCACCACTATGGAGCAGGCGTTTATCTCATCGGTCTCTTCCTGATCCGTAAGCTTTCCTGCTGCCTTAAGCTGCTTCACCGCCAGGATGGCAAGGTCCATAAGGCATACGAATTTGTCGTCCCTTCCCTTATAAAGGATCTTGAAATTATCCTTATATTCATTAAAGGTCTCCTCCATAGGAGCCTTATAGAAGCCCTCGTCAAAGCTTATGTTTTTAAGTTCTGTGGAAAAAGTGGTATGTCTGCAGTGATCCGACCAGTATGTATCAAGCACTCTGATCTCTGTCATGGTGGGGTCACGTTTTTCTTCGTTTTTAAAATAGTTCTGGATATGGAGATAATCCTTGAAAGTCATGGCCAGATTAAAGGAATCATACTGTTCCTTTAATCTTCCTTCATCAAGAGAAATGAAGCCTGTAAGAACTGCCACGTCGTCAGGCTCGGGGAAAACATCTATCAGAGTGTCCGGCTTGTCTTCGGATGCCACTCTTGAATCTACGGGATTAATGCAGTACTTCTTTATGGCTTTGAAGTCCTCGTCGGATATATTGCCTTCTACGACATAAGTAGTGGCGGTATGGATGACCGTTTCTTCATCTTCCTTTAAAAGACGTATGCACTGCTCTGCGGAGTCCGCTCTCTGATCGAACTGTCCCGGCAGATATTCCACTGAAAACACCCTGCCT
>JAILDZ010000070.1 GCA_024688505.1 Lachnospiraceae bacterium
GTTGTTATACTGATCACCGTATCCGGGCTGAACTGTGGTATAAGCTCCTACGAAGAAGATGGCTGCCATACCCACCAGTATTCCGCAGATCACATATGCGAACATTTCCCATTTCTTGGTGTTAACACCCGAAAGTCTCACCGCTTCTCTGTTACTTCCCAGGCAGAGCATGTATCTGCCGGGTTTAGTCTTATTAAGAAGAATGGCACATACCACTGCAGCCAGTATGAAGAGGATCAGACCTGTGGGGATGTTTCCCATCTTAACAAGCTGTCTGAACCATCCGCCCTGTGCTGCCTGCGGCCATGACACCGACTGTGTCTTAGTGAATACCGAAGCCACACCCTTTGCTATGTTCATGCTGGCCATGGATACGATAAACGGCGGTACGGACCAGTATGCTACCAGATATCCGTTAAACATACCGAAGATGAATCCCACCACCACGCTGATGATAAGCGCCAGTCCCATGGGCACGTTCATGCTGGTGAGGCAGTATCCGGAGATAAGTGCCGAACAGAACATAACCGGTCCTATGGAGAAATCAATACCTCCGGTGGCGATAACGAAAGTCACGCCAAGTGATAAGAATCCCAGGAAGTACGCATAGTTCAGTGCGCTTAAGATTCTGGGAAGGCCTGCGAATTTGCCGCCTGTAGCAAGACAGAAAAGCAAATACATAAGGAGCAGGACGCCCACCAAAACAATTCTGTTGAACCCGACCTTCTTTACAAACGGGTTTTGTTTAATCTTTTCCAATTTTCAGTCCCCCATTACCTATTTTGTGATATCAGCATCTCAGGCTTTGTTCTCGCTGCCGCAAACTCTGATCTTATTCTTCACAAGCTCTGTGACATGCTCCATACCTACCGCATCATACTTCTTCGGATCGAAGGCATCGGGATTCTCTTTTAAGAATGCCTTTATTCCGTCGCTATATGCTATACGAAGTTCTGTAGCAAAATTCACTTTGCTGATACCCCTTCTTATGCATTCTTTCACGCTTTCATCCGGTACGCCGGAAGCTCCGTGAAGAACAAGCGGAATGCTCACTACCTTTCTGATCTCGGAAAGTCTGTCGAAATCCAGCTTTGGCTCACCCTTGTAGATGCCGTGTGCTGTACCGATAGCCACAGCCAGGGAAGTGATACCTGTTTCGTTTACAAACTTAACCGCATCATCGGGATCTGTGTATCCGGGATCATCGCATTCCAGATCATCCTCCTTGCCGCCTACCTTACCGAGTTCAGCCTCTACCGGCACTCCGTTCGGTCTGCAGGCATCTGCCACCCTCTTTGAAACAGCTATGTTTTCTTCGAAAGAGTCGTGTGAACCATCGATCATGATGGATGTGTATCCTGCGCGAAGAGCCTGCATAGCCAGCTCGAAGCTGCTGCCGTGATCCAGATGAAGTGCGATGGGCACGCTTGCTTTCTTTGCAGCAGTGGCCACGTTCGCGTAATACATATCCAGACCTGCATATTTAACTGTGGATGGTGTGGTCTGGAGTATAGCCGGGGAACGGAGTTCCTCGCAGGCCTTTATCACTGCCATGACCATTTCCATATTTTCTACATTGAAGGCACCTATGGCATAACCGTTTTTATCGGCTTCCTTCATCATTTCTTCTGATGTTACAAAAGACATTTTCACCTCCGCAAGCGAAACGTTTCGCTTAATACTATTCTATTATCGCATACTATTTTTCAGATTCTAGGCTTATCTTGTAAAAAAATATAACAAAATTCACTTTCTTATTTAGCATCCGGACAGTCTGTTATCACACCGTCTTCATCCCAGAGATCATGCCAGTCATTAGCCCCCGGCCATAAGAACACCTGACCTTTAACCAGTCTGTTATTTTTCTCCAAAGTCTTGATCACAGCCATTTCTTCATCTGTTAAGGGCTCTGTCATTGTGCATGCCAGGTTTGCCTCATAATTATGGATGGAGAACGGGATCGGGATCTGTCCTCTCTGGATAGCCCACTTCAGAGCAATGATAGCGGGATGCACACCATGTGCTTCTGCGATCTTCTTCATTTCGGGAAGCTGGAGATCCGCAATGTCATCAGGCTCCATATCTCTTTCCGGTCTCATGGGAGATCCCATTGGCATATAGCCCACAGGCTGGATATCATGTTCTACCAGATAGTCAAAAAGTTCCTGTTGCTGCATGCAGGGATGGAGCTCTATTTCGCAAGCCACGGGCTTGATCTCAAACTGATCTATCACCTGTTTCATTTTCGGTATGGTCATATTTGAAATACCGATGTGTCTGATAAGCCCCTTCTTCACCATTGCTTCGCACTGTCTGTATGTATCCATAAACTCTGCCACTGAAAACGGCTTGGAATCGGGATTTCTGGAAGTCACGTCACAGTGAGGTGCATGATAATTCGGGAACGGCCAGTGGATAAAGAACAGATCTATGTAATCGCACTTCAGATCAGCAATACTCTTTTTGCAGCTCTCTTCCACCTTTCTGTGCATGTCGTTCCATACCTTTGTCATGATATAGAGGTCTTTTCTCTCGCATACCTTGTCGTCCAGGACCTTCTTTATCACAGCACCGATCTCTTTTTCATTTCCGTAGCATGCTGCACAGTCTATCATCCTGTATCCCGCACGGATAGCGCCTTCCACCGCATTTGACACTTCATCGGCATCGAATCTGTCAGACCCGAATGTGCCGAGTCCGATGCATGGCACTTTATCACCGGTATTTAATGTGATCTGTGGTACTTTAGTTACATCAACCATTTTTTCTCTCCTTTATATGATTTATACATTTACATTCTATTGTTCGCTGTCGATCAGGATCTTGCCCTTCACTGCTCCGGGAGTCTTATACATCTCAAATGCAGATGCAATGTCCTTTAAGGGGAACTTCTTAAATACGAATGAATCGTCGAATTTCAGCTCGCCTGTCTTAAAGTAATGAGCTGTGAGCTCCCATTCATCTCCCGGGAAAGGTGCACTGTAGCTCATCCATGAACCTGTGAGTGTAAACTCTTTTCTGTTCATTGCCTCCCATTCATCCACTGAGAAGCTGAGCTCTCTGGTGGGAGTACCGATGAAGCAAATACCTGCTTTGTTTGCGGCCAGCTTGAAGGCCATCTTCATGGTGATGGTGTTTCCGGCTGATTCGTATACATAGTCGAATCCCTTTCCGTCTGTGATCTCCATGGCTTTTTCCATGAAACCTTCCTGACCGGAATTGATGCCGTAGTCAGCACCGAGACGCTTAGCAAAGTCAAGCTTCTCATCCACAATGTCAAATACTGTCACGCTCTTTGCGCCGAAGATCTTCGCCCACTGCATGGTAAGAAGTCCAATAGTTCCGCCGCCGAGGATAGCCACATTCTTGCCGCCCTTATAATCCACGCGTCTCAGTCCGTGAAGAGCTATGGTAGCAGGCTCGAAAAATGCTGCATTTTCAAAGCTGATGGAATCATCAAATTTCTTTACATTAATTTCGGGAACGGATACATACTCCGCAAAGCTTCCGAATTCTCTGGATCCTATGAAACTGTAATGCTTGCAAAGAGAATAGTTTCCTTTCTGGCAGTCATCACACTTCATGCAGGGAACAAGCGGGATACCGGCCACACGGTCGCCCTTCTTCACAGAAGTCACGCCTTCGCCTACTTCGTCAACCACGCCCGAAAACTCATGTCCCAGCACATTGGGATAATAGTGGCAGGCATCACCGTTCACTCTCGGCACGTCAGAACCGCATATACCGGTATACTTAACCTTTACCACTACCTTTCCGGCTTCTGCTGCAGGCTTTTCGATATCCTCGAATCTAATGTCCTCTCTTGCATGTACAACTCCGGCTTTCATCTTTTTCATTACCTCCTAATACCTTCTGAATGTATCTTTTAGATCTTTATATAATTCCAAATACAGTTCCATGGACTTCTTATACATTTCATGGTTTTCCATATTTGGTTTATAGCTTTTTGTCATATGGATGGTCTTTTCCACAGCATCGCCGTATGACTCATATATGCCTGTGGCTATTCCTGCCAGTATGGCAGCGCCAAGTGTGGTGGCCGTGTCGCTTTGTGGCACCTGGATAGGAAGCCCTGTGACATCCGACTTTATCTGGGTCCAGAGAGCAGAATTTGCAGCTCCTCCCATGGCGTTTAATATAGTCACTTCCACTCCCGTCTCTTTTGCGGTCCTCATATTATGTTCAAGTGAGAATGCCACACCTTCCATGACGGCCCTCACCATATGAGCTTTTGTTTTATCAAAGGAAAGGCCGTAGAACACTCCCTTTGCATCGGGATCCCAGATGGGAGATCTTTCGCCTGCCATATAGGGAAGGAAGATCACGCCATCACTACCCGGAGCTATTATCTCTGCGGGTGCAGTGAGATCATCGAAGCTGCCATCAGCTCCGAATTCCTGTCTGAACCATTTCAGGGCTCCGCCGCCTCCCACTGATCCGCCTTGAAGCAGCCAGCATCCACTCACCACATGGGGACTTAAGATCAGCGCTTTATGAGCCAGTGCTTTATTAGTGCAGATGCTCATTCCGCCTGCCTGACCGCCCTGTTCCTGGGTCTGTCCCGGCTTATATACTCCGGCACCGAGAGTGCCGCAGGCTGCATCGAGACCTCCTGCCACCACCGGTGTTCCGGCTTTCAGTCCTGTGAGAGTGGCAGCTTCATCAGTCACCTTTCCCACTATTTCATCGCATTCATAGAGATGAGGCACCAGTTCCGTGGATAAGCCAAGCTTATTTGCCAGAGCCTCGTCATATTCCTGCTTCTTACAGTCAAAGAAATGAAGTCCGTATCCCTGGGACATATCCTGCGACATGTTTCCCGTCAGTTTCAGGACTATATAGCTGTTACTCTGAAGGAATTTATATGTCTTATTAAATACATCCGGCAGATTTTCCTTGAACCAGAGCATCTTTGGAGTGGAATAGCTGGGAAGGAACGTATTTCCTGCCACATTAAAGATCTCGTCCTCTCCCACTTCCTTTATGACTCTGTCGCAGATGTCCCTGGCTCTGGTATCCATCCATATAGGAGTGCGATAAAGGGCATTTCCTTCTTTATCCACAGGGATAGCCGACCAGCTCTGTCCGTCCACGCCTATGCCTTTTATGCATGAAGGATCCACTTTCTCATCGGAAAGCACTTCCTTTATGCCCTGGACTATGGCGTTCCACCATTCGTCAGCATCCTGCTCGGCCCATCCTTTATTCGGGTAATATACCTGATAGGCCACATTACTCTGTGCCACAGCTTTGCCGTCTTTACTGAATGCTGCTATCTTACATGCTGAAGTGCCGATGTCTATACCCAGTAAC
>JAILDZ010000178.1 GCA_024688505.1 Lachnospiraceae bacterium
CTCTTAGAAGGGTCTCGATATGATAGGCAGCCTCCGTCTTCATTTCTTCCCGGTAGGTCTTTGCCAACGATATAGCGTCTTCCCTCATGGCAGAAAGTCCGTTTTCCCACGTATCTTCATCAATGACATATTCAGCCGCAGGGAATATCTCTGCCATATCCAGATTCTCCACGGACTTTTGCGTCATCTCATCAAAGCTGCGGATGGAGTCCACTTCATCTCCCCAGAGTTCTATACGAAAGGGATGATCCTCCGTGAGAGGAAAGATATCTATGATGCCGCCACGCACTGCGAATTCACCCGGGTTCTCGGTCTGTGATACCTTCTCATAGCCCATGGTCACCAGGTTTACGGACAGCTCTTCCATATCCACTGCATCCCCGGTGGAGATGAGTATGACCTTCCCCTTCAAAAGCTCCATGGGAGCCATCTTATTCATAAGGGCATCAAAGGTGGTGACAATGGTGACTTCCGGCTCCGAAAGCAGAGCTTTGATGGCGGTAAGCCGTTTCTTTTCCAGGGCATTTCCCCTGATATCGGATTGATAAAAAAGCAGGTCTTTTCCGGGATAGAGATAGGTTTCCGGATTGAAGAATGAATATTCTTCACAGATTTCCGCCGCCTTCATTTCGTCGAAGGTGACTATCAGAGTTTTTTTCACATCATGACATGCACCGTAGATCACATGGCATTTTTCCGCATCGGAAACGCCGGAGAGAAGGAACCCCCCGGTGGTCTTTTTAAGGCTCTCCCGAGCCTTCGATATGGCTTCAATGCTTTCAAAAGGTCTTAAAAACGCGAGCACTAGTTATACCTGTTCATAGCCTCTTCGGTGTTTCCGGATATTATGAGTTCCAGAGCTCCCGGCACATTTGATATGGCTTTTTTAATTTCTATCCTGTCGTCTTTAGGCATCTTAGTCAGCACATGAGTGATCATGTCATCCCCGGGGCCCAGCTTCCCGACGCCTATCCTTATACGGCTGAATCCCTCCGTGTGGCAATGGGCAATGATGCTCTTTAACCCGTTATGTCCGCCTGCGCTGCCCTTCTTTCGGATGCGCAGTTTTCCTGCATCAAGCGTCACATCATCGGAAAGCACAATGAGCTCTTTTTCCGGATCCACTTTATAATACGCGGCCAAAGCGCCTATGCTTTCTCCGCTGTTATTCATATAGGTCTGGGGTTTTACCAGGAGGACATCTTCTCCTGCAAAGCGACAGCGCCCTGTAAGGGCGCTTTTCTCTTTTTTACTGATCTTTACATTTAATTCTTTTGCCAGATGGTCTATGGCATCGAAACCGGCATTATGCCTGGTATGTCTGTATTTTAGGCCCGGATTTCCAAGCCCGGCAATGATATACATTTATACTCCTTAGATAACGTCCGAACTCTTGTCCCTTATCTTCTCGAATTTCTCGGAAAGCTCTGCCGCAAAGCTGATAGGATAGAGCTGAACCATGGTGGAATCGATAAGGTCTCCCACTTCCATACGGAAGGATACTTTCACAAAGCGCTCATTTTCTGATGCAAACATCTTCTCAAACATCTTCACGCTTTCCACATCTATACGGTTCACTTCCGGGGTACTGATATCTACAGGGATCTCCAGCATGGTGGCCATGGATGTGGCTGCAGTACCCATCATCTGGTTCATGGATTCGGATGCTGCGGAAAGATGTAGTTCTGTCATCTCACCCTGGATATTCTCTCCGGTGCCGCCCATCATAAGGTCTGTCATGCAAAGCACATCCGGCTCCTTAAGGATGAATACATTATTACCGTTCAGTCCCTTTATATAATGGATCTGCACAAAGATGCAGGTTTTCTCATAGTCGTCCAAAGCTTCGCTACGATTGATGATGGTGACGCTGGGTGTGGTGATATCCACTCGTCTGTTTACCATCATGGAGAGGGTGGTGGCTGCATTTCCCATGCTGATATTGCCGATCTCTCCAAGCACATCCATCTGTTCCTTGGTAAGTGTTTGTATCATAGATATGACCCCCGACTTGCTGAATTGATATTATCCTTTATTATACTTGTTTGACCGTATTTATACTAGCACAAATTTGTTTTTTTGATCGCACAGGATGTGTCTATTCCACTGTGTCGTCTTCCAGCTTTCCTTCGTGATACAGCTCTGTCAGCTTCTCCACCACTTCGGGGTTCAGCTGAGTTCCGGCCACTTCGTTTATCTTATCTATGACCACAGACAGTTCCATTTTCTTTCTGTATGGTCTGGTGGAATACATGGCATCAAAGGTATCGGCCACCGCGATGATCTGGGCTATCATGGGGATCTCATCTCCCTTAAGTCCGTTGGGATAGCCTTTTCCGTCCAGCCTTTCATGGTGATATCCTGCGCCTTCCGCTATACCCGGAGCCACCTTGATATCTTTCAGAATGTCGTATCCCTTCTCTGCGTGAGATCTCATGACCATATACTCATCGTCCGTGAGACCTCCCTGTTTCTTCAGGATCTCATCCGGGATCAGTATCTTTCCTATATCATGCAGGAGAGCGGTGTTATGGATATCATCCAGTTCGTCTCCCGTGAATCCCATCTTTTCAGCCAGCATCAGAGTGTATTTTGCCACCCTGGTGGAATGACCGTTGGTGTAGTTGTCCTTCACGTTTATGACATTTGCCAGCACATTTGCGATCTCCCGTACCAGCTGTCTGTCCTGCTGCCTCTTCTTTTCCAGTGCTTTCTCTTTACGTCTGAAATATATGAACATGATCAGGGCAAAGAGCGCCACTATGATGCCGGTGAACACCAGCCATATCCACCAGTGCTCATAAAATGCTTTTTTCTTCACAATGGTGAGGGTATGGGCGCTGCCTTCTTCTCCCGTGAGGGTATCCACGGCAGCCATCCTGAAGGTATATGTGCCGCCTCTAAGGTTCGTATAAGTCACCGCACTCATGTCGGTCTTTTTCACGGAAGAGATATCCTCATCAAAGCCTTCCAGCATGTAGTCTATGGTGGGATTATTCAGCGAATAGGAAAGTGCAAATCCATGGATAGTAAGCCTCTTCACATCCGAATCCAGATAGATGGTCTCGCCTTCATCCAGATAGATCGTCTTTCCATCCACGTCCACGTAAGGAATGATAAGTCTGATATTTTCCGTGCTGGTATATTTGTCAAAGATGTTCACCTTGGTGACACCGTTTGTTCCCGCGATATACAGGTCTCCGTTCTCCAGCATACAGTTTCTGGAATTTGCGGTGGTCACATAAGGAAGACCGCTCTCCCCACTGTAATGGATATATTCTATATCTTCATTCGCGATAAGGTCTTCCACATCCACCACATAGATGCCGCCACTGCTTAAAACCCAGGCGTTGCCTGCCTCGGTGAAGAATATATCGAAGTTATTGCTATAGGGGAATCTGTCCACTGTAGTGATCTTCCCATCCTTCATATATGCCAGGGAATTACTGGTGATGATCCATATCATGTCTCTGTAGGGATCCTGCTTCATACGAAGAATGACATCGGATTTCAGTCCATCAGTTTCCAGTGGTTCTATCTTCCCGTCTATCATAGTGTATATGCCGTCACCGTCGCTTCCCAGATATACGGTCTCTCCGCTTTGGCATATGGTTAGGATCTCGCTGTTTGAAAGTCCCTTGCTGTGATCATATGTCAGGGCCACCTGCCCGTCTTTTATGAGATGCAGCCCACCGCTGACAGAAGCCAGTATGGTTCCGTCAGAAAGCTCTGTCACCAGACGCACGCGGTTCGATGCCAGGCCGCTATCCATGTTAAGGTGCGTATATGTTCCGTCGGGATGCAGGCACACCAGTCCGCTGTCACTGTATGTGCAAAACCACATATTTCCCTTACTGTCTTCGCATATCTTCCTGATCCTCACTGTTCCCAGGAGTTCTTCCTCCTCCTCGGAAAGCTCCACTATCTGATAGTCCTTATCCAGAATGACAAGTCCGGTATCCGTGCCCACATACAGTTTGTCGTTATGAATGCATGTGGTATTCACCACTCTGGGCTCCAGATCAGCCACTCGGCTCACATTTGTGAAAATGCTGGCGGTGATCTTCATGACACCCTGCCTGGAAGATGTGAACCACAGGTTTCCTTCATAGTCCTCCAGCATGCTGTCCACGGAATTATCCATGTCCACCTGGGTCAGTTTAGAATATGTGCCGTCTTTTTCTATATGTGCTATGCCGTCATCTGCGCAGATCCAAAGTGAGGATCCTACCATCTTCACCATATTGATATGGTTTTGCTCCGGAGTATCAATGATCTCATATTCCTTCATATCCTCATCCAGATTTCCGTGTATGATATTTGAGCCATCAGTGCCGAGGTACACATAGCCCACATTTTCATCATCAGGGCAGATGCAGTTTACCACTTCCCCTGAATCCAGGTCCTCATCCGTCATGAAATGAGTAACCTTCAGGTCCTCTATGATAAAGAAGCTGCCGTCTATGGTCTCTCCGTATACATATCCTCTCTTATCCGCACGGAGCTCACATACATATGCTCCGTCTATCCTTTCATCCTCCAGCACATGCATGGTGCCCTCGGGATCCACATAAGCCACACCCTGAGTGGTAGCCACTATGATGTTACCGTTTCTGTCTTCCTCCACGGCCTTCACAGACAGGGACTTAAGTCCCTCGTCTTTGCCATAGAAATAGAATTCTCCCTTCTCCATAAAAGCGAGGCCGGTGTCATTGGTTCCCACCCAGAGCCTGTCTCTGCTGTCCACCTTAAGACTGATGACACTTGATATACCGCGATTTTCAAATCGGTCAAACTCCTTCCCGTCGTATCGTATGAGTCCGCTGTAGCTTCCTATGTAGATGAATCCGTCTGAGGTTTGGGCTATGGCGTTTGCTTCCGATGTGGGCATTCCTATACTGTTATCGTAGAGCACCGATGTCTGTCCTATGGCCAGTCCGGACTGGTCGAATTCCAGTTCCTCGGCTTGCACATCCACATTATCTGCATGTGATATGAGTACGCTTCCAATGACGAATGATAGCGTGAGAATAAGTGCTGTGGCTTTCTTTTTCATGGTTTTACTCATCTTCTTTTTTCCATCCCTTTGTGCTATACTTGTCCTCGAATTTTTTTATTTCGGAGGAAAAGTAAAATGACTTCAAATGTAAACACAAAAACACGTTTCAAAGTAGTGGATCTGGCTTATATAGGCCTGTTTGTGGCTCTTATGGCCATCTGTTCCTGGATCTCAGTACCCACTGCAGTTCCTTTCACTCTTCAGACCTTTGCCATCTTCACAGCCATTGGTCTTCTGGGAGGAAAGAGGGGCACAATAAGCATCCTTCTTTATCTTATGATCGGTGCCGTAGGTGTGCCTGTATTCGCAGGATTTAAGAGCGGCCCCGGAGCCCTCTTCGGTATGACGGGCGGTTATCTCATCGGTTTCATCTTCACAGGCCTTATCATGTGGGGTATCACCGCTGCTTTTGGCAAGAAGCTTTATATCCTTGCCATTGCTGATGTCATCGGTCTCATCGTATGCTACGCTTTCGGAACCGTATGGTTTTCATATCTGTACTTCGGTCAGATTAATGCTGCATCTATCGGCTCATCTCTGTCCATGTGCGTGATCCCCTTTATCATCCCGGATCTTTGCAAGATCGGTATATCTCTTATGCTGGTAAGCCGCTTAAGAAAATATATCAGCGAGTAATGGGCACCATATAACCCTTACCGTTCTTTTTATCCCGATAGTCATCGTAGCTGTCATACACCGTGAGCTTTATTTCGCTCACGGTGTCTTTTATTTGGTATACATAGGACACATTTCCCACCTGTCCCGGGAATACCTTGTCATCAAGGTCAAATTCAAATGGCCCTTCTCCATAGCTGTATATCCGGTTTACGTCGCTGTAAAGCTCGTATTCTTCCGTATCTTCTATCTGAAAACTCACCTCATACTCACCGGATGTGCCCCTGTTTAAGATGGGAATATATATCTTCACGTAGCCGAATCCGTCCTCGGATTCACCGTTAAACTTTTCTCCCAGATACTCCGCATGGGGTTCTCCCATGGTCATATAGCTGTCCACATGCTTGCTTCCGTATTCCTTATCCCATTTGGCATCATTCACTCTCTGCCCGATCACTGCCATTGAAACAGGGATCCCTATCAGTCCGAGTATCAGACATGCTGTCAGGAGGCCCACATTTCCACTATGATATTTACTCTTCATTGCTTTCCTCCTGTAGTGTGAAATCTATGCCGTATATGGCCAGTAAATGATTGTCATCCTGTCTCCTGGCGGAAATATACAGTGTGAGCTTCATGGAATCCTCCGGCACAATATAATACAGCCAGCCTGATTCGCCTCCTTCTGTTTCTGCAGGGACCATATAGTCGTCAAAGATCTTACGACCGTCATCCATTTCATCTCTGTAATCTTCCAGGTGATACTCCGTGACATGCTCTCTGCTGATCTTTCTATCGGTATCTGTCACATATATGTCTCCCACCCAGTTATCCACGTTATAATAATAATCGAATTCTCCTCCCTGAACGTTCAGCTTCACTGCTATCAGTTTCTGGCCTTCGGGGATATCCGGATAGGTGTCATGGTCTGCCAGTGTCTGCGCTTCAAGCAGTGTATAAACGCAGTTTGAAAGTGCCGGAGCAGTGACGGAGCTTCCGTCTGTGGACATGACGGGAGTGATCTCATCGATAAGATCCGGTTCAGGCGTAGTAGCCTTTAATACTCTTTCATAAGCAAAGCCTCCGGTTACGGTAAGGACAATGATGCCTATGATGATGCAAAGGGCGATTATGAGCTTTGCCCGGTTTTTAGCGCCTTTCTCATCTGCATCATTTATGCTTTCCGCTCCGTTTATCTCCGCATTATCGGAGGACTTGAACCCTTTCTCGTGATATGCATCAATAAGGGCTTCGGCAGTGGTCTGATCCGATTCATCCTCTATCTTTTCTTCGTTATACTTGCCGCAGGATGGGCAGATCCCGAAGTATTTTTCATAGTCAAAGCTTTTACCGCAATAATTACATGCAGCCATTTATAAAACCTCCAGCATTTCTTTTATTCTCGCTTTATATGTGAAGTCTCTCTTCACCTTTTCATACCCGGCCAGGGCTATGCTCTCTCTCTCATCATCGTGTTTCAGATAATAATCGGCGTAGTACATGGCTTCTTCCAGGCCGGTATAGAGCACACATTCCTTTCCGTTTTCGAAGTACTCCGCTATCTCCCCCTGAAAAGAAGAAAGAAGGAAGCCTCTGCACCCCATGATATCCAGTGCCCGAAGAGGTATGCCGGTACGGATGATGCGAAGTATGGGACAAAGGTTTATCTTGCTCCGTCTGAACACCTCCGGCATGCCCGTGTCATAATCCACCGGTTTTTCTATCTTCACATCCTTAAGGAAAGCCTTCATCTCATCCCCGGCTTCTTTTTCTCCCGTATAGAGATATGTATTCCTGCCGGGAGACATAAACTTAAGCAGAGTCAGCCTGTCCGTCCTTGTGACATGGGTGGCTATGGCATAAAGGAGCTGCTCCTTATTTATCACCGGCACATCCTTCACCGTGGCTTTCTTTGCATATGTCCGGTTCAGAGAATCGACAAGTTCATCCGTGATGGCATCATCCGGCAGATAATACCCGTATATGCTCTGGGTAGAGCGCACCACTCCCTCTATGAAGCCTCTTTCATAATCATCCGCCGGCCCCATCAGCATGGGAAGGGTGGATTCATACAGGGAGCCAAGGAAAGAAATATCTATATCCCGCTCCATGCCTCTTTTCGAAAGCAGCCTGTCAAAGTGCTCCGTATCCGTGGCAAGAAGCGCGTGGGATACGGTTTTTATTCCTTTCTCCATATAGGCTTCCACTTCGGCCTTATCGAACATGAAGATGTGATTGGTCTCATATTCCATGGTCTTTGTGGAGGGCAGATTCTGGGGGCTGTCATAGCTCCAGGAGATATACGTTGTCCCCGTATTGTGGCAGGCCTCACCCACAGGGGGCCAGTAATTCACGGTGAACACAAAATCCGGTCTCACACTTCGGATATCCTTTTCCACCATGGAGACTATCCTCTCATCTCCATAGAGGTCCTCCGGGGTATAATACTTCTTTTCTTCAAAGTCTATTCCCAGATCCTTAAAAGCCCGTTTTACGGCATTTACGGTGTATGGGATAAACAGATTACATATCAGCGCTTTTTTCATATAGGGTCTTTCACATCTTAAGCAGGGTGGATAGTATGCCGCGCCCTAAAGCTGCGCCCACATTTCCTCCCAGTGTCTTTCCGAATTTCCCGAAGGAGCTTCCCGCGGCTTTTCCCATTTCGCGTCCCACTGTGCCTGCCACGGAATTACCCACAGACTTCACGGCACGCTTCTTTGCGTTCCTTTCTTTTTCTGCAGCTCTTGCAGCCTCTTTTTCGGCTTTTGCCGCAGCCTTTTCTTCTTCTTTTGCTATGGCAGCATCCTCTCTGGCCTTTGCCTCTTCTTCTCCTCTTCGAAGGAAGAATTCATATGCGGAATCTCGGTCCACAGGATCCACATATTTTTTATATAGTGAAGAGCCTCGTACTATATCCCCTTTTCTCCCCTCATCCAGCGCACTGAATGAAGATGCGGGTGGAAGAATGGATACTTTTTCGGCCATTCCCGGCACACCGTCTTCTCCCAGGAAGGAGACCACTGCTTCGCCGATACCCAGATTAAGAATAGTGTCGAAAGTATCGAAATCCGGGTTCACTCTATAAGATTCGGCAGCTGCCTTTACGGCCTTCTGATCCGCAGGTGTATATGCCCGAAGGCCGTGCTGCACTTTGTTCGAAAGCTGGGAAAGCACGCTGTCCGGAATGTCTTTCGGATTCTGTGTGCAGAAATATACGCCCACGCCTTTTGAACGGATGAGTTTTACCACCTGCTCCACCTTTTCCGTCAACACCTTCGGTGCATCATTAAAAAGAAGATGCGCTTCGTCAAAGAAGAATACCATCTTCGGCTTATCCATATCTCCCACCTCGGGCAGATCCTCGAAAAGCTCGGAAAGCATCCAGAGAAGGAAGGTGGAATAAAGCATGCCGTTACTTACAAGGCTGCTGCTGTCCAGAATATTTATCATGCCTTTTCCCTCTCCGTCTGTGGTGAAAAAGTCCATGACGTTAAGCGCCGGCTCTCCGAAGAATACATCTGCCCCCTTTGTTTCCATAGCCACCACGGAACGAACTATGGCCGAAAGGGACTGAGGGCTCATCTTACCGTACTCAGCTTCGTATTCTTTATTATTCTCTGAAAGATGGTTAAGCATAGCCTTCAGATCTTTGGTGTCGATAATGAGCTGGCCCTCATTATCCGCTATCCTGAAAAGCACCGAGAGGATATCGGACTGTATGTCCGTAAGATCCAAAAGTCTGGATAGGAGCAAGGGGCCCATTTCAGACACCGTGGTACGAAGGGGTATGCCCTTCTCCCCGAACACATCCCATACAGTGACAGGGTATCCCTTATAGTCAAAGCCTGCTTCACTTAAGCCAAATCTTTCTTTTCTCTCCTGCATGTCAGGAGTGTCTGTGCCGGGAACAGCTATCCCCGAAAGATCCCCTTTCACATCTGCAAGAAATACCGGCACTCCCATTTCGGAAAAGGCCTCCGCCATCACCTTCACAGTCACAGTCTTTCCTGTGCCCGTAGCTCCTGCTATGAGCCCGTGGCGGTTTGCAAGCGCCGGATCTAAGAATATTTTGTCCCCTTTATCGTTATTTGCGATCCATATTTTATTATCAGAAACCATGATAAAACCCTCCTATAAAACTTCTCTATTTTATCACAAAGTAAGGCCCCGGTCTATTTAACAGACCGGGGCCGGTGTAGTCATTTCGGGATGAATGGCATATTAAGCCTATGCATCATCGCCCATGTCCAGTTTAAAGAAACTGATGGCGTCATTAAGCTGAGATGCCAGGTTACGAAGGTCATCAGCTGATTTATTGATGATCTCGAATGTGGCATTAAGCTCTTCCATGGAAGCATTGGTCTGCTCTGTGGAAGCTGCATTCTCCTGGGATATGGCGGAGAGGTCTTCGATGATGTCTGCCAGATTACCCTTGGAGCTGTCCAGGTTCTCAACTCTGGTGGAAATCTCACCTGCATTTGCATATACGCTGGAGACACCTTCCTGCATACGCTCCATATCGTGCTTCGTGCTGTCCAGATGCTTGCTCTGTTCATCCAGCTCTTCATTCAGCTGAACTATGGTGTTCACGGACTTCTCGGATTCCGCCGTGAGTTCTTTAATGGTGTCATTGATGTCCACAGCCGCCTGACGGGACTGATCTGCCAGAGCACCTATCTCTGTAGCCACCACGGCAAAGCCTTTACCGGATTCGCCGGCTCTGGCTGCCTCTATGGAAGCATTCAGTGCCAGGAGGTTCGTCTGTGAAGCAATATCCGTGATAAGCTTAGATGCTTCGGCGATATTCTGAACCGCACTGTTTGTGTTTCTGATCTGCTCGTCGATCTCTTTCATGGAACGGATCACGTTTTCATTCTGCTCCAGAAGCTGATTCAGCGCCTTCATGGAATTATCACAGGCTTCCTGCATGTCGGAAGTATTGTTGTTAAGAGTAGTCACATTATCGCGGACAGTATCGATATCGCTTCCGATCTCACCCACATTTGTGGCGCTGTCCTGTACGCTTTCAGCCTGGGACACGGCACCTTTACTGATCTCATCCACAGCATCCGTCACCTGATTGGAAGCCATGGATGCCTGCTCAGCGGAGGATGCCAGTTCGTCACCTGATCTTGTCACATCCCCTGCCAGGCCCACGGACAGACCGATGATATCGCGAAGCTTATCTTCCAGGCTCTTTGCACTTTCAGCCATGGTTCCCACTTCATCATTTCTTAAGATCAGCTCTTCCGGAACTGTCTGTGTCAGGTCTCCGGATGCCAGAGTGGTAATAACTCCGGATACGCTGTTCATGGCTTTTTCGGATTTCTTTGATGCGATGATTCCAAGAACGATGAGAACTATGATGGAAAGCACTCCCACTATAACCATAACAAGTGTGATCTTAAGCAGTGCCGCTGACACATCGGAGCTTTCACGTCCGACAAACATCATTCCCACTACTGAACCGTCGGAGTTAGTAAGCGGTGCGTAGTAACCGTAGTACTTCATACCTTCGATGGTGATATTGGGCTTGTATGCTGTCTTTCCCTGATTAAGGACAGTCTCCACCACTGCGGGAGCAGCCTGTGTATTTATCAGATAATCGCTGCCGTCTGCCTTCTTAAGTGTGGTGACTGCACGGGTATCTCCGTAGAAGATGGTGTAATCTAGGTTCGTTTCCTTTTTCAGTTCCAGCATGGCATTCAGGTATTCATCATAGACCTCAGTCTCACCTTTTGTGAGGATACCGTCATTATATGCCCAGTCGCCGTCCCACATCTTGGAAAACTCACTGTCTGCCTGCATATCAGATATATGCAGTTCTTCTTCGATCAGATTCAGGTATGTGGAGCGTACTTCAAAGATGCCGACTATTACAAGTATTGCCGCTGCGATACCGGAAAAGATCACTGCAAGGGAAACTACTTTCCCTACCAAATGTCCTTTACGTTCTTTCACTTTGCAACCTCCATTTTGTATATGAAATCATAATAACTACAACATATGTTAGTATTTTATAACTTTTGTGTCGAAATTCAAATATTTTTTTGTGTTTTTTGATATTATTTTGTATTTTTCTGATATTTTCGGTTGTTTTTTACCCCCCGCACTATTTTATAGACTTATGCGGCAC
>JAILDZ010000179.1 GCA_024688505.1 Lachnospiraceae bacterium
TGGAATGAGACCACCAGTCCCACATTTCCGGAACCCAGCATCAGCACTCTTTTTCCGGGAAGCACGCCATGGAGGTTCATCATTGTCTGGGCCGCTCCGGCTCCTATCACTCCGGGAAGAGTCCATCCCGGGAATGTCACCATGTTTTCTGCCGCACCCGTGGCCACCACTATGGCATTTCCTTTATAATGCCTGACCTCATCCTCTATCTTTACGATCACTTCGTTATCCTGATACAGACCTATCACCGTTGCATTCAGGACCACTTCCACTCCCGCCGCATCTGCCTCATCCAGCAGCTGCTGTCCTATCACAAAGCCTCTCACCTTGGCCCGATGCTCTTTGGAGCCAAAAAATTTATGTATCTGTTTAAAAAGCTGTCCACCCGGTTTTTCGTTTTCATCAAAAACCACCACATGAACTCCTCTTTTGGCTGCTTCTATGGCTGCCGAGAGTCCCGAGGGTCCCGCCCCCACTATTATCAGATCATATCTCTTCATAGTATTGCCTCCTGTCACTCACTGTTCATCAAACGGCTTATCGGATACTCCGTATTGAGTGCGCACATCCATTCCGGCCTTAAGCGGTGTGATGCAGGTACGCACATTTGGTTCACCGTTCACCACCATCACACAGTCTGTGCATCTTCCTATTGCGCAGAAAATGCCTCTGGGCTTATGATCCTTTTTTGTATATCTGTGTACCATCACTCCCGCAGCCTTAAGTGCCGCCGCGATAGGTTCACCCTCGTATCCTTCTATCTCCTTTCCGTCAAAGGTGAAATATATCCTTTCTCCTTTTTCCTGCACCCCCAGTATGGGATGTTCTTTTATTCTTGCTGATTCCATAATCTTTCCCTCCTTATGCCAGATCGGGTTTCTCCCATAATCTCAGCTTCGTTCCGAGTCCCAGTTCAAGCGCCTTTTCATAGCATCTTTTCCCCCAGGCCACATCCTCTACCGGCATGCCGCCCACCGAGAAAATGATTATCTGATCATCGCTCTCCCTGCCGGGTTTCTTTCCGAAGATAATATCTCCCAGATCATGCATATCTTCCTTTTTGATGATTCCGTCGTGGATCATATCTGTGAATTTTGAACCGATAATATTATTCGCTCCAAATGAAGGATAGGGAAACTCCTCGGCCCATGCCTCATAAAGTTGTGTATTATCCACCACGAGCCTGCAATGATCAGCCATATATCCGGCATCCATATCAAAGCAGCTGAGTCCTATTATAAGAGCCCCTTTCTTTATCCACTCGCCATTCACCTGAGGATAGGTGGATGGGTCCGTATTCCCTGAGTTTGCAAAGCATATGACATCACTGTCTTTTACCAGGTCTTCCACAGATTCCACTGCCGATATGGCTTCTACCTTCGGATACTTTTCTCTTGCGTAATCCAAAAATGCGTCCAAAGATTTCTTTCCTCTGCCCTTCACCTTTATCTCCCTGATGCCCGGGCAGCTGGCCATGATGGCCTCCAGAGAAGTTTTTCCCATCACCCCCGGTCCACATATTCCGCAGACAGAGGCATCCTTTTTCGCCAGATATTTTGCTCCCACTCCCGGGATAGCTCCGGTGCGGTATGCACTTAAAAGGTTCGCGGACATGAGTGCCAGCGGTGCGCCCGTGTCCTTATCATTCAGCATCACAGTGAGTATGGATCTCGGCAGACCCTTTTCACGGTTTGCGCTGTTACTCCCATACCATTTCATTCCCATCAGATCTATGGTACCCCCTATATAGGCGGGCATCGCCATGAACCTGCGGTCATCTCCTTCGTCCAGCGGCATATTCGGAAATGGCGACGTCTTCGGAAAAGACACCTGGCTTCCATGAGAGTTATGATTCTCTCCCCCCATAACATAATCTCCGGCATTAAGGCATTTCACCACTTCCTCCATGGTATCTATACAGGCCGGCATATCCTTTACCCCGGATCTCACCATGTCTTCTTCCGATAGAAACAAAAAATCAATAGTCGGATACTCGCTCATCTTCTCTTCCTCCTTTTTAAGGATCTTAAGAAACAAAAAACGGAGCTGACCTTATATCAGCTCCGTTGCTTTTATGTGTACTCAATTTACACCCGATGAACTACTTAAACAATTACCACTAAGTACCTTTTTTCTACTACTTTTATATTATTTTATATCCGTATAGACTATTTTCTCTGTCACGTCAGGGATCACGCACTTTATCTTTCCGGGATACTTCGCATCCAGGTAGTCCGCGAATTCTTTAGGATCTGCGCTGTTATCGGCAAACATGTCCCAGTGTCCCGGGATCACCATATCGCACCCCACCTCTCCGGCCAGATCCACAGCCTCCTGGTAGGTCATATTTCCGATGCAATTCCTGCGGTATTTAACCGCATCCCGCCCGTTTATGGGGAGGATCTCTATATCGATATGTCCGAAAGACTGAAGCTTCGGCAGCATTCCTTCATAGCGCACTGTATCTCCCGCATGGTGTATCCGGATGCCGTCTGCTTCGATGATATACTGCAGGCTCGGGTACAGCCCGGTTTCAGGGTCCCGGTCCAGAAACTCATGTGCAGCTGCAATGGCATGGATAGTCACATCGCCTATCATTACGGACTCACCTTCATTCATCCCCAGTGCATTATTCTCCGAAACTCCGTCAGTAAGCACGCTTTCTTTATGCATCCTCGGAAAGATAAACTTTGCATCCGGGTTTGTTTTAGCCCATACCTTCCAAGCCACATGATCGATATGATCGATATGATCATGGGTGCCGAGAAATGCATCTACTCCCCTAAGTTCGTCCATGGGGATTGGCGGTTCCTTCTGCCTGCTCTCATGAGGCATTGCAAAATAATCTATGCACAATGTCGTGTTCTCCGTCTTTATGAGAAATCCCATCTGCCCCAGCCAGTTTAATTCTACCTTTGCTTTCTCCATCGCTGATATCCTCTTTAATTCCACGAAGCCCGTTTTTCAATAACGTTTACGAACTCCTCCAGTCCCTTTTTATCCTCTGCTGAGAATCTGTCAGTGTTGGGGCTGTCGATGTCCAGCACAGCAACCACTTCGCCGCCGGTGTGGATGGGAACCACTATCTCGGATCTTGATGCCGAGTCGCATGCTATGTGCCCTTTAAATTCATGCACATCCGGCACCACCTGCGTTTCATCCATTTCCCATGCGGTGCCGCATACGCCCTTTCCTTTTGCTATATGGATGCAGGCCACTTTTCCCTGAAAGGGGCCCAGGATCAGTTTTCCGTCCCTTACGATATAAAACCCTGCCCAGTTGATATCCTTAAGCTCTTCCCATAGTATTGCCGAGGCGTTTGATAATACGGGCACAAAATAATGCTCTGTGTCCATCAGTGCCTCCAGCTGTTTTGTGATACGTTCGTAATCCATATTAGTCTCCTATTTTTCCAATCTAACCCAGCAGTAGTGATCCCCATACCGTAATAAGCGCATCATATACTCCATGGGCCAGTATTAATGATAGCACAGAGCATCCGGCTATTGCTCCCACAAAGCCTATGACAAGGCGGCTGATGTTTTTCTTCATCTTTTTATAGAAATTTCCTCCCAGTTAAAACACCTCGTATAGTTCTCATTCGGGAACTCACACTCCTGGTTCCATGGTCTGTCGAATACCATGACCCTCAGATCCGGCAAGTGTTCAAAGAATTTAAACGCCTTCGGCGAATCCTCAATTGCCAGATCAAAATGCATCTTATAGTAATCTTCCAATTCAAGGCTGAACTCACTGTTTTTAATAAAGCTATCCCTGCCGTATTTGTTAAAACAATACAAGGGAACTTTCTGAAGACCGTGCTCGTCGAGC
>JAILDZ010000191.1 GCA_024688505.1 Lachnospiraceae bacterium
TTTCCCCTCATCTCTCATATAATCGATAACACCAAGGATTCTGTCTCTCTGTTCCTTCTTTTCCATTGCTCTACACATATCTACACGTCCTGATTCTACCTCATACTCTAAGCCGAGATTTACCGCGCTATTAAGGAAAAATGCCGTATCTCTATCTATCTTTCTATGCTCTGTTTCTATTATTATTCTATCGGCATCCTCTTTCTGATGCTTTATGACCTTCATCGCCATCATACAGCAAATAGTTAAATGCATCTGCAAAAAACCTATTACCGGAAAGATACTGCTTTCCCTCGGTGTCAAGTGGTCCCATTCAGTATCAATATCATAACACGTTTAAGAAAATCTTCTCTCACCCATTAGAGTTCCTGTCAGTTCAGGATTGTCCAGTACTGTTTCAATTATTCTTGCAAGGATGCTCGTGTAGCCTTTTCCCAATGCTTTCGCCTTTTGTATAGCGCCAGGTGATAGCCTTAATGTAACATTCTGCCTTCTATTACCTTTCTGCTCTTCCTTGATACTTAAAAACAACTGAATAACAGCCCATTGACTTTATACGTCTATGGAAGTATAGTATTGATATACTTCTGTAGACGTATAGAAATGTGTGGTGACATATGAATAAAAAAGTCCTTTACCACGGCTCTGTAAAAATAATAAAAACTCCTGTCTTCGGATATGGACGAAGTGACAACGATTACGGTCGGGGATTCTACTGTACCGAAGATATAGAGCTCGCCCGCGAGTGGGCCGCACTGGATGAAAACGGCGGATTTGTTAACCAATATGAGCTCGATACCTCCGGACTGAATTGCCTCGACCTGACCGATGGAAAGTGTACCGAGTTATCATGGATGGCTATCCTCCTTGCGAACAGAGTTGTCAGATTATCGAGTCCGGTAGAGAAAAGAGCACGAACATTTATTACGGAAAACTTTTTGCCAGACACCTCCGATGCAGATATCATCATTGGGCACAGGGCGGACGACTCCTACTTTTCTTTTGCCAGGGCTTTTCTGAGTAATACCATAACACTGCAACAACTGTCCACCGCATTGAGTCTGGGTGATCTTGGGAGACAGATCATGCTTAAAAGTGAGCGGGCATTTAATGCTCTGCTATATAAAAAATCCGAACCGGTGAACGGCGCGGTATATTATCCAAAGAGAATGATGCGGGATAAGCATGCACGGGATCAATATATGGCCTTGTTGGAAAAAGAAGACGAAACCGGTTTATATATAAGTGACATTATGAAGAAAGGAGGTCTGTAATGTACGCATATCCGGAATGTTATCTATCTGATGCCATGAGAAATATGGGAGAATACATCGAATATGCTATTGAAGAGGCGAAGATTGAGCCCGATGAATGCATCCCCATGCTCATTATAAGCGGTTTTGCCTCGGCCTGGGAAAAGGGTGACCCTCGCGTAGTATCAGGAATGTCCGGTATAGAGTTGTTTTCAAAAGTATCAGAAAAATGCGGTTTAGTCTTATCAAAAACTCCTAAAACTATCACAAGGTATGACTCCGGAGATACCTACTGGAGCGGATATATTCTCGCTTACTATCAATGGTATACCTCCGATAGTTTTTCAAAAATAAATAGCAAGATTCACCTGTCAGAAATACTTCGGCTGTATCCGGCACTACACACCGCTTCTGAGGAGAAGGGGATTGAGATTATCTTAGATATGACTAATGAAACCCATATGATTTCCCGACTCCAGGCATACCGCAAGAGGCTGGGCTTATCACAGCGTCAGTTGGCCGATCTGTCAGGCGTAAATGTACGGACCCTCCAGCAATATGAGATCGGCGATAAGGATATCAATAAGGCATCTGCAGAAAAAGTGATATCTTTATCTAAAGTATTGCATTGCCAGCCTGATGATCTATTGGCTTAAATACAGCCATTCTACCCACACATCACATCATGGATCTGCTTCACCTTGTCGGAAAGCTTACGCATCTTCTCAGGCACCACTTTGCAGACCTCTCTGTCATAGGTGTAGAGTCCGTTCACTTCTTCCTCCACGTCAGTGATCTGGGTGTAGACCACTCCGCAGAGTCCTTTTTCGATGGCAGGAATTATCATGGAAAGATACATGTCAGTGATCATCTTCATCACGTCGTCCGGCGTGCTTGCCTTGCCATATACATATGCGTTCTTCACACCCGTCCACACATGGCCTTCCACAGGATAGCCGAAACCTCCGCATTCGGAAAGGATCATGGGACGCTTGTCCTTCGGAAACAGTCTTTCATTATGGAAATAGATGTGCTCGCTGTCCACATCGCTCTTCTTCTGGGCGAACCATCCGGAGGTGGAATCAATGATCCTGGTGGCATCCCAACCCTTCATGAGCTCATATATCCTATCGCTTTCAAACTGCCCCCAGCCCTCGTTAAAGATGGTATAGGCCACTATGCAGGGATGATTAAACACCTGCTCCACAGTTTCCTTGCAGTGCTCTATGAAAAAGTCCTTCCGCTTTCTGTCCACATGAGTAAAGAGCGTATCCGGTCTTTTCTTAAATGTGAGGTTCGGGAAAATGGTCTCGCTGAAATATTCATAGGGTCCGCTGTTTACCATATCCTGCATCACCAGGATCCCCAGGCGGTCCGCAGCATAGTAGAACGCTTCAGGCTCCACCTTGATATGCTTTCTGATGAAATTAAAGCCCAGGTCCTTCACCCGAAGAATGTCTTTCTCATATTCCTCCAGTGAATCCGGCACATATATGCCCTCCGGGAAATATCCCTGATCCAGCACGCCCTGCAGGAAGACAGGCTTTTCATTAAGGCAGATACGGCTGCGGGAGCGTACTGTCTTCACTTCCACCTTACGAAGAGCGATATAGCTGTCTACCCTGTCCTGTCCGCATGAGAAGGACAGATCATACAGGTACGGGTTATCCGGAGTCCAAAGCCTTAAGGGCTCCTCGATTCCCATTTCCCGATACACCTCCTCCATATCGATCCTGTGGAACCTGTCCTCTGTGGAGATAACAGTTTCATATGTCTTCTCTTCCTCCCCATCAGGGATCTTTATGGAAAGTGTCACATCCTTATTCTCAAAGTCCGACGTGTATAGGCCTTCAATGTCAAAGCCCTTGCAGTCCGGGATCATCTTCGGTCTCATAAGATAGCTTTCCGGCACGTTTTCCAGCCACACCCTCTGCCAGATACCGGATACGGGAGTATACCACATGCCACCCCTGTGCTTTCTCTGCTTGCCATATGGATATTCATGGGAAAGGGTATCAGTCACCTTCACTATAAGGTGATTCTCCTCCCATTTCTTGATCTTTCCCGTGATGTCATATGAGAAATTCAGATATCCCCCTTCGTGCCTCCCCAGGTATTTCCCATTAAAGATCACGTCTGCCACCTGGTCCACAGCGCCGAAATGCAGGATCACTCCGTTGCCGCTAAAAGCTCCGGGACATAGAAATTTGCATTCATATGTCATCTGTTCCGGCACATCTCCCTTAAAGCCCGAAAGCTCGGACTCCGGAGGATATGGCACATTTACAGGCTGCCCGTTAAGGGTCCAGCCGCTGCTTAATATATATGCTTTTTCTCTCATCCACTGCGGTGCCGGATGAAATCTTCTCTCTGTTATTTTGTTTTCCATCTGTCACCTTTCTATAAGCCTCTCATCACTGGCAAAAAGCATGCAGTTTTGGAGTCTGTTGGTGGGCTTGCTTTCGTCCACGGCATAATATTCCACGTATTTAAAGTGCTGCCGCACGGTCTCATGCACCATGGTGCCCTGCATGGATCTGATCCCAGTGAGAGCACCTATCACGTTATGCACATATATGCCCCCGTCTTTCAGGCAGCGCTTGATATCCGTGACGGCGCGATCGGACCGAAGGCCCTTTTCCATGCAGTCTTCTATATATGCATCGTTTATGATGGCATCATATTTTATTTTACACTTGGATATGTATGAATTGGCATCATCGATGATGATCTCCATATGGCTTCTGTCTTCTATCTCATTAAGATAAAAGAACTTTTCTGCCAGATCCGGCATGAGAGGATCTATCTCCACCACGTCTATATACACTTCCGTATGATGGGTGAGGATATATTTGGGATATGAGAAGCCGGCTCCGCCGAGAAGAAGTATTCTCTCGCTGTCCGGCCTGAAATCAAAGATCCGGTTAAATTCCCGGGTATATGCAAAAGGAAGTTCGTTTCGTTTCTCCGGGTCCACAAAACTTGCGGATTCAGCAGCACCGTTCATAAGGAGCATCCTGACATTCTGTCCCTTATACTTCCGCTCCTGTACCATTATCTTGTCTTTCTTGGTATGGAATATGGTCTTCGGTCTCTCGAATCCGTTCAAATCCGTCCCCTTCTTCCTTACCGGGCCTTCCGGTTTTTCTACCCCACAAGTATAACATAATCAGGAAAAGTGTGCCTCTTATTGTGAGTTCTATACACATGGCGATCCACACACCTTTAAGCCCCACTACAGGTGCCAGGAAATATGCCATGGGGATACGCACTGCCCACATGGATACCAGGTTACACACGCTGGGGCGAAGGGTCTTTCCCGTACCTCTGAACACTCCGCCTATCACTATGGAAGCTGCGAAGAAAGGTTCTGCAAAGGCCTCTATCCGAAGGACCATGGTGCCGAGAGCCTGTATGTCCGGATCGGGAGAAAGGATAGCCATAAGTTCCGGTGCAAGAATATAAAGAAGCACCCCTGCCAGCGCCATAAGTGCCATGCCAAGACCCGTCACCAGCCAGCCGAACCGCACTGCCAGCTTCTTTCTGCCGGCGCCGATACTCTGTCCTATAAGGGTGGTGGCAGCATGGGCTATGCCGTATCCCGGCATGTAGCAAAAGCTCTCTGCCGTGATGGCAAAAGAGTTTGCTGCTATGGATATGGCACCGAGAGGCGCCACTATGGCGGTGATCATCACCTGGGCGGATCCCATAATGACAGATTCTATAGCCACGGGATAGGATATCTTCACTGCCTTTGAAAGGTCGCCTTTTACCATGGCTGAGATCCTTTCCGGAAGGCTCATCCGAAGGTCCCCTTCCTCATGGACGAAATCGGATTTCCTGATATGGAGTATGGGATTCTTTATGAGCAGAAAATAGAGCATGATAAAGACTCCCACCACCACCGAAAGCACAGTACCGAGAGATGCGCCTATGACGCTTAGTCCCGCTCCGGGCATGGTAAAGGATATCCCAAAGAACGATATCTCCCTGGTGGGGAATATCAGGATAAAGTTAAATATCACATCCAGCACACACATCAGAATGTCTATGCCGCTTGCTATCTTCATCTCTCCGCTGGACTGGAGCATGCCGGATGCTGCATACGAAAGCACCATAAAGGGCAGTCCCAGGGCATACATCAGCACATAGTGCGAAGCATCCACTGCCACTTCTCCGGTGCCCCCCAGCCAAAGGGGCATCTTTTTATAAATGGTCAGCGCTATCAGCATCAAAACCAGGCCAAAGAGCGCTCCCGCCAAAAGGCCATGGCGCACTATCTCCCTGGCTTTTTTATCTTCGCCCGCTCCGATACGATGGGCCACCTGCACATAATATCCCATGGAAAAGGCCGAATAAATGCCACCCACCAACCAAAGGCTGGAGGACATAAGGCCTATTGCAGCGGCTTTTTCCGCACCCAGCTGTCCCACCATGGCAGCGTCTATATACTGCATCACCACCGATGTGATCTGGGCTATGATGGCAGGATAGGAAAGGCCGAAAACAAGGCGAAGCTGCTCTCGAAATGAAAGGGCTTCGCCTTGTCTTAATTTTTCAAGTAATTCTTTTTCTCTCATGTTTTAGATGGAGTTCCAATCTACCTCTTTTTGTCTGTCGTCTATCTTATCACATATTATTTCTGTGGCAAGACTCTCTTCTCTGTCCTCGCTTATGATCAGCGTGCCTATCTCATCCACCCGGATCATTCCGATACCGGGATTAAGAACGCTCTCCACTTTTCCTTTCACTTCCACATCCATGTTATTTGAATATTCAAAGGCCAGCACGGTTTCCGGAAGTGTACAGTTTTTCATCACCAGGTTCTCTATATAGCAGAGTCCCTGGAGAGAAGAGATGCTGCAGTTAATGAGTGTGACGTTCTTCGAATTCCATCCGAAGTATTCTCCTATGATCTTGGAATCATATACGGTCACATTCTCACAGTTCCAGAAAGCATCCTTGGTGTTCAGCACCGAATTTCTGATTGTGATGTTTTTACAACCGTCAAAGCCGTAGTTACCGTTAAGTGTCAGGTGATCCACTTCCAGATTCTCACAGTTCATGGCAAAGTAGTCACCTTCCACACTCACGTTTTTAAGACGCGCATCTTTGCAGGACCAGAAGGTTTCCTGCGCGTCCGGAAAACTCACATTGGTAAGAGTGACTCCCGTACAGCGCCTGAAATTCTTCGGAGCAGTCACCACGGTATCTGTCATTTCGATATTATCCGTATACCATATGCCTGCACGTCCGCCGTCCTCTCCGCCGTGTACTTTTATGTTCTTAGCATACCAGAGAGGATACTTCCATAAGAACCTTGAATCTTCTATCTCTATGTCGGAGCTCTCCTTAAGGGGAGATTCCCCGGTGCCGAAAGTGCATCCCTTCACAAGCAGGTTCTTCTCATGAAAGAGTGCTCTCTCTTCATGAAATTCTTTATTCTCTATCACTTTTATATCCGACATTTATATACCTCTACTCTCATTATATA
>JAILDZ010000207.1 GCA_024688505.1 Lachnospiraceae bacterium
ATTCTGTCTCACTTTTCCATCATGAATACGGATAATACGGTCCGACATGGCTGCAATCCCCTCATTGTGAGTAATGATCACTATCGTTGTATGATACTTCTCATTCATCTTCTCAAGCATCCTAAGCACATCCCTTGATGATGACGAATCAAGCGCTCCCGTAAGTTCATCACACAAAAGAAGTTTGGGATTCTTTATCAGCGCACGCCCTATGGCACATCTTTGCTGCTGGCCTCCCGATAATTCTGCCGGAAAGGCTGATGAATGCTTCTTAAGTCCCAGTTCATCTATCAATTCGTCGATATTGAGAGTTCCTTCACCCGATATATCTTCCACAACTCTGATATTCTCTTTAACAGTCAACTCAGCGATCAGATTATATGATTGGAATACCACTCCGATATCCCGTCTTCTGTACTCTGTGAGTTCTTTCTTTCCAAGTCCGGTAAGAAGCGTATCCCCGACTTTTATCGAACCGCTGTCCAAACTGTCCAAACCTCCGAGCATATTTAAGAGCGTGCTTTTTCCTGAACCTGACGGTCCCAGGATCACGCATATCTCTCCTTCTTCTATCCCGAGGTTCGCATGATCGAGTGCATGTATTATGTTTTCTCCCTGCCCGTATTCCTTTACGGCATCATTCACTTCTATAAACATTTTGTTTTCTCCGTATAAATGCATAAAACTGTTTATGCAATCTCTTCATTTCATCGGGAGCCTTTATTGAATGCTGATACATAAACCTATTTCCGAACTCACTTCGAAAAGTAAAGCCAAGGATTACCGCCACTAAAGCAACCGGAAGAATCAGAAAAGTGTACATTTTTACCGGAGATAACTGCATCCCGGTTTCCCGTATTAACCGATAGTTTCTTCTGATACGCCGGGCGGTCTTTCTCATAAGCTTAAAGTCTTCTCCTGCATGCTCAGGATCACTGGATTCATAGTATACGTCTGCTATAGGAACAACCAAACCCAGATGACATATCTGCCATACATGCATATCCTCTACCATCTGATACGGAATATGCGCTTTTCTGAATATGGCAGCCAGCTTCTTCTCACGTCCATCGATTCTCCCGAATGTAGTAGGCTGTATGATCCGTGGCGTAAGACCGGCATCCAGTATATCTCCCACTATACAGCCTCCCGCTCCCGGAAACGCCGGAAGAATTCGTCCATGGCCGCATATTTTCTCCCAGCTGTCATATGTATCCAATGAATTAACCATTGTTACAATAGTGGGACTGTCATTACTTTTTAATTCTTTAAGCGCAGTCATCAGCTGGTTTTCCCGGACTGTTAAAAAAACGAAATCGTAACGGTCATCATCTCTCAAAGCGGATATGACTTTTACATTTGCGCTTAGTATCTGTCCGTTTTTCCGATATAGCAGGCCTTTCGTCCGAAGGCTTTGAAGTCGGTCTCCTCTTGCATATACAGAAACATCTATTCCGGCTTCGGAAAACAGAGCCGCATACAAACTGCCTATTACGCCGGCTCCATATATCAACACCCTCATATCTTTCATTAAGCACCTGCCTTTCCGGTAAGCAGTATAATCCTGTATTCCACGTGATCATCTAATAAGCTTTATATCTTCTCAAATATCAAAATCTTTTGTGCCACTTTCTTCATAAACGGCAGCCCCGTGATAAGCTTAAAGCCAGGATTAACCATCGGCATCCCCCGGAGGATGTTATCATCCTTAACTTTCCGGAATCCCTCTCCTATGCTCCCAAGTTCATCAAAGCAATTAGCACCCCAGGTAAATACTGCCCCTGTTGATTGTATGGACTTTTCTACACCTTCTTTATTTATGAATCCCGGACACATACATTCCATCATCACATATGCATTATCAAAATTATCCCTGATGATACCAAGCATTTGCTTTACCTGGTCACCGGTCAGATACATGGTAAGCCCCTCAATGATGAAAAGCATTTTCCCCCTGACCAGTACTTTCCCGGCCCATGCAGGATCAAATGCCGAACATCCTATAGTCGATATTCTTCCGCTCTCATGATACACTGAATCCCGAACCTCTATAGTTTCGGGCAGATCTATGTTATACCATGTGAGTTTTCCGTTATCCATCCGATAAAATCTTGTGTCAAGACCACATGCTATATTTACAACAGTACAATCCGGATATTTTGTGATAAAATCGCTCACCAGTTCATCAAAAACCACGGTTCTTGCGATAACACCACCGCTCATCGCAGAATCCTTTGCTGCCTTGCAAAAATCATAATCAAGCTTTGACACTATCTCCTCAGCCTTGGCATCCTTAAACTTATTTTTAGGGTTCTTGCTATACATTGCCCTGGCATAAAAACTCTGAAGCATAGTCTCCGCAGAACCGTTAAGTAACGGTTTTATTTTCTTATCATCCATAATAAATCCACCCTCTATACTGATTTTTTCCCGGTCTTTGCTATACAGGATAATGTTTTCTTTCCTCAAGATAATCTTCTATGGCATCAGCTGCTGAAATTATGCCGTTCTCTTTTTTTATTTCCTGAGATATTTCATGTGCTTTTACATCGTATTTACCACTTACAAGATCATTAAGGGCATCGACTATTTCATCAATGGAGCATAATCTCTTACGTATATACAACGGCTTAGGACCGCACCTTATCCGATCCGTATAGCTGCTGTTTAACCTCCACCGCGGGAGACCGACCGAGCGACGCCATCCGTTAACAGCGATCATTGTCATAAAATTCATTCCCTGCGGCAGCCCGTCATAACTCTTCAGCACTTTGTCCGAATCGTACTCATCGCAATAAAGAGAATATTGTCTTGTCGGATCCATCGGACTGTAAAACAGCCTCGCGCAGGGTATTTTCAAAAACTCTGCGGCGTGTCTGGCAAAAGCCGCGCAGGTCCCGTACATGACTAAATCAGAGCCATTTATTGCATTTAGCGTTTGTGCCATATACTCCGGATTCTCTTTTTTCAGTCGGAACATGCCCTTTGCAAAATCAAGGCTGGTCTTATAGTCGGTAACCAGATACTTCATCACATGATCCGCTTCGGTATCAAGTTTTATGAAAGTGACACCCTTGTTCTCTATAAGCGATCGGAATGCTTCGGATGTCAAAATCCTGAACTCATGCCCTCTTCTTATCATTTCCTCGCCCAGTTCAGCCAGGGGATTTACATCCCCTCTTGTCCCGACCGCAACTGCCGTAATGATCATACCATTCAGACCCCTTTCAAAAGCACGACCGCCAGTCCTACTATCAGACAAGCCGGCACTCCTATCAGCGATCCGATACAGCTTTGCTTAATATGAAACAGATAATCATGGTACTCTTTCATATCCTCAGTTCCGGGAATACGCACCTGCTTTGAATGGCAGAACCATCCGCAGTCGAGCACCAGCGCATCAAACCAGGTGATAGCCATCCATATGATATAGGTGTACCCAAATCCCTGCAAAAAACTTTGTGCATGATTTATATTGATCATAGCCAACGCAGCCACCAAAATCAGAACGATGATCGCAACTCCTTTTTTGATCAGGTCCTTCGTTTCAAATCTTTTTTCCGTTTCTTTTGTAAGCCCCAGTTCCACACAGCGTTTTCTGATTGCAGGAGGATAGTCACTGATTACGCCAATGGGATCCCTCGCTGTCATCGGTACA
>JAILDZ010000208.1 GCA_024688505.1 Lachnospiraceae bacterium
ATGAGGGGAACCAGGATAATATACATGGACGTGAGAAAAGAAGCTTTCCCTGCCGTGGTTCCGAGTCCTATTCCTATCTGCTGAAGGTTGGTGGCCAGACAAAGAAGTATTCCGGATATGATGCCGCCCATCATAAGGTCCTTCCTGCTCCCTTTAGTTTCGGTGGGATACAGTTTTTTAAATATGATGATAACCGGAACTAAAAATGCCGCTCCGATCAGGAACCGAAGTCCATTGAAGGTGAAGGCTTTCATATAATCACTGCCGATATCCTGCGCTATAAACGCCGATCCCCATATGAAAGATGTGGCCGCCAGCATAAGGGCATATTTTGTTTTTCTGTTTTTCTCTCTTTTACGCATGCGACAGATTCTATCACAAAAAAAATCGCCTGTCACCATTACGGCGACAGGCGGAAATTGATGGTATTACTGTTTCTCAAACAAGAACCTTTCAGGCAATGTCACATTGAAGTGATCGGCAATGGCTCTTAGATTATCCGGGGAAATGGTCTGCAGCGGCTGTGGTGCCATAGAGCGCACCTTCACATATATTTCTGCAGCTTTTTCCACGGTGTGCATAAGTCCGAATGCTGCATCAAAGCTGTTACCGGCCACGAACATTCCGTGATGCGCCCATATAGCCACATCATATTTCTGCATACGTTCCATGGTGGCTACCGCTATATCTCTGCCTCCCGGCACCATCCACGGGATCACTCCCACTCCTCCCGGAAATACCACTGAACACTCGGAAGCCATTTCCCATAGCTGACGGGTGAATACTTCATCCTCCAGGGGCAGCACAAATGTCATGGCTATCACATTAGCGGGATGAGCATGATATATCACCCTGATGCTGCCGTTTGAAACCTTTTTCTTCACCTCATGATTCATAAGATGACTGGGAAGCTCTGATGTGGGTCTGCCGCCGTTAACCAGACCCCATTGTATCTGATATTTGGTTCCGGACTCATCCACCTGGATAATACAGATGTTATCATCCGGCTCAGCTTTTACATTTCTGAAAAACTTGCCGCTTCCCGTCACCAGGAAGAATTCTCCGGCCAGATCCGGCACCGTGGTGCCTATATCGATCCAGGCTCCGTCTGTATGCAGGTAGTGTCTGATGAGATTCACATTTTCATCTGTCATGCGGTATGACAGATTTCCGCCGTTCTTTTCATGCCAGCCCTGCTCCCAGCCGTCATGCGCCATACGTATAAAGCCCTGAATGAAGCCTGCGTCCATGATACCCATAATATATCCTCCCCCTTTTCACTCAAAGTATTTGCATTCTCCGCCGTCCAGCACGCCGTCGGGTTTTTTCTCATAAATGCCGCAGCTAAGGGTATCTCCCTCGCTGTGTTTGCAGTTTTTGCACACCATGTTATCTTCGGTGACAGGATGCAGTCCCAGATCATCTGTCATACGTTCTTCCTGTTCATTCTTTTCATTAACATCCATATTTTATGCCTCCTTATGAGTTCTTTTTCAGTACGCCTTGCTTCATAAGCTCTACATCTTTTTTGTCGTTCTCGCTGATCTTCTCATAGGAGGGATCCCGCAAATAGCGGTTGTATGCTTTATATTTTCTTCCCGTATATGCTTTGACCTGTTTTTTTATTCCGAGATCCTCCAGCTTTTTTTCGTCGGCCACCGCATTTTCATCTTCGTTTTGCATGAAGGTTTTGCCGGACTGGGCGAGAAATTCTTCGTCCATGGCATTGACCTTGTCTTCGAGGTTGACCTCCGCCACTTCAGCATCATAGACACGTTTGTAGACGCCCTGTTCCTGTTCATACAGCTTATCCAGGTTTTCCAGTTCCCAGGCTCCCAGCTGTTTTTTATATGATGCCACTTTATTGTTGTAGCGTTTTTTTATAGCCGAGCTTCTTTTTCTCCGCCGGAGTCAGGAAGTGAGTGAATTCCGCCCCCTTTTCGGTTCCGAACATGGGCTCTTCTTCGTTTTTCAGGATCAGGTTTGCATCCATGACAGTTCCCCTTTCCTGATTCTACAATATTCTTCATTATACCACGGATAGAAGAAACCGTCAGTCTAATCCTATAAAGATATTGCTAAATCTTTTTTCGCTATAACATCTGCGATGAATAAATAGAGTGCGCCAACGACTATCAGGAACACCAGGAGGGCAGCAATCCACCAGGCGCTCCCCATAAAGGGAAGCTCTTTGGAAAACCCGAATGCACCTGCGGGGCTCCCCCAATTCAGGAAGAAGTAGGGATAGTTTACTCCGGGGGAGAATTCCCAGCCACGCACAAAGCCAATGCCTGCATAGATAGCATAAAGAATGGGTGGAATGATAACCCATAATACATTTCGTTTATCGATCCTTGTCACACTGCTGACAACAAAGAAATCCAGTACCGATGCTACCGGAACAATAAGATGGGTCAGAGTGTTCTGGATATTCCATGCTTCAGCTCCCAGGGTAGGAGCCAGCACAAATCCGAACACCATGCCGGTAAGCGTGATGGATACAGTGCCCACAAACTTAATCACATACCAGACTCTGTTTACAGCGCTTCGGCGGAGCATCATGCATAATCCCACTGCGCATATTATTGCTATCGCTATATTGGATTGGATGGTGAAGTACATAAAAACCGTGGCGCCTCCCATAAATGCTCTTGCGCCTGCATATGCACTGAGGATAGTTCCGGTCACTGCCGAAAGTATGGTAACTGCCTTTAAGATGATGCTGACCACGATATTTGTTTTTGATAATCTGTCCATATTTTATGCCTCTCTGGAATCAATATATATTGTTTGCAATTATATTGTACCATATATTTTATTGATTACAAGGGCCAGTCTTCAACTCCTAATAACTATTCACATTGTCATTACCCAAATAGCGTTATCTCCGTCTCCCGGAATTGGCGGGTAAAATAGACTCACAAAAAAAGCACCCTCTGTGAAAAGGTGCTTGCTCTTTGTTTATCATTTCCGTTAAGTCCGGAAGAAACTCAGACACTAGTGGTATCCCTCTTCCCTCTCTTCTATGACCTCGGAAATTTCTTTGTCCACCTCGCTGATGACAGTGATATTCAGGCAGGAGTAGTCCTTCGCCAGATCCAGTTTCTGTTTATCCTCTGTCACCACCACAGGGCGCATCACGGCTGAAGAACGGTTCTTCACCACGTGGGCCACACGGCCGTCGGAAAGAAGCACATCGCTTCCCACAGGATAGACCACCATATATTTAAGGAATGCCGTCACCATCTGTATGTCGAACATGGTGCCGCATTCGGCCATAAGATATTCTATAGTCTCAGACTGTTTATAACTGGGCTTATACACTCTCTTCTTAGTGAGCGCATCATACACATCTGCTATGTGAATGATCCTGGCAAAAAGAGGAATAGCTTCGCCCTTCAGCTGGTACGGATATCCCGTGCCGTCATAGTTTTCATGATGAGAAATGATACCTGCCCTGACATATGAAGATATGTTGTTATTGTCATAGAGCATATCGTATCCCAGCTGGGGATGCCTCTTCATGATATTCCGCTCTTCAGCGCTAAGCTCCCCGGCCTTGTTCAGGATCTCCTTAGGGATGGCACGCTTTCCTATATCATGGAGTGCACCTGCCAAAGCCAGTGATTTCAGTTCGTCGTTATCAAGTCCCAGGCCTATGCCACAGGCCGTAGCCAGAGTAGCTACATTCACGGAATGCTCATATGTACTCTGGTCATAAACAGCCAGGTCCTTAAGATCCACCATGAATTCATCCTTTGCCAGAATGTCATCCACTATGGCGCCGGTGAGAAGAATAACCTGATCGATCTTAAAATCTCTCAGGCTGCTTACCAGCTCATGCCGCTTTTTCTCATCCACAATGGATTCCAGTTCCTCAAAGTCCGAATACTCGTCATAGATATACACTCCGCTCATGCCTATTCGCTTCATGGACTCTATGATGTCCGTGGTGAGGGTATGATTTGCCGCCAAAAGAAGCATGCCTCTTTCGTCAAATATAGCTCTGGTAGAAATCATTCCGGGGGTCAGCCGGTCTGTCTTAACGTATTGCATATGATGTCGTCCCGGTAAATCTTAAAAAGTAAACTTGTCTGCGAAGTATGCGTCCAGATCTGCGATCGCAACTCTCTCCTGTTCCATGCTGTCTCTGTCTCTTACAGTGACTGCATTGTCTGTCTCTGAATCAAAATCGTATGTCACGCAGAACGGAGTACCGATCTCATCCTGTCTGCGATATCTCTTACCGATATTTCCTCTGTCATCAAATTCACAGTTATACTTCTTAGAAAGCTCGTTAAATACCTTCTCGGCGCCCTCATTCAGCTTCTTTGAAAGCGGCAGCACACCGATCTTCACAGGTGCCAGTGCAGGATGGAAACGAAGCACAGTACGCATATCCGGAGCATCATCTGTGCCCAGATTCTCCTCGTCATATGCTGCACAAAGGAAAGCAAGCACCACTCTGTCTGCACCGAGAGAAGGCTCGATAACATAGGGCACATATTTTTCATTCTTCACATCATCAAAGTAGGACATATCCTGGCCGGAAGTCTCCTGATGACGGGTCAGGTCATAATCTGTTCTGTCTGCGATGCCCCAAAGCTCGCCCCATCCGAAGGGGAAGAGGAACTCGATATCGGTGGTACCTTTTGAATAGAATGAAAGTTCTTCGGGCTCATGATCGCGGAGTCTCATCTCATCTTCTTTTATACCAAGAGAGAGAAGCCAATCACGGCAGAAGCCTCTCCAATACTGGAACCACGCCATATCTGTGCCGGGCTCACAGAAGAACTCCAGCTCCATCTGCTCGAACTCTCTGGTACGGAATGTGAAGTTTCCGGGAGTGATCTCGTTACGAAAAGACTTACCTATCTGACCGATACCGAAAGGAACCTTCTTTCTGGAAGTTCTCTGCACATTCTTGAAGTTTACGAAAATACCCTGAGCAGTCTCGGGACGAAGATATACAGTGTTCTTTGCATCTTCGGTAACGCCCTGGAAGGTCTTAAACATCAGATTGAACTGTCTTATCTCGGTGAAATTATGCTTGCCGCAGGAAGGACAGGGAATGTTATGTTCAGCCACATAGCTTTCCATCTCTTCTTTTGTGAAGGCATCAATGGGCTTATCCAAAGTCAGACCATTTTCCTCGTTAAAAGCTTCTATCAGCTGATCTGCACGGAATCTCTCATGACATTCCTTACAGTCCATAAGGGGATCGGAAAAGCCTCCCAGATGTCCGGATGCGATCCATGTCTGGGGATTCATTAGGATGGCACAGTCCACACCCACGTTATAGGGGTTTTCCTGGATGAATTTCTGCCACCATGCTCTCTTTACGTTGTTCTTAAGTTCTACGCCTAAGTTTCCGTAGTCCCATGTATTTGCCAGTCCGCCGTATATCTCAGATCCGGGATATACAAATCCACGGGCCTTCGCCAGACTTACGATCTTTTCCATAGTTTTTTCCATCAATAAGTGTCCTCCTTAATAAACTATTCGCGCTTATCCTGCGCATATTGTATGTGAGATGCATGGGAAAACCGCACGCAGGATTCCGTGCCGAGTACGGTTTTTCCATGCATCTCATATAGTACTTGAGCTACTTATATACGATAATTGTCTTCACTGCGGCATCATTACCCCCGGTAGGTGGCGTGATCATCACCGTATCCTTCTCGGTGACAGCAGTACATGCATCCGTCACATAGAGGATGTTCCCGGGCACTACCACCTTCACATTCTCCTCTATCACCAGAAGGTGAGCGTCTGATGCAGCGAGCACTTCGCTTATGTCCACAGCATTTCCCTTCACTGCCCCCGCCACTGTCATGAGGTGCACCGTAGACGGATCCACAGTTCCGTCGGACAGGTCGGAAACCTTTCCGGTATAGAGATAATATGATGTGAAGTCATAATATGTGTCTGCGTCAGGATACTCTGTCCTGCAATACACAGAGCCTCCTTTTTCCTTAAAGTCCTTAAGCTTCACATTCTTATTCGAAGACGAATTATACTGAGCGATGACATCCTTCACATAGTCCTTCATTTCGTCCGCGTTCAGATAGTTATCGTCCAGTGCCATCCACTCTTCAAAAACTATCGCACCGTTTTTCTTCACCGTGAGGGTGGTGTCTGAAGCGCCTTTTCCCCCCAGAAGACTCCTTATACCAAACGCAGCCAGTATGATGACAAGTGCAACTATCAGCACAAGCAACACAATCCGTATAATGGCCTGCTGCCGCCTCTTTGCCGCTTTTTTCTTTCTAGCTCTGGCAGTGGCAGCAGAATTTCTGCTTCTTTCTGCCTCCCTTTGGGTAGCCATATCTTTTCTCCTTAAAAAATTATCATGGTTAAGCAATATATTATAATATCATATTAGCGGTTTATCTGACAACAAGCTGTCACTTAACATGGCTTCGGACTTATACTCATGCCCGTGATATTTTTTACGGTATCTTGTCACTATATCCGACAGTTCCTTTTCCGCCTCGGGAGTGAGCTTAAAAGTATACAGTTTTTCTATGGGGGTACCCATGATAAACTGCATCGCATAAAGCACCGAATCTGAAAGCCTGACAGTATCCTTCCCCTCTGCATGCTCCCTGCAGAACACACTGTGCTCTTTAATGCTGAAGTATCCTATCTCCTGCTTTTTGCCGCAGGTCTTACAGCTGTACACATTGGGATATTCTCCGTTTATGAACATGGTACGAAGTTCATATACTATCTTAACAAGTTCCGATGAAAACTTCCCGCTGCCCAGCGCACGAAGGGACTGATAGAGGAGTTTCAGCCTTTCGCTCTCGTCCAGGTTTTCCCGGCCGTAATACTCCGCCATCTCCAGAAAATACGAACCGTAATATACATTTGAAAGATCTGTGGAAATACTCTCGAAATAGTTCTCCACCTCTGCCTTTGAAAAGGTGTATGAATTCCGGCCTTCATATGCCTCGAATCTGCCGAAGACAAATGGATTTGCCGCTGCTATCATGTGATTATTCGCCCTTCTGGCTCCACGGACGAATCCCGACACTTTACCCCGTTCCCTGGTGAGAAGAGATATCCTTTTATCGTATTCTCCCACAGGCATGGCAGACAGCACCATTCCCGTCAGATACAGATGACTGCTCATAACTCATCCTTTTTATACCCGAAATTCTTGATAAGAAAATCGCTGTCTCTCCAGTCTTTCTTCACCTTCACCCATAGTTTCAGGTTCACTTTTCTGTCCAGGAAATGCTCTATCTCGTATCTGGCATCCGTACCGATCCGTTTTAACATCTGCCCTTTCTTTCCGATGATGATACCCTTATGTGAGTCTCTTTCGCAGATTATGGTAGCATCTATGTCCGTTATATCTTTATCTTTCCTGTCCTTCATGGAGTCTATGGCCACGGCGATACCGTGAGGCACCTCGTCGGACAGCACATACAGAGCCTTTTCCCTTATCATCTCAGCCACTATCTGCCGCTCTGTCTGGTCCGTCACCGTATCCTCATCATAGAACATGGGGCCTTCCGGCAATAGCTTAAAGACACTGTCAAGGAGAACATCCAGATTGTCTTTGTTTTTTGCAGAAATCGGCACCACATCCGCAAATTCCATCTTGTCCTTAAAGGCATCTATGACAGGAAGCACCTCATCCCGTTTGATGGAGTCGGTTTTATTTATCACCAGGATCACCGGCACATTCTGCTTCGAAAGCTTTTCCAGTATCTTAGTGTCTATCTCGCCTATCTTCGGTGAAGGCTCTATGAGATAGAGGATGAGATCCGTGTCACTCATGGACTGCTCTATGGCGGACACCATGAATTCTCCCAGCTTGTTCTTCGCCTTATGCATCCCCGGGGTGTCAAGAAAAACGATCTGGCCTCTGTCCTTATCCGAAAGGACAGCCCTGATCCTGTTTCTGGTGGTCTGTGGCTTATTCGACGTGATGGCGATCTTCTGACCTATGAGTTCATTCATAAGGGTCGATTTTCCCACGTTCGGACGGCCGATTATGGTTACAAATCCGGATTTTCTCTCCACTATAACAATGCCTCCACAGTATCAAACATGTCTTTACTGTCTTTTATCTTGTTTTCGTTTCCTATGACACACATATGACTTTGAGCCATGGTATCTGTCACCATATCGGCAAGGGATCTGATATCATCCTCTGTGGCTCCTATCACTTCATCACGCTCCTTCTGAAGGGTGTCCATAGTGATATCGGTAAGATATGCCGTAAGGTTTCTTATACCTCTCTGAGCAGGTGTGAGTGGTGTGTCCATATTACTTACGGTACCGATCACAAACTTCGTCATGTCTCTTTCCGACACATTAAAGCCTTTCAGGTATTCTCCAGTGCTTTCGAATATATCCTTTGTCCTGCTAAGGTGAGGATCTCTGTATGATACGAAATACATGTCCCCTTCTCTGGTGAAGCTGCTCATGCATCCGTATGCTCCGCCTTCCACCCGGACATTCTGCCAGAAATACTCATATCCCAGTATGACCTTAAGCACCTTCATGACGCCCTTATAATCATAGCCAGCTTTTTTGAAGTTTCCTGCCCTGCACACATATTGGATCTGCGCCGCATTGGTAAGACCTTCATTTTCTTTATTGAATACAAATGTAAGCGGCGTTTTCGGGAGATTATCCTTATAAAGCTTTTCCTTAAGTTCAGGAATATATTCCCTTACCTGCCGCAGCGCCTCCCCTCTTCCAGTGGTGCTTACTGTGAGGTTATTTACGTTAAATACTTTTCCTGACAGTTCCTTACACTTTGCCACCACATCGTCTATCCGGCTGTCGAAATTTTCCTCCAGATCTTTTAAGAACCTGTAGTATCCCACTCCGGTGGTCTCATCCGATATCCTGGCACAGGGAGAAAAATGGGACATGCTGCGAAGAGCTGCCGCCTGATTTCCGGCACTCATCATCTTCATTTCCAGATGTGATTTAGCCTGCATCACTATCTCTTTCAGCCTCTTCTTATCGGACAGATCGGATCTCAAAATGATCTGCTCCAGAAGTTCCTTATCCTTTTCCATATTTTCAAAAAGGAATTTGGAACGCACTTCCACTGTCAGCACATATCCGTCAACGCCCTTGGGATATACCTTAAGGTTTACGGACATGCCGCCGGTATGGATGTTTATCTCATTGGAAAGCTGTGTATAGTTATACTTTTCCGTATCTATGAGTCCCAGCATATTTGTGTAAAGAGAAAGATACGGCAGTTCTTCTTCCTTCACGGAGTTTATTCCAAACACCAGATTAAGATAGTGTATGCCGGTGGTCTCAATATCGCTGTATATAACTTTGATGCCGTCCTCCGTGTACTCCTCATAGTCCAGCTTTCTCGCTTCTTTCTTAAGGTCTGTCCTCTTAAGAAGCGGTATCTTTTCTATGTCCTCTTTGCTGTCCGGCGCCTTTTGATACTCTTTTAATGCAGCAGTCTCCTGCACCAGTTTTTCTCTTTCTTCCAGGGATAATCCGGCTTTCTTCTTTGCCAGTTCCTGTTTCAGTTTCTCCTCTTCTCTGGTGGCCTTTCCCGGCTCCGGAGACACTGTCAGCATGGACACATGCCGGTTATCGATGAGGTACTTTTGTACCAGATCCTCAAAATATCCGGTATCCACCTTGTTTCTCAGGTCATCGAGCACGTCTATGCCATAAAGGTGCATAAAGGGCTGATCATCCTCATAAAGCCAGCTGTCCAGGATCTGAAGACCGTACATAAGTCCCTTGGGATAGCTTCCGAAATCCGCCTCTCTGTATCTGAACTGGGCGCTGTTTATGGCAGCATATATGGCATCATGATCCAGACCGTTTTTCACCTGGTCCTTCAGCACATCATTTATGATAGACATGAACCTGTCCTTATCTTCGGGATTTGCGCCTTTAGCTATCACGGAAAATGTGGGCTGAAGTGTGCCGTTATCATATCCTCCCAGGATGTCTTTTCCCACCCCGGCATCAAGAAGCGCCTTTTGTACAGGAGCTCCCGGAGCATTAAGAAGCGCATAATCCAGGATGTCAAATGCCTGGTAGAGTACGGGATCTAAAATATCTGCGATCACGAAGTTTTCTGCCAGATATGTCTGGTCTTTAGTGTCGTCATCAGCAGCCACGGGATATGTCTTTTCCAGCATCCTCACCTTGTCAAAAGGCTTCTGATGGTGAATTTCGGAATCAAGCTCTATCTTCTCATACTTCGAAAGGTATTCTCTGTCCAGGTAATCAAGCTGCTCATTCATATCCATATCCCCATAAAGGTAGATATAGGAATTGCAGGGATGATAGTATCTCCTGTGGAAATCCATAAAGCCTTCGTATGTGAGGGTGGGGATATCCTTCGGGTCTCCGCCTGATTCAAAATTATAATTGGTATCCGGGAAAAGGGAGTTTAGGATCTCTCTTTCCAGCACATCATCCGGTGATGAAAAGGCACCCTTCATCTCGTTATAAACCACACCGTTTATGGTGAGCTCGCCATCGGGATCGGTCATCTCATAATGCCATCCCTCCTGCTTAAAGATCTCCTGTTTTTTATAGATGTTCGGGTGCAGCACCGCATCCATATACACATCCATGAGATTCCGGAAATCCTTATCATTGGTGGATGCGATCGGGTACACCGTCTTATCCGGATATGTCATGGCATTAAGGAATGTGTTCAGCGATCCCTTCACCAGTTCCACAAAGGGATCCTTTAACGGGTATTTGTCCGAACCACAAAGCACGGAATGCTCTATGATATGAGGCACACCGGTGGAATCGCTTACCGGGGTCCGAAAGCCGATATAGAACACCTTGTTTTCATCATCATTTTCTATGAGCGCAAGCTTCGCTCCGCTCTTTTTATGCCTTAGCACATATCCTTCGGAATGTATGTCCTTCAGATTTTCTTTTCTGAGAAGTTCGTATGCATCGTGGATTCTTTCCATTTTATTCTCCTGTTATCTGTCCAACTCGTGTATAAAAAGGCCGCTTCTAAGCTTTGGCTCGAACCATGTGGATTTCGGCGGCATGAGGAGTCCGCTGTCTGCCACATTAAAGAGTTCCTGAATGGATGTGGGATACATGGCAAATGCTGCCACGGAGTCTGTCTCGCATCTTCTCTCCAGTTCGGAGAGTCCTCGTATACCTCCCACGAAATCTATTCGTTTATCAGTCTTCGGGTCCTCTATTCCGAGAACCGGGTTTAATATCAGGTCCTGAAGCAGTGATACATCAAGCCCCTTCACCGGATCATCGGATCTCACATCCATCTTAAATGAGCATGTGTACCATTGTTTGGACAGGTATAGTGAAAAGGTCCCTTTTTCTTTTGGAGACTCCATCTTGCCGGGTGCCACGTCACATACTTCCTTTACTTTGTTTAAAAACTCTTCTTCCGTAAGGCCGTTTAAGTCCTTCACCACACGGTTATAGTCCATGATATAGAGTTCCTCATCGGGAAACAGTACGGACAGGAAGAAGTTAAACTCTTCTTCGCCTGTATATCCTGGATGAGCTTCGCGGCGCATCTTTCCTACTTTCACAGCGGATGCGCATCTGTGATGCCCGTCTGCAATATAGATGGAGCCGGTATTCTTAAATGCTCTCCTCACGGTCTCTATATCATCCTTTTCGTGTATGATGAACACTCTGTGCCTGATGCCGTCCTCTGATGTGAAGTCATAGATAGCCTCACCCTCTTTGGTCTTTTTCACTACACGGTTTATGTCCTCGTTCTTCCTGTATGCCAGGAATATGGGGCCAGTCTGGGCATTACATATATCCACGTGGCGGATGCGGTCCTGTTCCTTGTCCGCTCTGGTATTCTCGTGCTTCTTTATCACATTGTTCTCATAATCGTCTATGGATGCGCAGGCCACTATTCCTGTCTGGGTGCGGCCGTTCATGGTAAGCTCATAGAGATAATAATAGTCCTCTGTATCGCGTACAAAATATCCTTCGTCCACCATCTGCCAGAGCAGGTCATGGGCTTTCACATACACGATCTTGTCATACATGTCCGTTTCGTCCGGGAAGTTCACCTCTGCCCTGTCTATCTTCAGGAATGAAAGAGGGTTCTTGTCTACTTCCGCCTTTGCCTCTGCTCTGTTATATACATCATAGGGAAGAGCTGCTATTTCATCCGCTCTTTCTCCTGCCGGTCTTATTGCTTTAAAAGGTCTTATGTCTGCCATTTTTCACATCTCCTTATCTGTCTTATTTGACGCATAAAGTATAGAGTATCAGCATGACAACCGCAAGTGAAAAGGGTTAAATGTTCCATTGAATTGTTTGTCTATTTCACTTATAATCTGAAAGTAAATGTATGAATAAAGGAGAGGTCAGATATGTATCAGAATCATGTATTTCAGCCATACCCCATTGAATCCCTTGAGTTTAATGTGTTTACCAGACTGAAAGATGACTGGGCCACCATCACTGCCGAAGCAGACGGTAAGACGAACACCATGACAGCCAGCTGGGGCGGTGTGGGCAGGATCTGGGATAAAAATGTGGTCTCCGTTTATGTGAGAGAATCCAGATATACCAGAGAGCTCCTGGATGCTTCGGACTTCTTTTCCGTTAATTTCTATGATATGGATAAAAAAGAGAACCGTATGGCTCTTAAGATATTCGGAAGTGTGTCAGGTCGAAATGAGGACAAGATCGCAGAAGCTCATTTCCATGTGAATCATAAAAAGGGCGTGCCCTTCATGGATGAGAGCAATTTCGTGTTCATCTGCCATAAGCTTTCAAAGACGCTGCTCTCCGAAGACGGATTCCTGGATCCCTCCATAAAGAAGCATTATGAAAACGGTGATTTCCACTATATGTACATCGGCGAGATCATGGATGTACTGGCAAGATAAAAAATGGGGTGACGTCAGTCACCCCATCAGTTTTTCAAACTCTTCTCCCGTCAGGCGGTTTTCCTTAACCAGAACATCTGCGATGCTTTGAATCTTATCCTTTGCGCTTTCTATGACATCAATAGTGTTCTTCATCTCGTTTTTTAAGATCTCATTCACCATATCCACATAGTCTGCGGCCATGGATGATCTTAAGACATCTTCCTTATTAAGGACTACCAGCCGTTCATTCTCCATACCGTATGTGCAGAGGATCCTCCAGGCATAATCCGTGGCCTGTTTAAGATCTCCTGAAGCTCCGGTATTTAAGGATTTTTCAACTCCGAAAAACACCTGCTCTGCGGCTCTTCCGGCCAGTGCCGTCCTTATCTTTGAAAGGAGCTCTTCCCGGGTATAGCCTGTCACTTCTTCCTGATTGGCATGCTGCATATAGCCGCCGAAATCCCCTCTGGATTCGATGGTGATATACGAAGGCTTATCACCG
>JAILDZ010000014.1 GCA_024688505.1 Lachnospiraceae bacterium
TGTATCCTCTCTATAAGGCCGGCAGCGCATAGAGCAGCGCTATGACCACCACTACCGCCTCTGCCATAAACATCAGCCTGTTTGCTCTTTTTATATCCATAACTTCGGGCTTCCGTTTTTCATCCCCGATGGTATCCTTTGGCACAGTAACACCCTGATAGGTATGGGGCCCGCCCAGCATAAGCCCAAGTGCTCCTGCGCAAGCGCTTTCCGTCTGGGCTGAATTCGGAGACAGATGGTTTCTCCTGTCCCTCCTCCAGATACGAAGCGCCTCTTTTCCGTTATAGGCGGGAGAGGATAATCCCAGAATATAGCATCCCCCTATCATGGCAAGGGCACTGATCCGAGACGGCAGGAAGTTTGCAGCATCATCCGCCTTCGCGGCAAAGTATCCGAAGTTCATGTATTTATCATTCCTGTATCCCAGCATGGAATCCATGGTGTTTATAGCCTTATACACCATCCCAAGGGCCGGGCCTCCCAGTATCATATAAAAAAAAGGTGCTATGACTCCGTCCGAAGCATTCTCTGCCACAGTCTCCACGGCCGCCTTTATCATCTCTTCTTCAGTGAGATTCTCTGTATCCCGTCCCACTATCATGGAAAGTGCTTCTCTGGCGCCTTCCGTATCATGGGCGCTGAGCCTCTCCTGCACCTTCATGCTTTCGGTGCAAAGGCTCCTTGCCGCCAGACAGTAACATGTGATGACAGCTTCCATGAGTACAGCCGCTACAGGTCCCAGCCGGTGTGCTATGCCCATGATAAATCCTGTGACGGAAAAGACTGTGAGGACCACTATACACCATAGGATCGCCCCTCGTTTTTTCTCGTTTTTATAAAGCTTCTTCTCCAGAAATGAAATGAGCTTTCCTATTCCTTTCACGGGGTGTGGAAGAGCCTTCGGATCTCCTATCAAAAAATCCAGCATCACGCCGAGGAGCAGCCCTGCAAAATGCATGATCATCAGTTTTCTCATGGCATCGCTCCCTGAAATGCATATAGGCACAGTGAAAGCACCAGGGTCATCACGACTTCTGATACGGTGAGGAAGTATCCTGCCGTATCCCCCGTGACACCGCCGAATTCTTTATATGCCTTTGACCTGTAATACAAAGTTGTCATTGCAGCACCTGAAAGTACCGCCGCTCCGCAAAGCGGATCCATATATATCATGGCGGCAGCCGCTATAACAAGCTGTATCCAAAGCAGGACCATGGGTACCTTCTTCCGATTCTTTGTTTCTTCATAGAGCATACCATCCGGCTTTGCCTTATTAAAGACCATGGCGGCTATACCGCTAAGCCCTCGGGCTACAACAAAGATGAGTCCGAAGATCGCTATTGTCCTCTCACTGGTCACGGAATTCAGGAGAATGGCTGTGACCGACGCGGCAAAAATAAGCATCCATTTCATAAGCGATATCACCGCAAAAGCCCCTATATGAGGGTCCTTTAGTATCTCCAGCTTCCGTTCTTTATCCGCATAGGAATTCAGGGCATCCTCCGTATCCATAAGTCCGTCCAGATGTATGCCCCCGGTGATCAGAAGGGGAATGATAAGTGTCACTATGATCCGTACCGCCACAGGAAGTGTGATAGAAAGAATCCCGGTATTTATAACAAAGACAAGGACTCCCATCAAGACACCTATAAGCGGGAAAAAGGCGAGACTGTATGACATATCGTCTTCATCCCATCTGATGCGTGGCATGGGCACCTTGCTGTATACGGTAAATGCTGTCGCAAGCCATCTAAACACTTTCAACTCCATATCCTTCCCGCACATCTATGCTCTTATCGCAAAAGGCTCCGATCCTCTCATTTACCATATTAAGGACCTTCACATATTTCTTTGTCTCTTCATCATACCGGTCCGTTCCGTCGCTGTAATCATTTGTCACCATTATAAGATTACGAACTTTCTCTGCCACATATCTTATGTCGGCTGTCACTTCGTCTGAGAATCGTTCATAATCCGGCTCTTTTTTTAAGAGCAGCCTGCTTCTTTCCGGGCTGTCATGCATTTCGTTTCCCACCAGGTTCGAAACACATTCCAGGAGCACGGTGGCTTCTTCCGGCATCTCCATCTCCTCCAGGGCATCTGCAATGTCGCGCTCTTTTTCTATGGTGATAAAGCCTTTCCCCTCCCGCTTCTTTCTGTGCTTTTCGATGCGGGCGCGGCCTGCTTCGTCTATGGTTTTCATGGTGGCCAGGTAATAACGTCTCTTGTCCCCGGTGTTAACAGCCAGCTTTTCCGCCAGGTCAGACTTCCCTGTATTTTCAGAACCGATCACAAGGACAGTCATTTCTCATACCTTTCATATTTTTCTATGTCGGCACCTTTAAATGTGGTGCCGCTTTCATATAAAGAAAAGACCATATCAAGGACCGGAAAGAGAAGCACTGCACCCGTCCCTTCGCCAAGCGCCAGATCGGCGCATATCAAAGGCTTGAGAGAAAGCTCGTTCATAACGGCGTCCATTCCCTTTTCTCTTCCCATATGGGAGGCCAGCATAAAGTCCTTGCATCCCGGCACCAGTTTTTCTGCGGCAAGTGCTGCCACAGCACTTATGAGACCGTCTATCACCACCGGGATCCCG
>JAILDZ010000085.1 GCA_024688505.1 Lachnospiraceae bacterium
GGCAAAAGAAGCAGTGCGCCCTCCATTTGCATCACTTTTCCCAAGATATATCGAATAATGGATCCGTTCATCTAAAGCGCCTCTGTTCCTATGCCAATATATCTGTCAGATTATTAAACCCGAAATGAGTGGTGACCACCATAACGGTGTCTCCCACCTTTATCTGGTCATCACCGGTGGGCAGGATGATCTGTCCATGTCTGTTTATGAATGAAAGCATCACATGATCTTTTAATATGAGTTTTCGAATGGGAGTATCCGTAACGGGACTCTTTCCGTCCACGCTGAATTCTATAGCCTCCACCCTGTTGTCATACATGTGATACATAGTCTCCACTTCACTGCTTAGTGATGCACGTTTCGCCCTTGCATATGCCACGATGGCTTCAGCCGTGATATATCTGGGATATATCACGCTTCCCAGATCCATGCCGTTTATTATGCTCTTGAAATTCATGCGCTTGATCTTGGTGATCACCTTGGCGTTTGAGATCTGGTTTGCATGCATGGTCAGGAATATATTCGTCTCATCTATGTTCGTAAGGGACACAAAAGAATCCACGGTCTCGATCCCAGCTTCCTTCAGAAGCTTTTCGTCCGTACCGTCTCCGTTTATGATGATAGCATTGGGAAGAAGCACCGACAGCTGATCGCATCTGTCCTGATCCAGTTCTATGATCTTCACTTTTATTCCCATATTGATAAGGATCCTGGAGAGATAGTAGGATGACCTGCCGCCTCCCACCATAAGACAATCCTTCACCGGAGTGGTATCAAAATCAAGGAGCTTAAGGAACTCTCTCTTTCTTTTTCTGGGAGTGATGAAAGATACAGTATCTCCGGCTTCTATCATGAAATCACCGTTAGGTATGCTCACCTCTCCGTTTCGCTCCACAGCGCAGATCAGTATATTCGCATTGTCATGTTTAGCGAAATCCGCGATGGTCACATGGTCCATCACATTGTTCTTCGGAACCTTGAATTTGATCAGGTCCGCAGTCTCATGAGCAAAAGCGTTCACTTCCAGCGCATCCGGCATATAGAATAGTCTGGCTGTTTCTCTTGCCATCTCCAGATCCGGATTTATGATCATGGCAAGCCCCAGCTGGGACTTTAAGAAATCTATCTCTGCAGAATAATCCGGAGTACGGACTCTGGCTATGGCCGCACACTTTCCGGAATGCTTGGCCACAGTGCAGCAAAGGAGATTCAGCTCATCCGAATCCGTAACCGCAATAAAGAGGTCGGCATCATCCACACCGGCCTCCTTTTGTACTGTATAAGTGGCACCGTTTCCCACTACCCCCATAACATCATAGAGGTTTGAAAGTTCTGCCACCTTCTTTGCATTTTTATCAATAAGGGCCACATCATTACCCTCACGGGTAAGCTGTTCCACCAGAGTGGTGCCCACATTTCCGCTGCCCACTATGACTATCTTCAGGGCAGGTTTTTGCGATTCAGTATGTTTAAATAAACCCATTACTTCGTTCCGAAAATACGGTCTCCTGCATCTCCAAGGCCGGGACAGATATATGCATTTTCATTAAGCTCTCTGTCCAGATGACCCACATATATCTGCACATCGGGATGATCCCTGTGGAGTTTTTCCAGTCCCTCCGGTGCAGCTATTATACACATGAACTTGATCTTCTTTCCGCCGTGTTCCTTTATCATACGAATGGCATCGGAGCCCGAGCCGCCTGTCGCCAGCATGGGATCTGTTACCAGTATGGTACGAAGCTCTATGGGGCTGGGGAGCTTGCAGTAATACTCCTGAGGCTCATGAGTCTCAGGATCTCTGTACAGGCCAATATGTCCCACTTTTGCTGTAGGCACCAGCTTAAGTATGCCGTCCACCATTCCGAGACCCGCACGAAGAATAGGCACCACTGCCATCTTCTTTCCTGAGATAAAGGGAGTCATACATTTTTCAATAGGGGTTTCGATCTCCACTTCTTCTGTAGGGAGATCACGAAGGGCTTCGTATGCCATGAGCATGGCTATCTCGCTTACCAGAGAACGGAACTCGTTTGTTCCTGTGGCCTTGTCACGAAGCATTGATATCTTATGCTGGATCAGCGGATGATCCATTATGATCACATTATCTAAGGCTTCCATTTTTCCTCCATGTGTGTGCGTGTAAAAGTTACTTTAACAGTATATACCTTTACGCGCGAAAGTCCACATGATTCTGGATACTTTTTGCCGCCTTTTCGATTTCCTTCATATAGTCGCTGTCTTTTGAAAAAGCCCTTCCAAATGTGCTGAGTTTCAGGCTGGATGTGGCAGAATCCTTGATTTCCATGTATCCGCCGCTCTTTATGGTGATGCCCAGGTCCTTCAGGGTCTCCTCATATTTCTTTGACACGTTCTGGAGCTTTTTTCCTGCTCTTGTCACGCCTTCATTGGTGCTGCTTTTACTGGATTCCACAGCATAGTTATAACTGTCGATAAAGGCACGCAGATCCTTTGAAAAGTTGGTCTTATACTCAGTGGTCACCTTCTTTTCATCGATGGTGAAATCATAGGACCCCAGCTTCTTTACCGCCCTTCTTATGGCAGAGCTGTCTGCCTGAGCCAGCTTTCCGCTGCTTGTGATGGCTCTTTCAGTCTTATCTATAAGAGCCCTGTCCATTGAATAATCATTTCTCAGAAAATGGTTTGCATTAATGGTGAAATTACTCATCCCATACTCCTCTGAATAAAACTTCTACAGCATTCATATCATATATCGGCATTCTATCAAAAAAATAGAGGGGCAGGATCCGCCCCTCATATAATGCTTTATTCCGGTATAAATCTCTCTGCCAGCTCGCAGATCAGATCCACGCAGGTATCCTCTCCCAGGTTTCCGCTGTCGAGAGAGATGTCATAGTTCCTGTAGTCTCCCCAGTGCTGGTCAGTGTAATATCTGTAGTACGTAAGCCTCTGCTTATCCTTCTTCTGGATGCGCTTCTTCGTATCCACATTCTTTATCTCGCCGTATCTTTCATTCACGCGGCTGATGCGGTGTATCATGTCCGCATGGATGAGCACGTTCATGCAGGGGATCTCTTCGTTTTTCAGGATGTAATCCGAGCATCTGCCCACTATCACACAGGGTCCCTTGGCTGCACACTCCAGTATGACCTTTCTCTGAGCCAGGAAGATCTCGTCCTGAGGGCTCTGGAAATACATGGCCGATGCAGCGGAGATAGAAAACCATTTGTTGGCAGAAGATGTATCCTCGCCCTGCTCTTCTATCAGTTCCTTTGCGTAGCCGCTTTCTATGGCGGTCTTTGTCACTATCTCGCTGTCATAGAAGGGAATGCCCAGTTTCTTTGCCACCTTCTCTCCTATACTGTGTCCGCCGCTTCCGAATTCTCTGCTTATGGTGATCACCGGTAACATAATCTTTCCTCCTGTCACTTCCGTTCTATATACTCCTATTATAACGCCCACTGGCTCCACAGGGAAGATAAAGTCCTGTTTCTTCCACCGGAAGTCCTATCTCGTCTGCTTCTATGGTCTTAATATCCACTCCCGGCACATCCTTCAGGGCTGTAGACATCATGTATCTCAACACTGCAGGCTGGAGTCCCGTGGTATAGGAATTGATCAAAAAGAAAAGCGGATCATCCTTCAGCACCTGTACGGAGAGCTTTATGAAGTCATATACATTATCCTCCAGCTTCCATATCTCGCCCTTTGGGCCTCTTCCGTATGACGGGGGATCCATGATGATACCGTCATATTTGTTGCCGCGCCTTATCTCTCTTTCCACGAATTTCTGGCAGTCATCCACGAGCCACCGGACCGGCGCATCCGAAAGACCGCTGGATACAGCGTTTTCCTTGGCCCAGTTCACCATTCCTTTTGATGCATCCACATGGGTCACATGGGCACCTGCCGCCGCAGCGGATATGGTGGCACCGCCGGTGTAGGCAAAGAGATTAAGCACCTTGATCTCCCGGCCGGGATCTTTTTTCTTCGCTTCGGATATGATCTTTGAAAACCAGTCCCAGTTTACTGCCTGTTCCGGGAAAAGGCCTGTATGTTTGAAAGAAAAAGGTTTCAGATTAAATGTTATATCTTTCTTTTCGTCCGCCAGTGTCAGAGGATATGAGATGCTCCACTCCTTCGGCAGGTCTTTAAATTCCCATTCTCCGCCGCCCTTGGAGCTCCTGTGATAATGCCCGTTCCATCTCTTCCAGCCGGGATGTTTCTTCGGAGTGTCCCAGATCACCTGAGGGTCCGGCCGAAGGAGGGTATAGTCTCCCCATTTTTCCAGCTTCTCTCCCGAAGATGCATCGAGCACTCTGAAATCTTTCCAGTTATTTGCTGTCCACATATGATGCCACCCTTTTTAAAGCATCTTCCGGATGCGAAGAATGATCATGGTGACCACACATATCCCCAGTGTTCCCAGGGTGATGATGCCGAAACCGTGGGGTGTATTTGAAAGAGGCATCCATTCTCCCGCCACATTCATTCCGTAGAGTCCGGAAATAATGGTGGGGATGGACATAACGATGGTGATAGCTGCCAGATATTTCATCACATTATTAAGGCGGTTATTGATCACTGCGGAAAGCAGCTCTCTGGTACCGTTAATGATGTCACGATATATCTGGGTCATCTCTATAGCCTGGCGGTTCTCGATTATCACATCATCAAGAAGTTCTTTATCCTCTTCATACTGACGGAGCCTTCCGTATCTGGTGAGACGGTCCAGCACCACTCCGTTTGCACGAAGGGATGTGGCGAAATACACCAGGTTTGACTCCAGTTCGTGAAGATCCACCAGGTCAGAGTCTTCCGTATTCTCGTTTATTCTTTCCTCTATCTCGGTCCTCTTTCTGTCTATTGAACGAAGGAGGCTCTGGTACACCATGCTGCTGTTATAGAGGATCTGATATGTGAATCTCATCTGCTTCTTTGTGGAGAAATCCCGGATCCTCTGGTTTATGAAGGAGTTAAGCACTGCTGTCTCTTCGGAACATACAGTGATCAGCACCTCCTCCGTGATGATGATGCCAAGAGGGATGGTGGTATAGGTGTTACGATTATTTCTCACTTCTGCAGAAGGAATGTCCACCAGGATAAGGGTATATTCATCTTCCATGCTGATACGGGAGGACTCCTCATCATCGAGTGCAGCCCTGAGGTCCGCAATGTCTATGTCATATTTCTCACTTATCTTTGTGCATTCCTCCAAAGTGGGAGTGGTAAGTTTTATCCAGCATCCTGCCTCTGCCGCAGTCAGTTCCTGCATCCTTCTGTCATCTGTTCTGTAATAGTTTAACATGCTGTCCCTCCCTTCTTTTCTTATGCCAGTGCTTTTTCTACCTGTTCCTTCTGAGCACTATGCCCGTATAGGGTTTCAGATTCATGCGAAGCATGCCCTCTTCCACCTTCCATTTCACCGGCATGATGGAATAGCCCAGTTCATTTGTCATGAGGATCTGTTCCATCTCGCATTCCATGGGCACATTTGCTTTCCACACCGGTATCTCGCAGGGCAGATCGGCGCCGCTTCCGTTTATGACCACCACTATCTGCTGGTCCCTGGAGAATCTGCCGTAGCTGATAAGGTTTCTGCTGCATCTTAAGAACACAAAGGATCCGGTCCTTAGGCAGCTGTTCACCTTATGAAGCATGATCATGTCCCTGTTAAAATCTATGAGATCATGGTCCGGATTATCCCATGGATAGGTCCGCCTGTTATCAGGATCAGTGAAGCCGCACACACCTGCCTCGTCCCCGTAATACAATGTGGGTGCTCCCGGCCATGTCATCTGGATCATGGTGGCTTCCTTGAGAACTGCCACATTCACCCCTTCTGATGCCGCTTCGGATCCCAGCTGGGCCACTCTTCCCACCTTATGATTAGTCCTGGTGAGGAATCTGGAGTGGTCATGATTCGAAAGCTGGTTCATGGAACAGTGCAGTGACGGTGTCAAAAACTGTGCCATGGTATGTCTCATGGTGAGCTCAAACTGCTCCCCGTTACATATAGCGCCTTCATCGAACCTGTCGCTGTGCTTCTCCATTCCCGTGAGGAAATAGGAAACGGGCTCCATGAAAGCATCGTAATTCATTATGGTATCCCACTGGTCTCCCTGCAGCCATGGAGTGGCATCACCGTAGTGCTCCGCCAGTATGATGGCTTCGGGATTTGCGGATTTCACCTCATCCCTGAATCTCTTCCAGAAAGTGTGGTTAAAGGTCTCGCTATGGCCCAGATCTGCGGCCACATCCAGTCTCCATCCGTCCGCGTTATACGGAGGCGACACCCACTTTCTGCCTATGGACAGGATGTATTCCATGAGGCGGATGGATCCTTCGTAGTTCAGCTTCGGCAGAGTGTCATGGCCCCACCAGCCATCGTAGGCATTGTTATTCGGCCACTTCCCGTTCATATGGAAATCAAAGAAATCCACATACGGGCTGTCTGCCGTATGATAGGCGCCGGGTTCAAAGCCCACGGCGTTTTCATATATCCCTTCTCTGTCCAGCCATTTATTAAAGGAACCGCAGTGATTAAACACGCCGTCCAGGATCACCCTGATCCCCTTTTCATGGGCTTCGCTCACCAGCTGGGCAAAAAGCTCATTAGAAGCCTCCAGGTTCTCGATGTCCGTGACTCTCTTTTTATATTTGGTGGCATGAGAGTTATCCGTGTCACCTTCCTTTAAAGGTTCTCCCCCATCGTTTATTATCCTGCCGTAATGAGGATCTATGTAATCATAATCCTGGGTGTCATACTTATGATTACTGGGAGATACGAAGATGGGGTTAAAATATATGACCTCCACACCCAGGCTCTTCAGGTAATTAAGCTTACTCCGAACGCCTTCCAGGTCCCCGCCGTAGAAATTACACACGTCGAAATCGGAGGGCGGCCGGTTCCAGTCAGGTATCTTTCCCGCATAAGAATTAATGTAGTGATACTCTCTGTCCACCACATCATTACTGTCATCTCCGCTGCAGAACCTGTCCACCAGGATCTGATACATCACAGCTCCCTTTGCCCACGAAGGGGTATAAAAGCCCGGCACTATGATAAAGGCGTATTGCCATCTTTGTTCTTCTGCGACTCCGTATCTGTCGAAGTACAGAGTCTCCACACCATCCGTGATGGAGAAAATGTATCTGAAAGGGGACTCTCCCATGGAAACCGTGGTTTTATAGAAAGAGAACGCTCCGTTCTCCTCATCCAGACGCATTTCTATGGGTTCTTTCTCGGTAAGGAGCACCGCTTTCAGCGAATCATATCTGGAAGTGCGCACACGTATAGCCACCCTCTGGCCGGGGCGTACCTCCCAGGGGTCCAAGAATTCTCTGGTACCATCACTGAATATTGCTTCTCGATTCATACAGCTACGATAAGCTCCTTCAGATTTCTTCTACAGCCACTCCTTCGCCTTCCTTCACCGGGCGTTCCGATTCCGGGAACAAGGCTTCGAACTCAGCTCTGCCTATCTTCTCTTTCTCAAGAAGAAGCGCCGCTGAAGCATGGAGTATATCCATATGTTCACTCAGGATCTTCTTTGCATCCTGATAGCAGCTGTCGATGATCTTTTTCACTTCGGCATCTATCTCGCCTGCCACTCTTTCGCCATACCCTCTGGCATGAGCCAGGTCTCTGCCCAGGAACACGTCCTCATCATCATTGTTATAGTTGATGGGACCCATTTCCGCGGACATGCCGTATTTCATCACCATGTCCCGGGCAGCCTTAGTGGCTTTCTGAATATCTGAAGAAGCACCTGTGGTGATCTCTCCGAAGATCAGATCTTCGGCGATACGTCCACCCAGGGATACCTCTATGTCCTGAAGCATTTCCCCTCTGGTGCGGAACATCTCGTCCTTCTCGGGCAAAGGCATGGTGTATCCTGCCGCTCCCATTCCCGTGGGGATGATGGATACGGAATACACCGGTCCCACATCCGGAAGCAGATGGAATAGGATGGCATGTCCGGACTCATGATAGGCCGTGATCTTCTTTTCCTTATCGGAAATGATCTTGCTCTTTTTCTCGGTTCCAAGCCCCACTTTCACGAAAGACTGCTTGATGTCTGTGGCATTTATATATTCCCTGTTTGATTTGGCAGCCAGAATGGCAGCCTCGTTCATGAGATTCTCAAGGTCGGCTCCGGTGAATCCGGCTGTGGTCTGTGCCACCTGCTTCAGGTCCACATCCTCTGCCAGCGGCTTATTATTGGAGTGTACATTTAAGATCTCTTCTCTGCCTCCCACATCCGGACGGCCCACAAAGACCTTACGGTCGAATCTGCCGGGACGCATGATGGCAGGATCCAGGATGTCCACTCTGTTGGTGGCAGCCATAACTATGATGCCCTCGTTCACGCCGAAGCCGTCCATCTCCACCAGCATCTGGTTCAGGGTCTGTTCCCTCTCGTCATGGGAACCGCCCAGTCCGGCACCGCGGCGTCTGGCCACAGCATCTATCTCGTCTATGAATACTATACATGGAGCATTCTTCTTTGCTTCCTCGAAAAGGTCACGCACTCTGGATGCACCCACACCCACGAACATTTCTACAACGTCCGATCCGGAAATGCTGAAGAAGGGCACACCCGCCTCACCGGCTATAGCCTTCGCCAGAAGGGTTTTACCTGTTCCCGGAGGGCCCACAAGCAGCACACCCTTTGGAATACGGGCACCCACCTTTGTGTATTTGGCCGGGTCTTTCAGGAAATCCACCACCTCTGCCAGCTCTTCTTTTTCTTCTTTGAGGCCTGCCACATTATCGAATCTGGTGGGTTCTTTATCCTTGTTTGTCATCTTGGCACGGCTTCTGCCAAAGTTCATCATCTTGGCATTGGCTCCACCGCCACCGCCCATGGCAGCTCCGCCCTGGGAATTGAATACCAGCATGAACAGGATGAAAAGCACCGCCCCCACTATGAGTATGGGAAGCATCTGGCTCACCCATGCATCCTTCGGCACATCCGAAAGCACATAGTCCATCCCTCTTTCAGAGAGATACTCTGTCACAGTATTCACATCCGCCACATAAAAAAAGTATTGTGCACTGCCACCCAGTGTCACATATACCGTGCCTGTGGGGATCTCTGCATTCTGTTTAATGGAGACCGATGTCACCTGGTCATTCTGCACAGCGTCTTTGAACTTCTCCATGCTGTATGTGGGAGCCACATTACGCTGTGACATATATATGAGCATAAGGATGAATATCACTACTATGATATACAGCCCTATTCCGCTGCCTCGCTGCTGTCTCAAAACTTCACCTCATATTTATTCTTCTACTACACCTATGTATGGGAGATTTCTGTATTTCTGATCATAATCAAGACCATATCCCACCACGAATTCATCGGGAATGGTAAAGCCTGTATAATCCACCTTCACATCCACTTCTCTGCGGTCCGGCTTATCCAGCATGGTGCAAAGCTTAATGGATGCCACGCCTCTCTCCTTAAAATACCCCAGCAGGAAATGAAGGGTGTTACCGCTGTCTATGATGTCTTCCACCACGATCACATTCTTTCCTGAAGGATCCAGATCCATCTCTTTCTTTATGGTGACCACCCCTGTGGATACGGTACCGCTGCCGTAGCTGCTGGTGGACATAAAATCTATGCCCACTGGAACCGTGATGCGTTTAGCCAGTTCACATGCAAAGAAAGCAGCGCCCTTTAATATACAGACAAGGAGCACTTCCTTGCCCTCGTAATCTCTGCTGATCTCGGCACCTATCTCGGCAATACGCCTGTCAAGTTCATCTTCAGGTATCATCACCCTGATATTCTCACTCATGTTATGAATTCCTCCGTATTTCTATTTCCAGGATCTCTGGTGTGTGTTCTGTCACTTTAGCCCCTTCAAAAGACCTGTCGCCCACTATCCAGTGCACATTTTCATCGGTGCATAGGAGAAGCAGGGCATCTCGTTCCTCTTTGGGGACTTTTTTGTCTATAAGATAGTCCTTTAATTTCTTGCGGCCGCCCTCTTTATTGATCAAAACCAGGTCTCCCTGCAGGCGGTGTCTGAAAACAAGACCACGCTTTATCTTATCATAATCAAACCATTTAGTATAGGGTATTCTTGGAATTTCGCGGTCTGCCGCATCTGCTGCAGAGCCTATATTTCTAAGGATGGCAGAGCTTCCGTCCGGCAGTGACACCAGGCATTCCTCCCCCGGTCTGAGTTCCGGCAGAAGAATCCGGGTTTCATCTGCCTCTGCGACCTCATTTTCGGCCTTTCTTACGGAAACCGAATCATACCCGCATACCGCTTCATAGCCGCCCGGCAGGGAGATCCTTTTCCCCACTCCCGCAGAAAGCAGTTCTTCCAGAGCCTCCACATGGACCCGGCCTATATCTTTTCCGCGGTTTGGACATTCCCTTCGAAGGAAAAGGTGCAGGACTTCTGCCCGTAGTTCCTGCGGGCATTTAACGATTTTTTCTATCACAATGTCGCCATGACCGTCGGAGTATTCCTCCAGGAGCCTTGCTGCCTCGTTTTCAAAATAGAAGTTTGCTTCCCGGAGCATTCCTATGGAGGCTGCAATATGGGAAACGGCTTCCGGATTCAGTTCCTCGAATTTCGGAATGATCTCATGACGGATAAAATTTCTGGCATATGCAGTATCCTCATTTGTGCTGTCATTTCTGAAGGAAAATCCCCTCTCCTTCAGATAATCCTCTACCTCATATCTTCTGGCAAAAAGAAGAGGGCGGATGATATCATCACGCTTTATATCCATACCGGAAAAGCCTTTAAGCCCAGTGCCTCTGCTCATCTGGAAAAGCACTGTTTCCACATTGTCATCTGCCTGGTGCGCCACTGCGATCTTCACGCATCCGGCACCTTCATCCGCTTTCAGCCGCTTCGCTTCTTTACGAAACTCGTTATATCTAAGGTCTCTGGCCCCTTCTTCCAGGGAAAGCCCCTGTTCTTTGGAGTGTACCGGGGCATCCACGGACACCGCCCGGGCTCTGACTCCCAGGTCGTCGCATAGACCAAGGACAAAGTCCCTGTCCCTCAGGCTCTCTTCCCCTCGGATACCATGCTCTACATGGAGCACCCGAAGATCAAAGCCGATCTCGTCCTTTACTTCATCCAATAATAAAAGAAGACAGACCGAATCCGCACCACCGGAAACTCCGGCCAGCACGGTATCGCCCTGCTCTATCAGTTCATATTCATTTATAAAGCTTAAGAAACTGTCTTTAAAGCTCATCCTATTTCTCCCGGAATAT
>JAILDZ010000089.1 GCA_024688505.1 Lachnospiraceae bacterium
TATATCCCTGTACGGAAAGATGCACGGGACATGCTGTCTTACAGGGTGCTGTACCTGTGTCATAGCAATTGATCTTCGCATCATCGCGATAGTTATAATTCCATTTCTCGGGGCCCCATTTTCTGGCGTTTGGAAGCTCGCTCTTCGGATAGGTCACTTCGGATCCGTCTTTCTTGCAAAGCTTCTGTCCGAGCTTGGCTGCTCCCACGGGGCATACCTCCACGCACTTGCCGCAGGCCACGCACTTTTCTTTCTCCACATGGGCACGATATGCGGATGCGGACATATTCGGAGTGTTATAAAGCTGCGAAGTACGAAGAGCGTTACATACGCCTGCCGCACAGTTACAGATAGCTACTATCTTTCCTTCACCGTCGATATTTGTGATCTGATGCACATATCCGTGACGCTCGGCTCTTTCCAGGATCTCATACACTTCTTCTTTGGTGATATAGTGACCGATGCCTCTGTCGTCCATATACTCGGCCATATCTCCCATACCGATGCAGTAGTCACCGCGGATCTGGCCTGAGCCTTCTCCTCTCATGGTCTGCTGCTTACGGCATGAGCACTCGGAAATGCCGTATTTATCGTACATATCTATCCATCTGGACAGGTGCTCCACAGGAACGGACGCATTCTCCATAGAGATGGCCTTCTCCACAGGAATGACATGCATTCCGATGCCGGCTCCTCCGGGAGGCACCATCTGTGTGATCCCGCCCAGGGGCAGCTGTGTCATAAGGTTAAAGAATGTGGCCAGCTGCGGATACTTATCTGTCAGGCCTTCCTGCATCATCATGAATTCTGCTGAGCCCGGAACAAAGATAGGAAGCTCATACTGCAGTGTCTTTTCTGCATCCTTCTTCCTGTTCTGCTCGATGATACCGATCCATCTCAGTTCTTCCACCATCTTCTGTGTGTCTTCCAGAGACATGTTATTCATCTCAGAAAGCTCTTTTACGGTGTACGGAACTCTGGTCTTCTTGAAATTAATGAGGAATTTCAGCTGTTCCTTATTAAGGATCATATCAAGCATCCAGTATTCCGGATCCCTGTTATTGATCTTGTTTGTGAACTTCTTCACATAGCGGTCTGTGATCATGGTGGCAAGCTTCAGTACCAGTTTCTCCTTTTCCGGATCTTCCGGCACATAGTTCGGATCCTGCCAGTAATCACGCTCGTTGATCATAGGATCGCCGATCTTCCATTCTTCAATACTTTTTCCCATAAATATTTCTCCCCTTTGTGTTTTTATGTCGCATAGATGGCCTGTATTAATTTCAGGCCGCTCTCGCTATGATTCAGCGCAGCGGTTCTAACCTCATGCTTCGCATTCGCTAAGAACCGGCGCTTCCATAATGCCTGAAATCAATACAGACCATCTATGCTCCATTTGCATACAATACAAATATTTTACTATATTTTCTCTATGGCTTCAACGGCATTATCCACCTCTGAGCCCTTTATTTCATATATTCTTCCGGCATCCATGAGGGATGCATATTCCGGATTAAGCGGCAGCTTTCCGAGAAGCGCCACCTTGTATTCTTCGGCCACCTCTTCCGCGTGGCTTTCGCCGAATACTGTTATCTTCTTTCCGCAATCGGGGCAGGCCAGATAACTATAGTTTTCCACCATTCCGATCACAGGCACTTCCATGCTTTCTGCCATGTTAAGCGCTTTCTTCACCACCATCTTCACCAGATCCTGAGGACTGGTGACTATCACTATACCGTCCACCGGTAGTGACTGGAACACGGTGAGGGGCACATCGCCCGTGCCGGGAGGCATATCCACAAAGAGATAATCGATCTCTCCCCACTTGATATCTGTCCAGAACTGCTTCACAGCTCCTGCGATCACGGGTCCACGCCATATGACAGGCGTATCCTCCGTATCAAGGAGCAGGTTCATGGATACTATCTTCACTCCATTTGGTGCTTCCGCGGGATAGGCTCCATCCTCATCTGCCACCAGTGAACCATGGACTCCGAACATCTTCGGTATGGACGGTCCTGTGATATCCGCATCAAGGATGCCCACTTTATATCCTTTCTTTGCCATGGATGATGCCATCATGGATGTGACTGTGGATTTTCCCACTCCGCCTTTTCCGCTCACCACGCCTATCACGTGTTTGATATCGGAAGCGGCATTCATTTCTTCTCTGAATTCAGCAAACTTCTCTTCTCTGGTCTTAGGAGCAGTGTGCTTAATATTATCCGGATTAAAAGGCATGATCTTCCTCCTTTAAAATGTTGCAACTTCTGTATGATAGCAAAGAAAAACTGCCCTTGCAATGAGATTTGCAAGGGCAGCTCTATACGTTTTTAACCTTTTGTATTTATGCTCTGGCCAGCACTTCTTTTCTGCCCAGATTCACGATCTGAACGATGACTGCGGAAAGCACCAGATTAATGGCAAGCTCTACCAGGAAGTTTGCTCCCACGATACCGAAGAGGATGAATGCTGCGCCGCTTTCAAAGCCTGCAGCTGCACCCCATTCGCAGATGGTATCATAGAAAAATGCGAAGCATCCCAGTACGAAGATTCCGGTGTTTACGACCGGGGCCGCTACACCTGCAGCTATAACAGCTGCCAGCTGATTCTTCTCCTTAAGTGCCAGATATACAAGGCCTGCCACCAGACCTGCCACAGTACCCTTCACCATAACGGTGATGATGGTTCCGGGAATACTGATCGCCATGAATGCAGCTGTGTCTGTGAACATTACTACAGCCGAGAACACAAAGCCAAGCCATGCGCCTGCTTTATAGCCATAAAGCGCAGCTCCTACGATGATAGGTACTAAGCAAAGTGAAATGGTGAACATTCCGAAACGGATATTGAGCGCCAGAGCCTGTAAGATGATTACGATTGCTGTGAGAAGGCCCACTCCCACAATGGTTTTTGTTTTGTTATTCATATTCTACCTCCTGTTTTTAGTCCTTAATGGATCTACTACAGTTACAATCAGTATATATCACGGTTTTTAGTTTTTTACAATCTGTTTCTTGCACTTATTTAAGTACAGCCCCTGCTTCTTTCTTCTTAAAGATCTCTGCCAGGCTTTCGGTGTATGGCGCTCTTGCCACACCGTATTCCGTCACTATGCCGGCTATCAGACTGTGATCCGTCACGTCAAATGCAGGATTAAAGACCTTCACTCCTTTTGGAGCCATTCTCTTCTCATACCACATTTCCGTCACTTCCTCGGGCTTTCTTTCCTCTATCACTATGTCATCACCTGTCTTTGATGCCATATCGATGGTGGATGTGGGTGCGCATATATACATGGGCACGTTATATTGCTTCGCCACGGCAGCCACCACGGAGGTACCTATCTTATTTGCCGCATCACCGTTTGCCGCCACCCTGTCGCAGCCCACAAAAACAGCATTCACCCAGCCTTTTTTCATGACCAGGGCTGACATATTATCGCATATAAGAGTGGTGTCCACTCCCGATTCGTATAGTTCAAAGGCTGTGAGTCTGGCTCCCTGCAGAAGAGGCCTGGTCTCATCACAGAACACTTTGAAATCATAGCCCTTTTCATGTCCCAGATATATGGGTGCTGTGGCTGTGCCGTAACGCACCGCTGCCAGTTTTCCCGCATTGCAATGGGTGAGGATGCCGTCCCCGGGTTTCACCAGCGCAAGGCCGTTCTCACCTATCTTTCTGCACACTTCTATGTCCTCATCACGGATGGCTATGGACTCCCTATGCATCTCTTCCACTGCCTTTTCCACGCTGCCGGTCTCTTTTACGGTTTTCTCCGCCACCGCATACATCCTCTTTAATGCCCAGGACAGATTCACTGCAGTGGGCCTGGAAGAATCCAGATAGTCCCTTGTCTCCGCCAGCTTCTTAAGAAAAGCCTCCGGCTCTTTCTCATCCGATGCTATGCCCTTTGACAGCACATAGAGCCCGAATGCCGCAGACACTCCTATGGCGGGAGCCCCCCGGACCTGCAGCAGATAAATGGCATCCCATATCTCCTTTGCGGTCTTTAGGTTCAGCATCTTCACTTCACCCGGCAGGAGGGTCTGGTCTATGATGACAACGGCGCTTTCCTCGTCGTTAAGGTCCACTGTGTCTATTTCCATCAGTTTTTTCATACTATATATTCTCCTCTAAGGGTTTATTCAGCTCTTCCGTACCCGGCACCACAAATTTTCCGTCTTTTATCACCGGGATCCGCTCTCCCTCTTTTGTGATCACGGCTATCTCTCCCAGTTCTTCATAAGGAATGGTGATATCCGTATGGCAGTTAAAGTATGCCTTTTCCGGATCCTCATCTCTCTTATCCGCAAAGGTATTGCTTCTGGCGATGATCTCTTTGCCGTCGGGATTATACACAGCCACATCCTCCGCGTGGGAATAGCAGGTGTCCCCCACTGCGAAATGGGGGCCTGTCTTTTCTGCGATAAGTATGGGGAGCTTGCTTTCAATGCCATATTTCCTTCCCATAATGTATGCAGTGGTATTTGTGCCTATGGCAAATTCTCCCAGAGGCAGGAATTCATGCTTATACAGGATATTGTCATATATGAGCTTTCTGTTTTCCTGCTCTTCTTCAAAGTTTTTACATGTGTAATCCTTTATGATACCATCCTTAAATGTAAGTTTAAGATCTTTGTATGACAGGTTATTTAAGTACACTCTGGACACATGGAGCACTCCGTTTGTGCCTTCCAGTTTCGGAGAAGTGAAGACCTCTCCTACGGGGATATTCACATCTGCCACACAGTTTTCGAATATGGTTTCCTTTTCAGGATCCTTCAGGGGGCAGAGGGCCACGGTGATATCCGTCTCATTTCCGTTTTGTCCCAGGATATGCACCTTTTCGCCCTTGTCCAGAATGTCTATGATCTTTTGCTGCATAGTCTGGTACAGGACATAGTCCAGGGTGTTTATCTTCACCGTTTCTTCGAATATTTTCTCAAAGTCCGCCCCTATGCCGGGAAGGGGATAAGATATTATGGAAAAACTTGTCTCTTCTTCCGGGATATAGGTGTTTCCGATCTGTCCCGCCTTTGACGTGAAGCTGACCTGAAGCTGGTTCTGCTTTTCCGTGAAAGTGTATCTGCTCTCCTTGTTAACCGGCAGGAAGTCCGGTTCTCCGAACACCTCCATTAAAGCGGGACCTGCCATTTTCCCGGCCCATTCCTTGTTTTTCTCGTATGTGTCACGAAGGACCTCGAGACGTCTTTCTATATATCCTTTGTCGAAATAATAACCTCTGTCGTCTCTATGGTCATATTCAAACTGTCTGCCGGGGCCGGTGGAATAACATCCGTATTTTCTTCCGGCGCCTCTTCCGTCAAAGGAGAACAGACTCTCTCTTTTTATCACAGGCCTGAGTCCCAGCTCTTTAAAGTTATTCATGACCTCTTTTATCATGAGTTCAAAGCCCAGGCAGTATTCTATCAGCACCGTTTCTTTCTTCGACATATCCCTGCCGGTGTTATCAAAGCCTTTTTTATAGCCTTCGGTGAAAGTGTCTGCCATGGCCTTGATCTTTGCCGGTTCGGTTTCGGAAAGGAACTTCTGGATCCCCCTCTGGTCCTCTCCCACAAAAAGACCTGTTTTATACATATAATCAGGTTTGCTGAGATCGCTGTTTTCTATGATATCCGTGAAAAATCTGTTTTCCGGGTTCACAAGCGCTATGACTCCATCCGCCGCAAACACATCCTGATAGTCATGATAAAAATCATGTATGGCAGTGTGTATTTCATCAAAAAGTTCATTGTCATCATGCATCTCCTGGTTGTCTCTGTAAAAAACAGACGCTATGCCATATAGCTGACTCACCAGTTCCGAAAACACCGTGATAAGATCCAGTCTGCCCTCTGCAGCATAACTGCAAAGGCCTGTGATATCCGCATAGACAGCGGAAAGCACTCCACCGAATCTGCCGAGATTCTGGCATGCAAAATCCGGATCCAGGAAGCTTCTCTCATAGTTCCCTTCCCGGAACCTGTCAAAAAGCCTGTCATGCCTCTTTTCATATTCGCTGAGTGTGAGCTCTTTTCCGGAGGTCTCGTCCTGATATAGCTGTTCCAAAAGATACAGATACTCCGCCACCTCGGTAAAATACGCTTTCCATCCGCCGTACAGCACGGTTTCCCTGGGAAGCTCCCGTATCCTCTCTGTCACCAGTTCGTATCTTTCTTCCAGTTCTTCCGTCTTTTCGAAAAATATACTCTTCATCTATACCACCATCCCTACTATATATATCAGTATCCATGCCGCAGATGCCAAAAGGGGCAAAAGCAGGCCCATATATCTGGAAATCTCGCTGTATGTGTTATTTTTAAACTCCTTGATCCCAAATCCCAGGGACACAAAGGCCATCACCATGGAAAGGAAAGCTATCCCCACCACCCATTTGGCATTGTTCCCTTCAGTGAACACGGAATATGCCAAAAGCGCTGCCAAAAGTCCTCCGCTTAGAAGCGAAGTCAGAGCGGCTCTGACAGATCGTACGGAAGTCACCTTTTTCGGCTCTCCGTATCTTCTTCGCCTGTTAAATGCCATCATTATCTCCTTCTACCCTGAATCTTCCCATGATCGCCTTATGGATCAGGGCACCGAGAAGCGCCCCCAGGGTGTTCAGTATCACGTCATCTATATCACAGGTACCCACTCTGGTGAGTAATTGCATAAGCTCTATCAGTATACTAAAAAATCCGGAAAATACAGTGGCTTTTTTTATGTTTCCGTCTTTGATGAACATAGCTTCAAAGAAACCGAATGGCATAAAAGCCGCTATATTTCCGAATATATTAATAAGAAAGGCTTCCCAGCCCAGACTGGAAATATTGCCGAAAAACCTGTTTATCTCCCTGAAGGGTATGAGATTAATGGCAACATCTTCATGGCTGTACCTGCCAAAGGTCTCGCTGAAAAAGCAAAGGTATAATAGTACTATAAGGTATAGCAAAAAAAGCTGCAGCAGTATAAATCTCTTAAAACCGCCCTTATTTACTTTTTGCTCCGTATTCTTTGTAGTACTCATCTATCCTTTTCTTTATCTCGTCATCTATCACTACTTTTCCATCGATCTCCTTATTATACAGATATTCCGTCACTTCTTCCATAGTAACTATGGCAGATGCGGAAAAACCGTATGTTTCTTTTATCTCATCCAGGGCGCTCACTTTGCCCCTCAGACCCACTTCCATTCTGTTTAGTGACACCATGAGACCTTTTATCTCCACATCACCCTGAGCTTTAAGAATAGGATAGGTCTCCTCTATGGACTTTCCGGAAGTGGTCACATCTTCTATCATAACCACACGGTCGCCGTCCTTCATCTTGGATCCCAGAAGGATGCCGCTGTCTCCATGATCCTTTTCCTCTTTTCTATTGGAAGAATATCTTATTTCTTTTCCGTACAGCTTACTGTATGCCATGACGGTGGCCACTGAAAGGGGTATGCCTTTATAGGCCGGCCCGAAGAGCACATCGAAATCGTCTCCAAAATTTTCATGTATGGCTTTGGCATAATATTCACCTAACATGATGAGCTGGCTTCCTGTGACATATGCTCCGGCGTTCATAAAAAAGGGAGACTTTCTTCCGCTCTTTAATGTGAAATCTCCGAACTTCAAAACGTCACTTTTTACCATGAATTTTATAAAATCCTCTTTATACTTTTGCATGTAAAATCTCCTTTAAATTTTGTGCCTTGTCAATATTTTTTCTTTCGCAGTATTCTTTGATCCCATCTATGATCTTCAGAGTGGCATCCGGTTTGTAAAAATTCGCTGTACCCACAGCCACCATATCAGCCCCGGCCAGCATCATCTCCACCGCATCTTCCGGTGTCTCTATGCCGCCCATACCTATTATGGGAAGGTCCACCGCTTCACGCACTTCATATACCATGCGTACAGCCACGGGATGCACTGCAGGTCCGGACATTCCGCCGGTCTTATTCTTTAATATGAAGTCCTGTCTCTCTATATCTATCTTCATGCCGGTGATGGTGTTGATAAGGGAAAGGGCATCGGCGCCCCCTGCTTCAGCAGCCTTTGCGATCTCTGCTATGCTGGTGACATTCGGGGAGAGCTTCATGATCACTGGGTGAGCTGACACCTTCTTTATCTTTGCCGTGATATCCTCCACAGCCTTCGGCACAGTACCGAAGCTGATACCGCCCTCCTTCACATTTGGGCAGGATATGTTTATCTCCAGAAGGTCCACATCCGCATCGGAAAGCCGCTCCACCGCTTTTATATATTCTTCTTCGCTGTGACCGCACACATTTACTATGATCCCGGTGTCAAATCCCTTCAGGAATGGAAGGTCCCTTTCCAGGAAAGTGTCCAGCCCGGGGTTCTGAAGCCCGATGGCATTAAGCATTCCGGACCTGACCTCCGCCACTCTGGGAGTGTCATTACCCGACCAGGGGACTATAGCCACACCCTTTGTGGTCACGGCGCCAAGCTTTGAAAGATCCAGAAAATCCGAATATTCCATACCGCTTCCGAATGTGCCTGATGCCACCGTCACCGGATTTTTAAACTCTGCCCCGGCGATGTTTACTCTCATATCTGTCATAATTCCACCTCCGAAGCCTTGAATACAGGGCCGTCTTTACACACCCTGGCATTTTTCACTTTGGAATGATCATCC
>JAILDZ010000139.1 GCA_024688505.1 Lachnospiraceae bacterium
GGTATGGGGCATCCAGCTCTTTGTTTTTGGTCTGTTCAAGAAAGCCATCATTGCAGATAACTTTTCCAGAGTGGTGGACGCCGGATTCGGAAGTTTCGATTCCATGACATCCGGAGACATAATCTGCGTGATGCTCTGCTACACTTTCCAGATATACTTTGACTTCAGCGGATACAGTGATATGGCTACAGGTATTTGCCGCATGATGAATATCGAACTTCCCATGAACTTCGATTCACCGTATAAATCCGTATCCATCAGGGATTTCTGGAAGAGGTGGCATCTCACCCTCACCCGTTTCCTCACGAAGTATGTGTATTTCCCTCTGGGAGGGAGCAGGAACGGCACTGTCCGCACATGCATAAACGTGATGATAGTATTTGCATTAAGCGGTCTATGGCATGGCGCCAACTGGACCTTCATCCTCTGGGGACTTATAAACGGTGCTCTTTCCGTACTGGAAAGACTACTGGAGAAGTACTATAACCGTCTCAGCACCGGACTGCAGTGGATGTACAGTTTCACCACGGTAAATATCCTCTGGTTCCTCTTCAGGTCAGACAGCATCACCATGTGGGCCAGGGGTATGGGGCATCTCCTTAAGTTTGAAAACATGAATGTATCGGACTTCATTATAGATGCCTTCTATGTGAAGGAAAATGATTTCATCTACACCATTCTGGGACTCGGAAATGTGTACCAGAACGTGCATGGATTCACCATGATCACATCCATACTCATCGCACTTATCATATGCCTCGGCTTTGAGAATAATTACAGAAGGCAGTGGAAGAGCAGTGTGGTGACCATGATCGTGACGCCGTTCATGCTTCTTTGGAGCCTGCTTTCATTAAGCTCGGAAGCGGTGTTTATCTATTTTAATTTTTAGGGTGGGAAAAGAGAAACGTTTATGAGCAGATTAAAGATAGATCCGAAAAAATGGATAGCAGGTTTTCTCATTATATCCCTTCTTCTTATTGCAGCAGTATCCGCAATGGTGATAATCTTAGATCCCTATTTTCATTACCATGCTCCGCTTCCGGGATATGTGTATCTTATAAATAATGAGAGGAGCCAGAATGACGGCATCATAAAGCATTTCGATTATGACGGCATCATCACGGGCACATCCATGGCTCAGAATTTTAAGGCATCACAGGCGGAGGAACTCTTTGGAGGAAAGTTTGCCAAGATCACATCCTCCGGAGGCACATATAAAGAAGTGAATGATATGATCGATCTGGCACTTCAGGTGAATCCGGGAGTGAAGACTGTGATACGTTCCATAGATCCGGGATTCTTCTTTTTTGACAAGGATGAGATGAGAGAGGATATGGGCACATATCCCACGTATCTGTATAATAAGAACCCCTTTGATGATCTGTATTATATCTTAAACAGAGATACGGTATTCGGAGCCTGCATCCCTATGATCCGGTCAAAACTCATGGGGATAGACGGATTTGTTACAGACTTTGATGAAGCCGGGAACTGGATGCATTTCGGGTTCACCTTCGGACGACAGACTGTGATGGAGCCCTTCGGGGGCTTTCCGGATCCGGTGGGTGAGAGGCCTTTCACCGAAGAAGAAAGAGAGACATTAAAGGCCAGTGTGGAAGATAATATTCTAAGGACCGCTCTGGCACATCCGGACACGGACTTCTATTATTTTATCCCGCCATACAGCGTGGCCTGGTGGAGCCTGGTGTGGACAGGCCCCTATAATGAGCCGGAGAAATACCAGGGAGGAGAGCTGAACCGGGAGATAGAGGCGGAGAAACTGGTGATAGAAACCCTGCTTCAGGCACCGAACATTCATCTCTATTCATGGAATGATAACTTTGAGCTGACCACAAACCTGGATAATTATAAAGACACCGTTCATTACGGAGACTGGATCAGCGACGAGATCATGGACTGGATGAAAGAAGGAAAAGGCCTTCTCACAAAGGATAACTATATGGATTACCTCGCGAGGGAAAAGGACTTCTACAGCACCTTCGACTATAACTCCCTTCTCTATGCAGATTATTGACGGGAAAAGAATATAAATGCTATAGTAAACGATACAATACATTATCGAGGAGAAAGAATAATGGATAAAATTCAGAATACAATGGGTGAAGGAAGCATGGTTTCAGAGGAAGACCTGCTTAAACAGATAGACGAATTCAGAGAAAAAGCACTTAAGCTCCAGAGCATGATATCCGACCAGGAGCAGCGAGCAAAGAATCTGGAAGATGAAGTGCGTGAAAAAGAACACACAAACACAGCGCTGGATGCAGAGCTTTTAAAGAAGCGTGAAGCAGCGGAAAGCATTGTGGGTGAAGTGAATGATAAAGTGGATAAGATCATGAACTCACTTTCCGAGGATGTGAAGGAAAGCGTGGGCACTCTGGGAGAAGATCTTAAGACCACGAAGAGTGAGATCACAGATAAGATCCATAATGAGAATGTGACAGTCTACAGGAATATCCAGGACCTGCTGAAGGAAATGGATAAGAATGACGAATTGTCAAAAATGATAGAAAGCAGAGTCCATGGCATCCGTATACAGAATGTGGTGCTTATGATCTTTTCTATCCTTAATTTCGGTGTGGGGATCATCATTCTCCTTTTAACACTTGGTATTATATGAGTAAAGCCGCTGCAGAAGAAAAACGGCCGGTATATGTTATCGGCCATAAGAATCCCGATACCGATTCGGTATGCGCAGCCATAGCATATGCTAATCTTAAGAATAAAACCGAAGATGGTCTTTTCCTGCCCAGAAAAGCGGGCTCTCTGAACGAAGAGACCAGATATGTCCTGAACAGATTCCATGTGGAAGAACCGAAAACCATGTCTCAGGTGGGCACCCAGATCAGCGATATAGCTTTTCGAAGGATCGAGGGTGTCAGTAGTCATTATTCCCTGAAAAAGGCATGGGAACTCATGAAATCCGAGGATTCCGTTACCCTTCCCATAGTGTCTCCAAACGGATGGCTGGAGGGAGTCATAGTAAACGGTGATATAGCCTATTCATATATAGATATCCTGGACAATACCATTCTGGGCAGAGCCCGCACGCAGTACAAAAACATCATAGAGACCCTTAAAGGAAATATGCTGACAGGAAATGAGCATGCGTATTTCATAAAAGGAAAAGTGGTGGTGGCTGCAGGAGACGACGAATCTCTTCGCAGAGAAATAGAAGAAAATGATCTGGTGATACTGGGAAATATAAAAGAGAGACTGATGATAGCTCTTTCCGAGAATCCCAGCTGTATGATAGTCACGGATGTATCCACCTTGCCGGATGATGTGATAGAAAAGGCAAAGAGCATAGACTGTGTGCTCATTGCCACTGAATATGACAGCTTCACCGCTGCCCGTCTCATTCATCAGAGTATACCCATCAAATATTTCATGACAAAGGAAAACCTCATCACATTTGAACTGGATGATTATATCGATGAGGTGCAGATGAGAATGGAAAAGATCAGGCACAGGGATTTCCCTGTACTTGATGAAAAGCAGCATTATGTGGGAATGTTCAGCCGCAGACACCTGCTTCATATGAGAAAGAAACAGGTGATCCTGGTGGATCATAATGAAAAGAGTCAGGCTGTGGACGGCATAGACGAGGCGGAGATCCTGGAGATAGTGGATCATCACAGACTGGGATCACTGGAGACCATACAGCCCATCATGTTCAGAAACCAGCCCCTGGGATGCTGCAGCACCATCATCGCGAAGATGTATAAAGAGCGTGGGGTGGAGATAGATAAGACCATGGCGGGCTTAATGCTTTCCGCCATCCTTTCCGACACGCTGATGTTCAGGTCACCCACATGCACGGAAGAGGACATAAAGGTGGCAAAGGAACTGTCTGCGATAGCGGAGACTGATTACCGGGAACTGGCCATCAGCATGTTCGAAGCAGGATCTAATTTTAAAGACAGAAGCACGGAAGAGATATTCTATCAGGATTTTAAGACCTTTGACGCGGACGAAGTGTCCTTCGGCGTGGCACAGGTTTCCGCTATCAGCAGAAAACAGTTAAATTCCATAGAAGATAAGCTAAGAAAATATATGGACAAGGTGCGCCTTGATAAGAACCTTGACATGATATTTGTGATGCTGACTGATATTTTAGAGCAGGGGTCCTATGTGCTGTACGGAGGAAATGAGGCAGAGAGCATTCTGTCCCTTTCATTCGGTGCAGAGAAGCTGCATGACAATATATGCGACCTGCCCGGAGTGGTCTCCAGAAAAAAACAGATGGTCCCGAAAGTTATCGAGGCCATCCAGCTTAAAAACGATATGTGATTCTTAAGTGCAGTCTATTTCAGCATTTCTATCAGACTGAGATAGGTTTCTGTGTACCGCACTTTCCAGTTATAACATAATGCTTCGGCCTCGGCCTTGTCAGGCACATTTACAGTGAGAGATATGATCTCACGGTCTTCCTCTGTGGCTTTTAAGATCACGTCATATCCACCTGACGGAGCGGTGCGGTATCTGGATGTGACGGAGTTTTCTTTTTTCATCTGCCCGCCGTTATCCGAAAGATATGCTTTGATATCATCGCTGATGCCGGCAGTCAGTTTTTCCTTCATGGATTCGTAAGCATTTTCACCGTCTTCCGACAGATGATATACAGTGGCGTTATGAGTCTTATCCTCACGGATGAGGCCGGAATCCAAAAGGTCTCCGATGATGGCCTGAGCATGAAAATAATCCGTGAGATTATAGTCCAGGAAAAAATCCACCACCTGTCTGTTTTTCAGAGGCAGATCCGCTCTCTTTAAAAGAGAGAGGACTGTGACCTTATAAATGATATCTGTATCTGCCATGATCTGATCCTTTTATTTGATGTGCTTCATAACAGCTGCTGCCACAGTATCTGCCACCACAGGATTAAAGGCCTCCGGCATGATGAAGTCTTCGGAGAGCTCATCGTCTTTAACAAGAGAGGCAATGGCTTCTGCGGCTGCCAGCTTCATATCTTCTGTGATCTGTGATGCGCGGCCCATAAGAGCGCCCTTGAATATTCCGGGGAAAGCTACCACGTTGTTTATCTGGTTCGGGAAATCGGACCTGCCGGTACCCACCACTTTAGCTCCCGCAGCCTTTGCCAGATCCGGCATGATCTCGGGAGTGGGGTTTGCCATGGCAAAGATGATGGGATCCTTTCTCATGGAGCGGACCATATCCTCTGTCACCATTCCGGGAGCCGATACGCCCACGAAGATGTCTGCTTCCTTCATGGCATCTTCAAGCTTTCCGGAAAGGTTCCTCACATTTGTGACCTTCAGTATCTCTTTTTTGGTATCGTTAAGATCGCTCCTGTCTTTGGAGATGATGCCCTTGCTGTCGCAAAGAGTGATATCCGGGAAACCATAGCGGAGTAGAAGCTTTGCGATGGCTATTCCTGCAGCACCTGCGCCGTTTACCACTATACGCATATCTTCCTTTTTCTTTCCCGTCACTTTAAGAGCGTTTATGGTGGCAGAAAGGACCACGATGGCAGTTCCGTGCTGGTCATCGTGGAACACAGGGATATTCAGCTCTTTTTTCAGTCTTTCTTCGATCTCGAAGCATCTGGGAGCGGATATGTCTTCCAGGTTAATGCCTCCGAATGTGGGAGCCAGTGCCTTCACTATACGGATGATCTCTTCCGTGTCCTGGGTGTCAAGGCAGATGGGGAAAGCATTCACATCACCGAACTCTTTGAAGAGCACGCACTTTCCTTCCATAACGGGCATGGCTGCTTCCGGTCCTATGTTTCCGAGACCGAGCACGGCGGATCCGTCTGAGACCACAGCCACAGTATTTGCCTTTAAAGTGTATTCATATACCTTTTCCTTATCCTCGGCTATCTCTCTGCAGGGGGCAGCCACACCGGGGGTATATGCTATGGCCAGATCTTCTCTGGTATTCACTTTTGCTTTGGCTTCGGTAGACAGTTTACCCTGCCATTCTTTATGCATTTTAAGCGCTTTTTCATCTGTGGTCATGTCAGTTTGATTCCTTTCTGTAGCACCGGGACTATTATCCGAATAAAAGTTTCAAGTTATACTATCATAAGAAAAAAACCTTTTCAAGAAAGCTGCTTTAGTGTATAATCCCTAGTAATTCAACTAATTCCGGTCGTTTCAGACAAGGATCCATAAGACTGTTTTATTTTTTACCAGAAAGGTGAGTGAATACATTTGGAAAATATGAGAGCAAAATACGAAACTCTTTCAGCTTCGGTATTAAAGGACCTGGCTAAGGCACGTAAGATCAAAAACGTATCCAGGCTGAAAAAGGAACAGCTCATTGAAGTGATGCTGAAGCAGGACGTGATAGATGAAGAAGAACGTCTGAAAGCCGAAGGAGCCGAGCCTGCACCGGAGGAGAAGAAAGAGGAGACTGTGCAGACTGAAGCAAAGCCCCAGGCAGAGCAGCAGGAAGCAGCTGAAGAACCGGAGGATGATTCCAAAGTGTGCGAAGGCCTGCTGGAAGTCATGCCTGACGGATACGGGTTCATACGAAGTGCGGAGAATTATCTGCCGGGAGAAAACGACGTGTATGTTTCGCCTTCACAGATCAGGAAATTCAGTCTGAAGACCGGAGACATCATTTCCGGCCGCACCAGGAAGAATAATCCGAATGATAAATTCGGTGCACTGATAAGCATGGAGAAGCTTAACGGCATGGTACCGGAAACCGCCATGAGGCGAAGAAGCTTCGACAAGATGACGCCAATATTCCCGGATGAACGTATCAGGCTGGAGCGCCCGGGAGCCAGTGTAGCCATGCGTATCATGGACATCATGTCCCCCATAGGAAAGGGACAGAGAGGCATGATCGTATCCCAGCCCAAGGCAGGAAAGACCACTCTTCTTAAACAGGTGGCAAAGTCTGTGCTGATAGCAAACCCGGAGATACATCTCATCATTCTGCTCATAGACGAGCGCCCCGAGGAAGTGACGGACATCAAAGAAGCCATACAGGGAGAGAATGTGGAAGTGGTATATTCCACATTTGACGAACTTCCGGAGCACCATAAGAGAGTGTCCGAAATGGTGATCGAACGTGCCAGAAGAATGGTGGAGTATCATAAGGATGTAGTGATACTTCTGGACTCCATCACAAGGCTTGCCAGAGCCTATAACCTGACGGTTCCGCCCAGTGGACGTACCCTGTCCGGCGGTCTGGATCCAGCGGCTCTTCACATGCCAAAGAGATTTTTCGGTGCTGCCAGAAACATGAGAGAAGGCGGATCACTCACTATCCTTGCCACAGCCCTGGTGGACACAGGATCAAAGATGGATGATGTGGTATTCGAGGAATTTAAGGGAACTGGTAATATGGAACTGGTACTTGACCGGAAGCTTTCCGAGAAGAGAGTGTTCCCGGCCATAGACATGGCCAAGTCTTCCACCCGAAGAGAAGACCTGCTTCTTTCCAGAGAGGAAATGGCTGCCATGGAGATAGTACGCCGCGGGCTTCACGGCATGAGAAAAGAAGAAGCCACGGAAAATATCCTGAATCTGTTTTCGCAGACAAAGACAAATCAGGAATTCATAGAAAAGGTATTATCAAACAGAGTGATATAGCATGATCGCAGAAGCTTTTAAGGAGGCTGAAGCCTGACAGTATGGCCTTATGAGCAGGAAAGTATATCTTAATAAAAACTGGAGATTTAATCCGTCATTTAATGATGGATTCATATATGCTCCAATGAAAGAGGGAGCAGTGGCACAGCTGCCGCACGTTGTGCAGGAGCTGCCCTTTTCATATTATGATCCGGCAGCCGTAACTTCCGAGGTATGCTATCAGAAGTCTTTTATTCCGAATGAGGCATGGAAGGACAGCCATATCTACTTATGTCTGGAAAGGGTGGCCTATAGCTTCACTCTGTATTTTAACGGCGAGAAGATCCTGACCCATGATGAATACAATGCTGCCTGCAAAGCGGATCTCACCGGGCTTATGCGTTTCGGCGCAGAGAACCTGGCAGTGCTTAAAGTCTTTCCTGAGAAGGGAAGCGTCCTACCCTATCCGGGAGGGATAACGGGTGATGTGTATCTGCTGATCGAAGATGAGATATGTTTAAAAGAAGTGAAGGTCATCCCCAGGATCGAACAGATCCATACAGCGGGAAAGTCTGCCGAAGAGATAGCAGATCTCAGGGTGATGGCAAATCTCACCACCACGGTGGTCTTGTCTGATCCCGGAACAGAAATCATGGACACCGGCAGGCTTTCTGTGACCCAGTATCTGAACGGGAAGAAGATCTTCGGTGCCCCTCTCAGAAACGATACATTTCAGACCCAGCTTTATAAAGCGGCTCTATGGGACCCTCTTTCTCCGTCCGTGTATGTGATCACAACAGAGCTTTGCTTGGACGGTAAGGCCATGGACAGCATTTCTCATCGTATAGGATTTCGTGACGGTTCGGACAGGAAAGAGGTCTTTTTCCTAAACGGCAGGAAGCTTTTCGGAAATGCATTCAGGTGTCCGCTCTGTCTTCCCTATACAGGACTTGCAATCCCGGAGAGAACTGAAAGAGAAAGGGTGTGGCTCATAAAAGAAGAGCTTAATTTCAGCGCAGTCATATTTGATGATATCCTGCCATCTCATGATTTTCTCGATGCCTGTGATGACATGGGGCTGCCGGTCTTTCTTAATCTTATTTCAAGTGAGGAGAATAATGCTAACGGTCAGGAGGAGAAGGAAGTGATCCTTCCTCCCGTAGCAGATGAGTATATGCATCATCCCTGCATTATGAGCTGGGGAGAAAAGCATTCATATCTTCATGAGTTTTCCTCTGAAAAGATATGCGACAGCTTCCTGAACAAGAATGCCGCATTCTTTACTGCAGCAGGAGCATCCGATGCTTCGGGGAAGAAAACGGGTATCATGGAAATCCTGAAAAACAACATGTCGCTCGGGAAGAAAGAAGATGATCCCAAGGAGCATTTTATTACGAAGACATTCACAGATACCGAAGCAGGTTTTATATCTAAAACCGGCCTGTCCGTAAATCCCCTTTCAAAAAAAGTGCTTCATGTGCTCCTGTCTGCAAATGAACTTTCCGAGAAGCACTCCTATGATATGACTATGGTCCGCCTTTTTATGACCGATGAAAAAGGAGAAATCCTGCCGGATGCATTTGATGCCATCCGGCTGGAAGCAGAGGGCGCAGTGGAAGTTTACGGTCCATCCCTCTTTTCATTAAATGCCGGTTCGGGAGGATTCTTCATTCGCTCCGCCGGTCATACCGGCGAAGGAGCCGTCACAGTGAGTTCCACCGAAAACAGACCCATTCGTATCACTTTTAAGGTGGAGTAGACCTTCTTTTTTTGTCTTTTCAGTTGTGATAAAATAACTTCTAGTTTTATGTATAATCGGAGGCTTTTATGAAACGTAAATGGGATGAACTTATGGAAAAGCGCTGGGCTGCAAATGCAGCAGCGCTTTGTATTGCTGTCACGTTCTTTGCACTTCTTATGAATCTGCCGGGAATAGTGGGAGCGTTAAAGAGATTCTTTAATCTCTTTACACCTATCGTGATAGGCATATTCTTAGCCTATATCATAAATCCGTTTGAGAAATTCATTGAGAAAAAGCTGCTTCACAAAATAAAAAGTGAGAAGACCAGACACATACTGGGAGTGGTGCTGGCGCTGCTCAGTATAGTGGCCGTGATCGTACTTCTGCTTGTGGCACTGATACCTTCTGTGATAAACAGCTTTGTTTCCCTGGTTAATAATATGGGAGCATATGTGGATAATATCAGTGCAAATCTGGAGAATCTGGCAGTATTGCTGGAACAGTATGATGTGGATATAGAGAATGCCGTGGAGCGGATCACAGCGATGTTAAATGACCTGGTTCCCGATATGAACAGTGTCATGGTAATGGTGCGGGAAGCATCTACGAAAGCCGGAGCATCTGCATCCAACTGGTTCTTCGGCATCGTACTGGCTGTATATTTCCTTATGGGAAAAGAGAAGCTCTTAAAGGGGCTGGAAAAGCTTCGCAGATCCGCACTTACGGAAGAGACATATGATAGAAACAGTGCTTTTATCATGCGCTGCCATAATATTCTCACAAGCTATGTGGGATATGACATTATAGACGGTATCATAGTGGGTGTCATAAATGCCATAGCCATGCTGATCTTCAGGCTCCCCTTCGTGCCGCTGATATCCGTTATCGTGGGAGTCACGAACCTGGTGCCCACCTTCGGTCCCTTAGTGGGAGCTGTTATGGGCGGTATCATCCTGGTACTGAATGATCCGGTGCAGGCACTTATATTCCTGATAATCACAGTTGTTCTGCAGACTTTGGACGGATATGTGATAAAGCCGAAATTCTTCGGAAGCGCCCTTGGTGTATCCGGTGTATGGATACTGATCGCCATCATTATGGGTGGAAAATTCTTCGGAATAATGGGTATCGTTCTTTCCATTCCGGTGGTAGCTATATTCACGTTTGTATATGAAGAGGCCATACTTCCCATCCTGGCTAAGAAACGTGATGAGAGAAAGAAAAAAAGAGATGAAGCCAGAGCGAGGGAGAAGGAATAAATGATAAGAAAGATAATAGGGGAATGTCCTGTATTTGTCCTTGATACATTTGGCACCACATATGCCATGAGAGTGCTTGAAACCGGACAGATAGAGCATCTCTACTACGGAAGAAAAATACGTATAGATGATGCGGAAGCCTTAAAGGAAAAACACGCTTTCGCTCCCGGAAATACCATTTGTTACGATAATGATCATCCGAATTTCAGTCTGGAGGATATGTGCCTTGAGATGTCGTCCAGGGGAAAGGGCGATGTGCGGGATCCCTTCATAGATGTCATGAGCGAAAGCGGCATATCCACTGCGGATTTTGTCTATGACTCCGACAGGATAGAGGACGGAAAAGCAGAGTTTAAGACCCTTCCGGGATCATATGACGAAGAAGGAAAGGTGGAACACCTCACTGTCACTATGCGGGATAAGAACATGGGGTACCTGCTGGAACTCCACTACTTTGTATATGCTGCAGAAGACGTGATCACGAGATCCGCCAGATTCATAAATAAGAGTAAAGAAAATGTGCATCTTAACAGGATCATGAGTCTGCAGCTGGACATTAACGACTCGGATTTTGTCATCACCACATTCCATGGCGGATGGGCAAAGGAGATGAATCGGCACAGGGTGACACTGTCTGCCGGAAGATTTGTAAACGACACATCCATCGGCTATTCTTCAAACCGTGCGAATCCTCTTTTTCTGCTGGGAAGGGAACACACCACGGAAGATCACGGAGAGGCCTATGGCTTTAACCTGATATACAGCGGAAATCATTATGAAGCAGCGGAAGTAAACGCTTTTCAAAAGACCAGGATCCTCACCGGCATTAATCCTGAGGGATTCTCATTCGTTATAGGACCGGATGAGGATTTCGAGGCACCGGAAGCAGTTATGACCTGGTCGGATAAAGGCTATAACGGCATGAGTCATAATATGCATGCCTTTGTCCGCAAACATATCGTCCGCGGAGAGTGGAGAGACAAGGACAGACCGATTCTTTTAAACAGTTGGGAAGCGGCATACTTTGATATCAATGAAAGCAGCCTTCTTAAGCTGGCAAAGGCAGGCAGAGATGTGGGTATAGAGCTTTTTGTCATGGACGACGGATGGTTCGGTACCAGAAATGATGATAAGCAGGCTCTGGGTGACTGGGACGTGAATCTTAAAAAGCTTCCAAACGGCCTTAAGGGGCTCTGTGATAAAGTAAACGATCTGGGGCTTAAGTTTGGGATCTGGGTGGAGCCTGAGATGGTGAATGTGGATTCCGAGCTTTTCAGACTGCATCCCGACTGGGCAGTATGCATACCCGGCAAAGATCACTCAGAAGGCAGAACCCAGAGAATACTGGATCTCTCAAATCCCGACGTGGTGGAATACATGACGGATAAGATGAGAAACACCTTTAAGAGTGCGAATATCTCATATGTGAAATGGGATATGAACAGGATCTTTTCAGACGTTTACTCACAGTATCTCGATAAAGACAGACAGAGCGAGCTTTCCCACAGATATATCATGGGGCTCTACCGCATGATGAAAGACCTCACGGAGGAGTTTCCGCATATCCTCTTTGAAGGATGCGCATCCGGCGGAAACAGATTTGACCTGGGAATACTGTGTTATTTCCCGCAGATCTGGGGCTCTGACAATACAGATGCAGTGTGCAGACTGAACATGCATAACGGATATAGCTACGGCTATCCCATGAACACTGTGGGAGCACATGTGTCCGCTTGTCCGAACCATCAGACCCTTCGCGTGACACCGCTAATGACCCGGTTTGCCGTATCATCCTTCGGATCACTGGGATATGAATGCAATCTCTGTGACATGAAGAAGGAAGACCTGGAAGAGATAAAGGAACAGATAGAGACATATAAGAAATACAGACATACCATGCAGCATGGCACTTTCTACCGGGTGAAGGAAGGAAACACATATCAGTGGATAGTGGTGTCCCCCGATAAGAGCACCGCGGTGGGAATGCTTATGAGAAAAGAAAGCAAACCCGGAGAGATGTATGACTGCTTTAAGGCAAAGGGACTGAGAGAGGATTCCAGATATCATTTCTTCGGACAAAAGAAGAAGTATAATGTGAAGAATTTCGGAGACCTTATAAATATGGTATCTCCGGTGCATGTGAAGCAGGACAGTGCTATGCATAATATCATAGCAAAGTTTGTGAAGATGGATGGAGAAACGGAAGACTATACCGTATACGGTGATGAACTTATGTATGCGGGAGTGAAGCTGAAACAGAGTTTCGTGGGAACCGGATATAATGAGGAAGTGAGATACTTCCCCGACTTTGGTTCCAGACTGTATTTCATGGAGGAAATATCAGAGTGATAGATTTTATAGTTAACGAGACATCGGGTACCGGAAAATCAAAAGGGCTCTGGAAGGAAATAGAAGAAAGACTAAGGAACGCCGGGATCGAATACCGGGCTCATGTGACTGAGTACCCGGGACACACCACGGTTCTGGCCAGACAGATCACATCCGAACCCGGAGAAAAGACCGTCATCGTGGTGGGAGGAGACGGCACCGCAAATGAGACTGTAAACGGTATAGTGGATTTCGACAGGACCCGCTTCGGATACGTGCCCACGGGATCCGGAAACGATCTGGGACGAGGCCTTTCCATTCGAAGAAACCCTGCGGATCAGGCTCTTCATCTTTCCACATCAAAGGAAGAGATAAAGATGGACCTGGGGGAAGTGACTACGGAAAAAGGAGAAAAAAGACTCTTTAATATCTCAGCAGGACTGGGACTGGATGCCAGCGTATGCAAGCACGCCCTCACATCTCCGCTAAAAAAGATGCTAAATAAGATAAAAATGGGAAGTGCTACATATGCCATCCTCACATTAAAGCATCTGTTTTACGATAAGCCCGCAGACGGGATGTATACCATCACAGATGCCGGAGGCAGTAAGACTACGGGAAATACCAAGAACCTGATCTTTGCGGCTGCCATGAATTTTTCCTGTGAGGGAGGCGGCGTCCCCATGGCACCGGAGGCGGTGTGCACGGATGGACTTCTGGACCTCACCAGCGCAAAGGACATGCCGAGATTCTTATGCTTTTGCTACTTCCCGTTTCTCATAGCGGGAAAGCAGGAGAGGATCAGGAAATTTACCATGCTGAAGTTTAAAACCATCACTTTCAGACTGAAATCACCCATGGCTGTACACGCAGACGGGGAGTATCTGGGAGACATGTGCACAGTGTCATTTGGTGCAGTGCCCGGAAAGCTCAGAGTGATTGTGTGAAGCATATAAAAATGATAGAATAAGTAAGATTGTTTTGCTTTAGGTCAGAAGAAGGAGAATAAAGAATGAATCCTATTTATGAGAAACTGATGCGATGTGTGGAGTCCGTGAAAGCCAAGACGGACTTTAAACCGAAGGTGGGAATAGTCCTTGGATCCGGCCTCGGCGACTATGCAGAGACCATGGAGATCGTGGCCACAGTAGATTATAAAGACATAGACGGCTTCCCGGTATCCACCGCTCCCGGACATAAAGGCAGATTTGTGTTCGGATATGTGGGAGACAATGATAAAAAGGTGCCGTGTGTGGCAATGCAGGGAAGAGTGCACTTCTATGAAGGATATGATATGACAGATGTGGTGCTTCCCGTGAGACTGATGAAGATGCTGGGAGCAGAGATCCTGTTTCTCACCAATGCATCGGGCGGTATCAGGCATGACCTTCATGCCGGAGATCTGATGCTCCTTATCGATCATGTGAGCACATTTGTACCTTCACCCCTCCGCGGTGAGAACATCAAAGAACTGGGAGTACGTTTCCCGGATATGAGCCATGTGTATGATGAAGAGCTTTCCGATGTGATCCGAAGGACTGCCGTATCACTGGACATCAGACTGAAAGAGGGAATATATCTGCAGACACCGGGACCGAACTATGAAAGTCCTGCCGAGATCAGGATGTTTAGGACTCTCGGTGCCGATGCAGTGGGTATGAGCACTGTATGTGAGGCTATGGCGGCACATCATATGGGCACCAGAGTAGTGGCTATTTCATGCATCTCGAACCTGGCAGCTGGCATCAGCCCCACACCTCTTTCCGAGCAGGAGGTTATCGATGCCGGCAAGAAGGTGGCGAAGACCTTCACCGCGCTGGTGACTGAGTCCATCAAGAATTTCTAGGATGTGCCGCATGTAATGCCATGATATACGTTTCTTCCGCCCATGATCCCATGATCAAAATCCGTGCTCTGCACGGAATCATGCGCGCGGATTTTGATCATGGCTATCATGGGCTGTATATAATATGTGAATGGCATTACATGATTTAAACAAACAATAGAAAGGAAGAAGTTATGAATATAAGATTCTATAATGCAAGGATCCTTAAGACCAACGACGACCACAGCTTTGATATAGTGGAAGGCGAGCTTTGGGTCAAGGGAAACGAGATAGTATACATCGGCGACGGCAGCGACGCCGGAAACGTGGTCAAAGGATCTGATGTGATCGTATGGGATAAGACCGTGGATGCAAAGAGAAATCTCCTGCTTCCCGGATTCAAGAATGCACATACCCACACAGCCATGACGTTCCTTCGGTCGTTTGCGGATGACACCACTCTTCAGAACTGGCTTTTTAACCAGGTGTTCCCCAGAGAAGGACAGCTTACAGAGGATGATGTGTACTGGCTGAACATCCTGGGTATCATGGAGTATCTGACATCCGGTATCACATCCAATTTCGACATGTATTTCTTCCCGCCAAAGGATGCCAAGGCATCCGTAGACTGCGGGTTCAGAACAGTGCTGACTTCCGGTCTTAATAATTTCGGCGGCACTGTGGAGGCAGTGGAAGAGAACTATCATATCGTAAACGAGATGAGCGATCTTACTTCCTTCATCATCGGTTTCCATGCGGAATACACCACTTCAAAGGAACTGATGGAAGGCATAGCAGATCTGGCAGAGAAAGTGAAGTCCCCTGTATGGATGCATAATGCCGAGACCGAGCTTGAGGTGAAGGAATGCTTTGACAGATGGGGAATGAGCCCCACTCAGATCACAGACTCTCTGGGCATGTATAAATACGGCGGCGGCGGATATCACTGCGTATGGATGGATGACAGGGACTTCGAGATCTTTAAAGAGAAGAAGCTTACGGCAGTCACAAATCCATGCTCGAACCTGAAGCTGGCCAGCGGTATCGCACCCATCACCAGATATCTGAAGGAAGGCATCCCGGTTGCCATCGGTACCGACGGACCTGCCTCCAATAATGCACTGGACTTCTTCCGCGAGATGTATCTCATGACAGCCCTTGCAAAGGTGCGTGAGATGGATCCGGAAGCAGTGGCTGCGGACGAGGTTCTGTATTCTGCCACAGCAGTGGGCGCACAGTGTATGGGACTGAATGACTGTGACAGACTGGAAGTGGGCAAGAAAGCCGATATCATCATGATCGATATGGATTGCCCGAATATGCAGCCTGAGAATAATATCGTGAAGAACGTGGTCTATAGCGGCAGCAAGCAGAATGTCATCATGACCATGGTGAACGGAAAGATCCTGTACGAGAACGGTGAATTCGACATCGGTTTCGACAAGAAGGAAATATATGCAAAAGCTAACGCCATCATAGGCAGAATGAAATAGGAGGTGTCTTATGTCAGCAATAATTACCGCTATCATTCAGTATGCAGTCACTGCAGTGATCCTGGCACTGGTAGGATTTGCCGGTGTGAAGGTGGGCATAGCCTTAAGAAAGAATAAGAACGCAAAAGAGGAAGGACAACAGAACTAAAATGGAATACGGTGTAAACGAACTCAGAAGGAGTTATCTGAATTTCTTCGAAGGCAAGGATCATCTGGCTATGAAGAGCTTTTCTTTGGTGCCGAAGAATGACAATTCTCTTCTGCTCATTAATGCAGGTATGGCTCCCTTAAAGCCATATTTCACGGGACAGGAGGTGCCCCCGAGGAAGCGCGTGACCACATGCCAGAAATGCGTGCGTACCGGCGATATAGAAAATGTGGGAAAGACAGCGCGTCACTTAACATTTTTTGAAATGCTGGGTAATTTCTCCTTCGGAGATTACTTTAAAAAAGAGGCCATTCACTGGTCATGGGAATATCTCACAGATGTTTTAAAACTTTCCCCGGACAGGCTCTATCCCTCCATATACGGAGAAGATGATGAGGCTTTCGAGATCTGGAATAAAGAGATCGGCATCCCGGCAGAGAAGATAAAGAGATTCTATCGTGATCCCGAGACAGGGGAGTGCGATAACTTCTGGGAGCATGGCGCAGGACCTTGCGGCCCCTGCTCTGAGATCTATTATGACAGAGGCGAAAAGTACGGATGCGGTAAGCCTACCTGCGGCGTGGGATGCGACTGCGACCGCTACATGGAAGTATGGAATAACGTATTCACACAGTTTAACGGTGACGGCCATGGCGGTTACGAAGAGCTGGAGAATAAGAACATAGATACAGGAATGGGCCTGGAGCGCCTGGCAGTGGTGATGCAGGATGTGGACAGCGTCTTTGATATCGACACCATGAAGGCTATCAGAGACGAAGTGTGCGCCCTTTCCGGAAAGACATATCAGACCAATGCTGCAGCGGACGTATCCATCCGTCTCATCACAGATCATATCAGATCCACCACTTTCCTGATCTCTGACGGCGTGCTGCCGTCCAATGAAGGCAGAGGATACGTGCTGAGACGTCTTATAAGAAGAGCAGCCCGTCACGGAAGGATGCTGGGTATAGAAGGCGAATTCATGGCAAAGCTTTCCGCAGTGGTGGTTCGCGAAAGCAGCGACGGATATCCGGAGCTGGAAGAAAAGAAAGAATACATTTTCAAAGTGCTGACCGAGGAAGAAAAGCAGTTTAACAAGACCATAGACAAGGGTCTTGAAATCCTTTCTTCCATGGAAGATGATCTGAAGAAATCCGGAAAGACAGTGCTCTCCGGCGAAGATGCATTCAAGCTTTACGACACATATGGATTTCCCAAGGACCTCACTTCTGAGATCCTGGCGGAAAAAGGTCTATCCTTCGATGAGAAGGGCTTCGAAAAGTGCATGGAGATACAGAGAAGCACTGCCAGAGGAGCCCGTAAAGAAACAAATTATATGGGTAAGGATGCCACAGTATATGAGAAGCTGGATCCTGCCCAGACATCCGAATTCACGGGATATGATACTTTAGAGACCGATTCAAAGATCATCGCCCTCACATCCGAAACAGATGTGAAAGACGAGCTGACAGAAGGAGAGACAGGTACTCTTATTGCAGAAAAGTCTCCTTTCTATGGCACCATGGGCGGTCAGACAGGTGACACCGGTGTCATCACAAATGGTGAAGCCAGATTTGTGGTAGAGGATACCATCCATCTTTCAGGCGGTAAGATCGGTCATGTGGGGCATGTGGCTGCCGGCTCCTTTAAAGTAGGCGACAGTGTGAGACTCTCTGTGGACAGTGACAGAAGAAACACCATAGCAAAGAACCACAGTGCCACCCATCTTCTGCAAAGAGCTCTCCGTGATGTGCTGGGAGATCATGTGCATCAGAAGGGTTCTGATGTGAATGCAGACAGGCTGCGTTTCGACTTCACACATTTCTCCGCTATGACCGCAGAAGAGCTTCAGAAAGTGGAGACACTGGTGAATGAGAGAGTTCGCGCTGCAGTGCCTGTAGTGACGGAAGTCATGAGCCTGGATGAGGCCATGAAGACAGGAGCCATGGCACTTTTCGATGAGAAATACGGTGAGAAGGTCCGCGTGGTGAAGATGGGAGAATACTCCACAGAGCTCTGTGGCGGTACTCATGTGAAGAATACAGGTGATGTGGCTGCATTCAAGATCCTCTCGGAAAGCGGTATATCATCAGGGGTTAGACGTATAGAAGCCATCACATCTGAAGCGGTGTTTGACTATTACAGCACCGTGGAAGATATGCTAAGTAAGGCTGCGGAGCTTCTTAAGACTACTCCCGCCGGAGTAAATGACCGTATCGAGCATATGTTAAAAGAGATAAAGGACCTGTCATCAGAGAATGAATCCTTAAAGAGCAAAGCTGCAAAGACCTCTCTTGGGGATGTGATGGATAAGGTGAAAGATGTGAAGGGCGTGAAGCTTCTGGCTGCAAACGTGCCGGGAGTGGATATGAACGGACTTCGCGACCTTGGAGATTCTCTGAAGGAGAAGTTGGGAGACGGTGTCATAGTGCTTTCTTCCGATAAGGACGGTAAGGTGTCTTTGGTGGTTATGGCCACTGACGGTGCGCAGAGTAAGGGCGCTCATGCCGGAAACCTGATCAAAGCCATTGCGGCAAAAGTAGGCGGTGGCGGCGGCGGCAAGCCGAATATGGCTCAGGCCGGAGGCAAGAACCCTGCCGGAATAGAAGATGCGTTAAGAGAAGCGGAAAATGTTCTTTCCGGGCAGATTTCATAAATAATCTGTGATATAACAACTAAATACACGTTGACTTTAAACCTGCTGTTTATCTGAATACCCGGGAAAACAGCAGGTTTTTTATAACTCAGACTATAAGGGGGTATAACATGAGCATGAAGGAAGAATATCGCATAAAGGTGCTTGAGGTTCCGAGAGAACTGGCAGGCGCTTTCGGTGAGCTGGATGACGGAACTCATCTTTCCGGTCTGGGACAAAACGGCGTACACGGATTTACGGTGGTGGAAGACAGGGAAGAAGGATATGTGCCTGTGGCCCTCACAGTTTTTTCGAAAAAAGGAGAATTGCTTTCAAATGCCAAGAAAACGAAGGGAAACGACCCGGGTGAAAAGAAAGCTCAGTATTTACGCCAGTATAAGGCTCTGAAGAAAATGAAAGATGAATATGTATCTGATGACAGGTCCACTCCGCCGAATATGTTTACGGATCAATATATAGAAAAGCAGATCTTCAGACTCCGTTTGAGTAAATGACGCATCAAAAGACAGCATTAAGAAAAAAGTTGACGGACTAAAATTTTATGATATAATCAAGTTCGATGCGAAAGACGCATTAGTTCATAACCGGAGGGAGGTTTGGTGAATGTCTACGGTTATCGTTAAAGAGAATGAATCTTTAGATAGTGCGTTACGCAGATTTAAGAGGAGTTGCGCAAAGGCTGGTATCCAGCAGGAGATTCGTAAGAGAGAACATTACGAGAAGCCCAGCGTAAAGCGTAAGAAGAAATCTGAAGCTGCGAGAAAACGTAAGTACAATTAATTCAAAGAGGGGATGCACCTTGCATCCCTTTTTTTATTCTTATATACTTGTTATAAGAATAGTTTTCATAAGGCTGGGGGTGATTGATTTGAAGACAGAGTATTTCAAAAAAAGACTTTCAAGCTTATGCGTACTAGTACTTATACTTGCGATCCTTACGGGATGTGCATCAAAGACCATGGGGCTTTCCACATTTGCAGACATAGTCCAGGAAAAGAGTTACCTGGTGACGGATGCCTCCGGCTCGGCACCGGGAATCAAGATCTGGAAAGTGGCCCGGCTGGTAGAGAAAAATGCAAATATCCAGTATGTGGAATTCGAAGGGGACGGTCAGGCCAATAAGTTTTACAGCAATGAGGTGCAGAACCTCAAGAACCTGACCGGGAGCAACGGCAGCAGCAATGCGGGGAGTTTTACATTAACAGACAGGAATTATTATTACCAGATCATGAAGAAGGGGAAATACGTGATCTATGGTACATGTCCGGCCACATATTCTTCCGAGATGAAAGATATCATGGCAAAGATAGGTGAGCTGGAAGTAAAGTGAGGTTTAGTATTGTCAGAATTACATAACGAAATAGAGAAGCGGCGCACCTTTGCCATTATTTCCCATCCCGATGCAGGAAAGACCACCCTGACGGAGAAGTTCTTATTATACGGAGGCGCCATTAATCTGGCGGGGTCTGTGAAAGGAAAGGCCACAGCCAGACATGCAGTATCGGACTGGATGGAGATAGAAAAGGAGAGAGGTATCTCCGTCACATCATCTGTGCTTCAGTTTAACTACGGAGGGATGTGCATAAACATCCTGGATACACCGGGGCATCAGGATTTCTCCGAGGATACTTATCGTACACTCATGGCTGCGGATTCTGCCGTCATGGTGATAGATGCATCAAAAGGTGTGGAGGCACAAACCAGGAAACTCTTCAAGGTGTGCGTCATGAGGCATATCCCCATATTCACATTTATAAACAAAATGGACCGGGATGCCATGGACACGTTTGAACTCCTTGATGATATAGAAAACGAGCTGGGTATCGCCACCTGTCCCATTAACTGGCCCATCGGTTCCGGAAAGGGCTTTAAAGGCGTATACGACAGGGAAACAAAGTCCGTCATGACCTTTGCGGACACCTTAAAGGGCACGAAAGAAGGCACGGAAAAGGATATCCCCATAGACAGCCCGGAGTTGGAAGAGGAAATAGGAGAAGAAAAAAAGCAGACCCTTCTCGATGAGCTGGAGCTCCTGGACGGAGCAGGAGCGGAGTTTGATCAGGAGCTGGTATCAAAGGGAGAGCTTTCTCCTGTGTTTTTCGGATCGGCTCTTACGAATTTTGGTGTGGAGACTTTCCTTCAGCATTTCCTGAAGATGACCACGTCGCCTCTTCCCAGGACATCGGATGCAGGTGTGATAGATCCGTTTTCTCCTGATTTTTCGGCGTTTGTGTTTAAAATCCAGGCAAATATGAATAAGGCCCATAGAGACAGAGTGGCTTTTATGAGGATATGTTCCGGCGAGTTTAATGCGGGAATGAGCGTATATCATGTGCAGGGCGGAAAGGAAGTGCGTCTTTCACAGCCACAGCAGATGATGGCAGATGAAAGAAAGATGGTGGACAAAGCCTATGCCGGAGATATCATAGGTATCTTCGATCCGGGCATCTTCTCTATAGGAGACACACTGACCACAGCAAAGGAAAAGTTTGCCTTCGAAGGCATCCCCACATTCGCTCCGGAGCATTTTGCCAGAGTGATCCAGATGGATACCATGAAACGTAAACAGTTCATGAAGGGGATCACGCAGATAGCTCAGGAAGGCGCCATACAGATCTTTCAGGAGTTTAACACCGGAATGGAAGAGATCATTGTGGGCGTGGTGGGCGTGCTTCAGTTTGATGTGCTGAAATACCGTCTGAATAATGAATACGGGGTGGAGATCAGAATGGAAAATCTGCCCTATGAGCACATCAGATGGATAGAAAGCACAGATACCGATGTAGAGAGGCTTTCCGGCACTTCCGATATGAAGAAGGTGAAGGACCTGAAAGGAAGACCGCTTCTTCTGTTTGTGAATGCCTGGAGTGTGGGCATGACTTTGGAAAGAAACGAGGGTCTGGTGCTTTCGGAATTCGGCAGAGACTGACGAGATACGGGATTATCAAGGGGGAGAATAAATGGATATAAAAGCCCGATATGACGAATGGATGACGAACCTTAAGGATAATGATCCTTTGAAGGCGGAGCTGGTGGCCATAGCAGGAGACGATGCTGATATAGAGGACAGATTCTATAAGGATCTTTCCTTTGGCACAGCCGGGCTTCGCGGCAAGGTGGGTGTAGGCACCAATCGCATGAATTTCATCACGGTGGGAAAAGCCACACAGGGAGTGGCCGAATACATCGTATCTACAGGACGGGATAACATGAATAAAGGCGTGGTCATCGCCCACGATCCCAGACATTTTTCCAAAGAGTTTTCTAAACTGGCAGCAGGCATCTTCGCTGCAAACGGCATCAAAGTATATACATTTCCGGATCTTCGTCCCACACCGGAGCTGGCGTTTATGATACGCCGTCTTCATACGGTGTCCGGCATCAATATCACAGCATCACATAATCCCAGGGAGTATAACGGATATAAGGCATATTGGGACGATGGCTGTCAGGTGTCGGAAGAAGTGGCTGCAGCCATGACTGAAAAGATAAACGCCGTGGATATCTGGAAGGGCATTAAGACCATGGACTTCGACCGGGCCGTATCAGAGGGCATGATCACAGTGCTGGATGAAAAATATGACAGGGAGTATCTGGATAAGATAGAGGCTATGGCCATCCATAGCGGGGATGAACTGGACCTTTCCATTCCGCTGGTATATACACCCCTAAACGGCTGCGGGTCCGTACCCTTCAGACAGATGATGGATGACAGGGGATTTAATAATTATATGATAGTGCCGGAGCAGGCAGATCCCGATCCGGATTTCACCACAGTGGGATATCCGAATCCTGAGGACCCGAAAGCATTCAGACTCTCGGAAGAGCACGGCAGGAAGTTTGGCGCAGAGCTCCTCATGGCCACAGACCCGGATGCGGACAGATTTGCAATAGAGATAAGGGATGATAACGGAGATTATATCCCGCTGAACGGAAACCAGACGGGGTATCTCCTGGTAAATTACGTGCTGGAAGGCCATAAGGATGCGGGCACTCTGCCGGAAAAGGGAGCCATGGTAAAATCCATAGTGACATCCACTCTTTCCGACATCATGGCAAATGCATACGGAGTGAAGATGTTCGAGACCCTGACAGGCTTCAAGAATATCTGCGGAAAGATACCCTATCTCCAGAGTCACGGATATAAATATCTCTTTGGATATGAGGAATCCGTGGGATATGCCGTGTGTGAAGATATCAGAGATAAGGACGGCATATCAGCCGGAATGCTGGTGGCCGAGGCTGCGGCATACTACCGTAAACAGGGAAAGACACTGTATGACGTGCTGCAGGAGATATACGAAAAATACGGATTCTTTGCTGAGGATGAGCCGAACATCATTCTGGACGGCATATCCGGAGCAGAGAGGATACAGCGTATGATGAAATATTTCCGGGCAAATATCCCGGAAAGCGTGGCAGGATATAAGGTGGAAAAAGTCATAGACCATATTAACGGATATGAAGACATGATGCCCCAGAACGCCATTCGCATATATCTGGAAAACGGCGCATGGTTCGCGGTACGTCCGTCCGGAACCGAGCCCAAGATAAAGTTCTATTTCTATGCCAAAGGCGAAAATAAAGAAGAGGCTCTGGCAGTAAACGGCAGGATCAAAGACGAAATATTCGGCCTGATAAACGGAGTCGAATAAGCAGAGGAAGTCCTATGCAGATATACAAATCAGTAGAAAACGAAGAATATCTGAGACTCGAAGAAGAAAGCGAAGCGTCCATCACCGTCCGTAAGGAAGGAAGGTCGGCAAACATTCTCTCCATTCAGGTGCCAAAAGGAGACCGCAGGGAAGGCGTGGGCGAAGCGCTTTTAAAATCCTGCTGCTCCCTTCTGTATGATGACGGGATAAGAAGAGTCGAAGCTGATTTCCTGGATGAAATAAGCGGCATGACCGAATTCTTCAATGAAATGGGATTTGAGACAGAAGACGGAGTGTCGGTGATGTCTGTGGATGTGTCTGCGATCCTTTCGAATAAGAAGGTGAAAAAGACCCTGCAGGCGGGTTTCGGGAATGCTTCTTTTGAACCCTTATCCGAGCTTTTTGTGGTACAGTGGGACGACTTTGTGACCACCCTTGCCGAACAAAACATAAAGATAAGTAATTCCGATATAGCCAGGTTTTCTCAGGAACTGAGCGGCGTGGTATATGATAAGGAAAATGAAATAAAAGCATTTATTTTCTGTACTGAAGACGGAAAGAATGTGCATGTGGACCTGGTGGCCAGCGCTGATGCAAAGAGTGCGGTCTATGCCATGACGGCTATCCAGGGCATGCTTAAAGTGATAGTGGAGTCCGGAGGAGCGTCGAAGTATAAGACCATCACATATCTCATGGTAAACGAAAAGATCAATCAGATCTTTGACATTATCCTGAACGGAGATGTTAAACCGGAAACAGTGGGAAAGACCATACATGCCTTTAAAAAGCTGTCCGATACGGATCAGTTTGATGAGTATGACATCGAAGAGGATCTGGACGAGGACATGGATGATGAATGGCAACGGGAGATCAGAAAGGTACCGAAGCAGAGCAATGTCAGCTGGAAGACCGTATGGCACAGAAATGACGGCAGAGATCTGGGAAAAGACATTTCTTCCGGAATGAAGAGTTCTGCGAAGAGCAGTGCGTACGGCGATGAAGGCTCATCCGGAATGAATGAGGATGTGGTCATTGATTTTGATAAAGAAGAAGATGAGACCGACGGACTCATATGTAAAGACACTGTCAGGATCACTGCGGACAATCTGGGAGAACTGGCAGGATTCTTGTCTCCCCAGGCGGCGCTTGATATGAAGCGTCCGTTCTTCAGGGGAATAGTGGCGTACGTGGAAGACACCAAAGAGATCGGTGCAGTTATAGTATATGAATACAAGAATCTGGACGAGGAAGCCGATACCGAGGCAGAGATCACATGGTTTGCCGTGTATGATGAGGACGCCGGCCAAAGACTTATAGATGAATTTGAAAATGAGATAGAAGAGGACGGTACCGTAAGGACATATTATGAAGTTCACGATCTTTCGGAATCGGAAAGAAAGATCCTGGAGAATGTCGGGTTTGACATCACCGAGAAGGAGAGCTCAGAAATGATCCTCACTCTGGATGACCTGGAAAATGTGCCGGTTTTAAATAAAAAGTGTCCCGATTTCGTAAAAAGCATAAGCAAGCTTGGCGACAAGGATTTTAAACGAGGAGTGGCAAACTGCCTCTTCCATGACAGGAAGGGACTTCTGGAAGATATAGCTTTTCTTCCCAAGAACTGGTATGACATGGATCTGTCCTCATATATCGAAGAAGATGAAAACATCACCAGTGTTTTTCTTATCCACAGGGACGTGACGGGCTGCATGGTGACAGATCTTTTATTTACTTCCGGATCCGATTATACGGTGGAAATACTGGGCATGCTCCGTTATTCTCTTAAGGCCGCACTTTCCAAATATAAAGGAAATACAATGGTTAAAGTGAAAAGACATAATAAACAGGTGGAGGCACTTATGAAGAAACTTTTCCCGAATAAAAAGGGAGAAAAAGTGCTGTACATAGAGAAGGGAGAAGACTAGCAATGATTAATATGGATCAACTGGATCTTGCTACCGTAATAATGGATTTTGCGGCAGTGTGTATCCTGACAGGCGTACTAATCCATACATCCATATACAGGAAGAGGGGACACAGAGAGGATAAACTGTTCTTTTATATGGAGATCCTCACCATGGTAATGGCCATATCCGATGCCGTCACATATGTGCTCGATGAGAGCAGCGTACCCGGGGCTGCAATTATCAGCATGGGATGCAATACAGTATTCCATGTATGCTTCGAATTGATCTTCGGGCTGTATCTGTTGTTCTTCATGTGTGGTACGGAAAAAGGAAAAGTGGATTTTGATAAGCGCTGGGTATACTATATGGCACTTTCATTTGCGGGTGTGCTCATGGTCCTTATCAATATCTTTACCGGATTCTTATATATAGTGGACCCTGCCGACAACGCATATAAAGGCGCAACAGCCTATAACATGGTCTATATCGCGCCGGCCATATATCTTCTTTTCAGCATGATGATCATAGCAAAGGAAGATGTGAGACTGCTTATCATAATGCTGGTACTCACTGTGGCCAGAGCGCTTCTTACCATAATGTGCAGAGGAGTGTCTGCAGGTGCGCTTGTGACATCCATGTTGCTGGTGTTTACACAGATCTATGTAATGAATAAGCCCTTTTATGAGGAGGCTGACGAATGATATTAGCGAACGAATCCATAGTAACCGTATATGCTGACACCATGGCGGCCATCCTTCTTTTCGGCCTGATCATAGTTTCCAACCGCTTTTCCACCGGGAAGGATAAAAACGCATCGAAACTGTATTTATACTTATGCGTGATGGTCCTTATCAATGCAGTATCAAATGCCATAAGCTACGCATTCCATCATCAGGTGCTTAATGTACCGCAGTTTGTGAAGTGCATTGCACCCACCATATCTGAGGTGTCGGCTCTCATAGCTCTCTTTATCTGGATGCTTTATGTGGATTATAAGATATACGGAAGCTGGGACAGACTGAAGTTTAAATACCGCAAATACCAGATACCTCTGTATATCTTTGAGATACTGAGCGTGGTAAATCTGTTTACCGGCATAATGTTCACAATGGATGAGAATACCATGTTTGTGGCCAAACCGCTTTTCTATGCCATGACATTCATGCAGTATTTCTACGGATGTGTGCCGGTATACACCATCATAAAATACCACATGACAAGGGGCAGGCTGCACTTTTTCCACATCACTCCCGTGGCGGGCCCTGTGATCATTTCCTCACTTTTTACGCTCTTTACACCATATTCCGCCAGAGCATTCGGCTTTGCCATCGCTCTTGTTTTTCTTCATCTTTCATATGTGGATGCCTGGAGATTTGATGACTTCGAATCCGGATTCTTTAACAGTCACTATATAAACTATATCCTGACTGAGATAGGTGATAAAAAGAGGGATTATAAGAGTGCCATCACATTTTTCACTTACGGTGATCCCAGGGGACTATTTGATATCCTGAAAAAAGAAGTGCCGAAGGACGGAGAAGTCATACGTATGGACGAAGACAGGTTCCTGCTGTTCTCACCCAGTTCCAAAGGATCCATGCAGAAAGTCCTCACGGATATCATTATGGACGAGGCAGAAGAGCATGACAGCCTTCACCCGGAGCATCCCATAGGACTGACCATCGACTATAAGGTGAGAAAAAAGAAGGAAACTCCGGAGGAGTTCGTAAGAAAGGTCAGCGGCCGTGCCGATTAGGACAGATTGACGGCAAATCAAAGTTTATGTATAATAGCGGGCGATAAAGGGTTCATCTTTATCGTCTGTTTTTTTCCATTTTTTTGTTGACAATTATTTTTTGATGGTATAGTATATGTTCATAAGCGAACATGAGTTCGCGAACGGAGGTTTTGTAATGGCAAACGAAGATAAGTTAAAAGCACTGGATGCGGCAATAGCACAGATAGAAAAACAGTATGGCAGAGGCTCCATAATGAAGCTTGGGGAAGAAAGCCATATGAAGGTGGAGACGGTTCCCACAGGTTCCCTTTCTCTTGATATAGCCCTGGGACAGGGAGGTCTTCCCAAGGGACGTATTGTCGAGATATACGGACCCGAGAGCAGTGGTAAGACCACAGTGGCTCTCCACTGTGTAGCCGAAGTTCAGAAGCTTGGCGGCATAGCAGGATTTATTGATGCAGAGCATGCTCTTGATCCCGTATATGCCAGAAATATAGGAGTGGATGTGGACAATCTGTACATATCCCAGCCGGACAGCGGAGAGCAGGCTCTTGAGATCACAGAGACCATGGTCCGTTCCGGAGCTATCGACATAGTTATAGTGGATTCAGTGGCAGCCCTTGTTCCCAAGGCCGAGATAGACGGTGATATGGGTGATTCACATGTGGGCCTTCAGGCACGCCTCATGTCACAGGCATTAAGAAAACTCACTGCCGTGATCAGCAAGAGTAATTGCATAGTTATCTTCATTAACCAGCTTCGTGAAAAAGTGGGTGTGATGTTCGGCAATCCCGAGACCACCACAGGCGGACGTGCTCTGAAATTCTACTCCTCGGTCCGCCTTGATGTGAGAAGGATCGAATCCCTTAAGCAGTCCGGCGAAGTGATCGGCAACCGCACCAGGGTGAAGATAGTTAAGAATAAGATAGCACCGCCTTTCAGAGAGGCAGAATTTGATATCATGTTCGGAGAAGGGATCTCCAGAGAAGGAGATGTTCTCGATAAGGCTGCAGAGATCGATGTGGTGAATAAGTCCGGTGCATGGTATGCGTATAAGGGAGACAAGATCGGGCAGGGACGCGAAAACGCCAAGGATTATCTGAAGCAGCACCCCGATGTGATGGCGGAGATAGAGGCACAGGTCAGGGCACATTTCCTCTCTGATGATGAGGGTGAACCTGCAGCGGATATTCCGGAGGATGATGAATAATATATGCTTATAAAGGAGATCAAGCCTGTAACTAAAGATAAGCAAAAGTATAAGGTCTGCCTCGAAGGAGGGGCAGACTTTATTCTATACAGAAAAGAACTCGCTTCATATGACCTGAAAGAGGGTATGGAGGTCACGGAGGAGCTTTACGGAGAAATACTTGAAAAGACCTTCATCCCCAGAGCAAAGAAAAGGGCCATGCATCTGCTGGAAAAGATGGACAGGACCGAGGAAAACCTGAGAAGTAAACTTAAGGAAAACGGATACCCTGCAGAAGCCATAGATGAAGCCATAGCCTATGTGGAGTCCTATCGCTATGTGGATGATGACAGATATGCGAATACATATGTGAGGCAGTATCAGGGGAAACGTTCAAAATCCAGGATCATCCGGGATCTGATGCAAAAAGGCGTGGATAAGGAGATCATAGATAAAGCCATAGAAGAGGAATATGAGTCTTCCGAAGAAGACATGATAAGAGAACTCTTAAGGAAGAAGGGATATGATCCCGAAGAAAATGATCCGGACAGAAAACAGCGTGAAAAAATGTATCGTTTTCTGATGGGCAGAGGCTTCAAACAGGCTGATATCATAAGGGTTTTAAATGACCCCTTCGCTTGACATGACTTTTATAAAAGTATAAGATATACGTGTTGTTTTTTATGAACAATGAAAATTTATAAAAGGAGGTGCTCCTGTGCTTGCAGTGATAATAGCTATCATTGTAACCGCTGTGATCACCGGGTTAATTACACTTGCATTTGCAAACAACTACCATTCGAAGGTTTCAGCCAATAAAGTGGGCAGTGCTGAGGAAAAAGCACGCGAGATCATCGATAAGGCAGTAATGGATGCAGAGTCCAGAAAGCGCGAAGCGATGCTGGAGGCCAAGGAAGAGGCTATGAAGACTCAGAACGAGCTCGAGAAAGAGATCCGTGAGAGAAGAGCCGAGATCCAGAGGACTGAGAATCGTATAGCACAGAAAGAGGAGAATCTGGACAGAAAGATCGATCAGGTCGAAAGAAGAGAAGACTCTGTAAGTGCAAGGGAAAAGAACCTGGAGAAACAAAAGGCAGAGGTTGCAAAACTTAGTCAGCAAAGGGTACAGGAACTGGAACGAATCTCAGGTTTAACCTCCGAACAGGCAAAAGAATATCTGTTACAAACTGTTGAAGAAGATGCGAAGATCGACGCAGCAAAGCTGGTAAAAGAATCTATCGCACAGGCCAAAGAGGAAGCAAACAAGAAAGCAAAGGAGATACTGGTTCAGAGCATACAGAAATGTGCATCTGATCATGTGGCGGAAGCTACTATTTCCGTTGTACCGCTTCCCAGTGATGAAATGAAAGGCAGAATCATCGGACGAGAGGGTCGTAATATCAGGACTCTCGAGACGATGACCGGTGTGGAACTCATTATCGACGATACACCGGAAGCAGTAGTCCTATCCGCATTCGACCCCGTCAGAAGGGAGATCGCAAGGGTGGCACTGGAAAAGCTCATTGTAGATGGGCGTATCCATCCCGCCAGGATAGAAGAAACTGTGGATTATGCAAAGCGGGAAGTGGAAAACACTATTCGCGAGGCTGGTGAGTCAGCTATCCTGGAAGTAGGAGTTCAGGGAATCCATCCCGAACTGGTGAAGCTTCTGGGAAGAATGAAGTACAGAACCAGTTATGGTCAAAATGCTTTGAAGCATTCCATAGAAGTGGCACAGCTTTGTGGGCTGCTGGCTGCAGAAGTGGGAGAGGATGTACGTCTTGCAAAACGTGCAGGTCTGCTTCATGACATAGGAAAAGCTGTAGACCATGAACGTGAAGGTTCTCACATCCAGTTGGGTGTGGAGCTTTGCCGTAAGTATAAAGAATCACAGCTTATCATCAATGCAGTGGAGGCTCATCACGGAGACGTGGAGCCCGATTCCCTCATAGCATGCCTGGTACAGGCTGCAGACACCATCAGTGCTGCCAGACCCGGAGCCAGACGTGAGACTATGGAGGCCTATACACAGAGGTTACAACAGTTAGAAGATATTACAAACGACTTTAAGGGCGTGGATAAATCTTTTGCTATTCAGGCAGGTCGTGAGATTCGTGTTATGGTAGTTCCTGAGCAGGTGAATGATGCCGAGATGGTATTACTCGCCAGGGATATAGCAAAGCGTATAGAATCAGAGCTTAAGTATCCCGGACAGATCAAGGTTAATGTTATTCGTGAATCACGAGTGACAGAAGTTGCCAAGTAGTTATGAGGAGGTCGGTATTTCCGGCCTCTTCTTATTTTTTAAGGGTTAAGATATGGAACATGTGGAAAGAGTGGGACGTACTTTAGTCTATGAAGGTACGATCCTTGATATATACAGAGATGAAATGAAGCTTCCGAATGGAGGCACGGAAATATGGGACTTTGTATCTCACAGAAAGGGAGCGGCCTGCGTGGTGCCGGTGCTCCCGGATGGAAGGATCCTTCTGGTGAGGCAGTACAGACCGGCTTTAAACCGCTACACATGGGAGCTTCCTGCCGGATGCAGGGACAATGCGGATGAACCTACGTCTGTCTGTGCAAAAAGGGAATTAAATGAAGAAACAGGATATGACAGTGACAGTATCACCCGACTGCTCTCCCTGAAGTCCACGGTGGCTTTTTGCGATGAGCTCATAGATGTGTATCTGGCAAAAGATATTTACAGAGCAGGGGAGCAGCATCTGGATGAGGCAGAGAACATAGACATGAAAAAATGGGATCCCGATGAACTGCTGGAAAAAATATATGCGGGTGAGATCCAGGATTCGAAGACTGTGGCGGGAATCCTGGCATATGCGAATATGAGAGGGAAAAAGTAATGATAGATACAGTGATCTTTGATCTGGACGGCACGCTGCTTAACACACTGGAGGATCTTCATGCTTCGGTAAATCATTCCATGAATGCCCACGGATTTAAAGAAAGGACCCTTGATGAAGTGCGGCACTTTGTGGGAAACGGCGTGGATAATCTGATAGCAAGGTGCATCCCAAGTGGTAAGGAAAATCCGAAATACGAAGAGGCCCTGGCCACGTTTAAAAAGCACTATATAGTCCATTGTAATGACAAGACAGGACCCTATCCCGGCATAAGTGATATGCTTTCCAAACTGAAGCGTGAAGGCTATAAGATGGCTGTGGTATCGAATAAGTTTATGGATGCCACAAAGGAACTGGTGGCTCTGTATTTCGGAGACCTGGTGGAAGTGGCTATAGGAGCCAGTGACACTCTTCGGAAAAAACCTGCACCCGACACTGTGGAAGAAGCCTTAAGACAGCTTGCTTCGGATAAGGACAGAAGTGTATATGTGGGAGATTCCGAGGTGGACGTGGCCACGGCGAAGAATTCCGGCATGGAATGCATAGCAGTAGCCTGGGGCTTCAGGGAAAAGAAAGAACAGGTGGAAGCCGGAGCCCGTATCTTTGCGGAAAGCCCCGAGGAAGTACCGGATATCGTAAGAAATATGAAGGATCCCGCTTTTCTTGACTAAAAATATCCCTTTCCCTATAATTGCTATGGATAAAGAATAGTGGGAAAATCTCCTCTATGGTAAAAGATAGAAATCTCGAGGTAAACATAAATGAGTAAACAGACTATGAAGAAAATAACAGGTTTGATGCTGGCCTTAATGACTGTGATCATGATGGCAGGACCGTTTTTAACAGCTCATGCGGCGGGTAATACCACCATATTCCTGTCGAAAAGATCACTGGCAGTGGGAGATTCGCTCTCAGTCACAGTGCAGGGCTCGGAATCGGACACCATATCCGTATCTTATACAGGGGCTATCCTGTCCTATACCGGAAGCAATAATTCCAGCACATCCGTATCCGGAGGCACAGCCACATTCACGGGAAATAATGCCACCCTGAATTTCACGGCTCAGTCTGAAGGCACGGCAGAGATCATAGTGACGGCATCATCCCTTACAGGAAGCAGTACTACGGTCAGCGTATCGGGTTCCGGAGCTGCGGCACCTGCAGCAGAAGCACCTGCAGCGGAAGAAAGCGCTGCTGCGGAGACACCTCAGACAGAGACACCTGCGGAAAGCACCGATAACAGTCAGAACCTCACAGCAGTGGAAGCTCCCTCTGTGACTGCAACAAGCACTGAGGTGCCTGCGGATTTCACCGGAGATTTCTTCATAGACGGAGTGTCCTATGTGGTATCCGAAAGGTATTCCGATGCGGAGATACCGGAAGGCTTCAGTAAGACCACTCTGGAGATAAACGGAGAATCCTATAACGAGCTCACAAACGGCGTGATCTTCCTGGTATATCTGAAACCCGAGGATAATACGGCAGGATCCGGAGAAATGTATATATATGACCCTAATACCAATTCCGCAGTGAAGATGAACATGGTGCCTGGAAATGATGATTATGTGATCCTTCTTCCCAGCACATCACTTCCCAGCGACAGAATGGTGCAGGGCATGTGTAATATAGGCGATGCCCAGTATATGTGCTACTATGTGTCAGGCACAGAAGACAGCGGCTTTGCATACTTCTATGGAATGAATAAGGCCGGCACCATAGACTGGATGGAATGTGACCTGGCTGAAGGCTCCATGCAAAGAGCAAACCTGGTGCTTCTTTCCCTGCTCCCCTCTGTAGGGGCTACAGGAGAAGAGACCGTGGAGGGCGAAGGCACCGAAGTGGAAGAAGTGGATAATGAAGAGAAATTTGACTTTAAAGAATTCGTACGCACACATATAAAGATAATAGCTGTGATCATATTCGTTCTGGTGGTCATCGTGCTTATCATACTTAACATAAAGGTGTTCAGTCAAGGAAGAGACGAAGATGTATTTGACGATGACGATGACAGCGAGGACCTGCTCAGAAGATATGCTGTTCGAAGCGAATCTGAGGATGAGTTCGAAGATGACGGCGCAGATGAAGAGTATGAGGACGAGCCGGAAGAAGAGCCGGAACCCAAGGCACCTGTCAGAAGAATGAAGCCTGCTAAGCCGGTGCGGACAGGAAACCCGAAAGCAAAGGCAAAAAAGCCTGATGAAGAAGAGCATACCCGTCCCTTGAAGAAGCAAAGACCTGCTCCGGCTGCAGATACTGAGAGCACGGATGATGTGATCCTTCCGAAGATAGACATCACAGGCATAGAGGAAGAAGTGCAGGATAAAGAAGTGGAAGCAGCTGCAAATGCGGCCAAAAGGGAGAAGAGATCCTCCGAAGAAGCTATGGACAGGCTGCTTGATAACATGGATATAATGGATCTTAATGACATTTGAGGACTGTAAATGGAATATACTGATAAAGCGAAAAAAGTACTGACATACGCAAAACGTATATCAAGAAAACTGAAACATAACTATGTGGGCACAGAGCATCTTCTGGTTGGACTGGTGCATGAGGAAGACTCCATTGCAAGCAGTGTTCTTCAGGCGCATTCCATCAAGGAAGATGATGTGATAAAGCTCATAAAGGACCTTATTGCACCGGATTCAGACACGGCTGTGATGGAAAGAGACGGAAATACTCCGAAGATGGAGCAGGTGCTGTCCCAGTCCGAAAAAGAGGCTCTCCTTTGCCAGACTTCAGCCATAGGCACGGAGCACCTTCTGATGGCGCTCCTTCGCACATCGGATTGTGCCGGAGCCAGGCTCTTAAACTCCATGGAAGTGAATATGCAAAAGCTGTTTACCGACATGGTGGCAGCCATGGGAAAGGACGGCGAAGCATACAGGGATGAGATGCGGGGACACGGAAAGAGACGAGGAGCATCTTCCGGCACTCCCACATTAAAACAGTATTCCAGAGACCTGACAGAGCTGGCAGCAGAGGGAAAACTGGATCCCATCATAGGCAGAGAAGCAGAGATACAGAGAGTGATCCAGATACTGAGCCGCAGAGGAAAGAATAACCCCTGTCTGATCGGTGAGCCCGGAGTGGGAAAGACAGCCATAGTGGAAGGACTGGCTGAACGTATTTATGACGGCACAGTGCCGGACTCTGTTAAGGGAAAGCGCGTGATGTCACTGGATCTGTCCGGAATGGTGGCAGGATCCAAGTATCGCGGTGAGTTTGAGGAAAGGATAAAGCATGTGATCGCAGAGATCATAGCTGCGGGAAATGTGCTCCTTTTCATAGATGAGATACATACGCTGATCGGAGCCGGCGGAGCAGAAGGCGCCATAGATGCATCAAATATACTGAAGCCTGCCATGGCGCGAGGCGAGATACAGATCATCGGAGCCACAACTATCACGGAATACAGAAAGTATGTGGAAAAGGATGCGGCACTGGAAAGAAGATTCCAGCCGGTGACTGTGGAAGAGCCCGGCATAGAAGAGACAAAAGAGATCCTGCAGGGTATCAAGGGACTTTATGAAGAGCATCATAATGTGACCATCACTGATGATGCAGTGGAGGCGGCAGTGACCCTTAGTGAGAGATATATCACAGACAGATTCCTGCCGGATAAGGCCATAGATCTCATGGATGAATCCGCAGCCAGACTTCGTCTCATGTCCGTAAAGACTCCAGAGAAGCTTTACGAGATCGAGCATGAGGCTGCCGAGTGTGATGAACTGGTAGAGAAGGCTCTGATAGAAGGACGTTTCGATGAAGCCAGAGATATCAGAAAGAAAAAGCAGGAGCTTACTGTAGAGATAGATAAGCTTAAGAAAAGATATGAGAGACAGAGTAAAGGAAAGCGCCTGACTCTGGACTTTGATGATGTGGCAGATGTGGTGTCCGTGTGGACCAAGATACCTGTTTCCAGGCTGAATGAATCCGAAAGCATGAGGCTTCGAAATCTGGAAAAGACTCTGCATAAGAGAGTGATAGGACAGGAAGAAGCTGTGGGAGCCGTATCCAGAGCCGTGCGCAGAGGACGTGTGGGGCTGAAAGAGCCCGGACGGCCCATAGGATCATTCCTTTTCTTAGGACCCACCGGTGTGGGAAAGACAGAAGTGTCAAAGGCTCTGGCAGAGGCAGTGTTCGGTGACGAATCACAGATGATACGTGTGGACATGACCGAATATATGGAAAAATACAGTGTGTCAAAGATGATAGGATCACCGCCCGGATACGTGGGCTATGACGAGGGCGGCCAGCTCTCCGAAAAGGTGCGCAGGAATCCCTACTCCGTTATCCTCTTTGATGAGATCGAAAAGGCACATCCAGATGTGTTCAACGTGCTCCTTCAGGTGCTTGATGACGGACACATCACAGACTCCCAAGGGAGGAAGGTGGATTTCAAGAATACCATCATAATCATGACCAGTAATGCGGGAGCACAGTCCATAGTGGAGCCGAAGAAACTGGGATTCGCTCAGGAAGAGAGCGAAAAGCAGGACTATGACCGGATGAAGAACAATGTTATGGAAGAAGTGAAACGTATCTTCAAGCCGGAGTTTATAAACAGAATAGATGAGACCATTGTGTTCAGAGCCCTGAATAAAAAGGATATGTCTGATATCGTAAAGATCATGACGGCATCTCTGGTGAAAAGATGCAAGGAACAAATGGATATCACTCTTAATATCAAGCCTAAGACCAGGATGTTCATTGTGGATAAGGCCTATGATCCGAAATACGGAGCCAGACCTCTCAGGAGAAAGATCCAGACAGACATGGAGGACGTGCTCTCCGAAGAAATACTGTCCGGAAAGATCAGTGCCGGAGATACCATAGAGGCAGTGGTGAAGGACGACAGGATCGTTTTTGAGAAAGAGGAAAAAGCTGTTCGAAAACGTGGAAAAAGGGCTTGATATATGGTAAGCATTTAGATATAATGTTTTCTGTTCGTGACCGAACACAGGGGAATCATACAGTGGCAGTATGACGGTCTCCAAAACCGTTCACGGGGGTTCGAATCCCTCTTCCCCTGCTTCGATGAAGCCGTAAACTTTAATGTTTGCGGCTTTTTTTGTAAAGAGGCATATGTTTAATGAATGATGAGAGAACCATACGAAAGTATTATCGCATGATCATGATATTGATCTATATAGTACTGTTTGCGATAATTGCCTTCTTTTTAGTAAGACGGGTGGATCTTTCCGCAGAACAAAAAGAAAATTCCAGACGCATAGGCGTAAGCTATATGACCATGAATAACGAGTTTTTCAGGATCATAAATGAGCAGATACGTTTGCGGGTGGAAGCGGAAGGAGACATCATATATATCAGGGATCCGGCGCTGGATGCCGAGAGACAGAAAAGCCAGATAGAGGATCTTTTGGACCTGGGCGTCACTGCTCTTGTCATCACTCCCGTGGATCTTGACGGCCTTGACGATGTGATAAAAAAGGCGAAGGACATGGGCGTGTATGTGGTGGTGGTGGATTCAGATGTGGGAAGCGGAAGTCTCGTAGACTGTTCCATTGTGTCGGATAATTATAATGCCGGCTGCCTGGATGCTCAGTATATGATGGAAAGCCAGGAAAGCGGCGATATAGTGGTATTCACCCATGACAGGGCCGTGTCCGGACGGCAGAGGGTGCAGGGCTTTTTGGACACTATCGAAGGAAACAGTGCATTTAACGTGCGTGGCACTGTGGAATGCGAAGGACAGTATGAGATTGCACTGCCGAAAATGAGGGAATTCATTAATTCCGGAGAAAAGTTTGACACAGTATTCTGCCTTAACGATCCCGCGGCTATGGGAGTGGTGGCAGCTCTTCAGGAAAAGGGAATCGAAAAGAGAGTGAGCGTGTATGGGGTGGATGCTTCCCCCGATGCCAAGGCTCTTATAGATTCAGGTCTTATGAGTGCCTCCGCAGTGCAGTTTCCGACGAAGATCGGTGAGACCGCGGCAGAAGTTTTATATCAGTTGATAAACGGTGAAAGTGTAGAAAAAAGGATCATAGTTCCTGTGGACATAGTGACCCGGGACAATATAGGAGAGTATGATAAAGAACGCTGGCAGTAATCCGGACAGAGAGGACAGTTTCATTATACCGGACATAATGATGGACGCTATGAAGCATCTTAATTTTTGGATGCTTTTCTTTGTGCTGTTCATTATCAGCCGCGCTCTGTGGGGCTATGTAAATGAAGGGGGAGCTCTGTCGTTTCTCATAAAGGCAAACGGCATACCGGAGCAGCCCATTTTTATCATCATATCCACCTGTGTGCTTTACATATGCTTTCTGATCCTTTTATCCATGGAAGCGGAACAGGGCATTTGGTATATTCTAAAGCTTACGATGGAGACATATACCGTTATCTGGATATGCCGGAACACAGGCTTTTGTTATACCGGCATGTTCTTCATGATCCTGGCGGATCAGGCCAGAAAGCCCCTGGACAGATGGAACCGTAATCTCACCATAATCATAATAGGACTATGCTATTTCCTCACGGAGAGCCGGATACTTTCCATATGGCTCCCCATAGTGTCTTTGGATGACTGCCTTTTATATTACACGAATTCATACGCAGGCATCATAAAGAGCCTTATTAACATGGGGCAGCTTCTTAACACTTTTCTTTTCATTTCATACATGATAGCTCTGGTCAGGATCCAAAGAAGCGAGAATGCCAGGATACGTGTGCTTAATGAGCAGCTTAAAGACGCAAATATCAAGCTGGAGGAGTACTCCAAAGAATCGGCTCTCATGGCACAGACCCAGGAAAGAAACAGACTGGCAAGGGAGATCCATGACACCATAGGACATTCTTTGACCGGTATAGTGACAGGCATAGAGGCCTGCATTGTGCTTTTTGATAAAGACAGCGAGCTCGTGAAAAAGCAGCTTAATGCCATAGCTGAGGTGGCCAGAAGAGGCATGGAAGATGTGCGGCGTTCAGTCCGGGCCTTAAAGCCTGACGGCCTTGAAAAACTGCCTCTGGATCTTGCCATTGAAAACATGATAGATGAGATGGGAAGATCCACAGGGATCAATCTCACATATGACTGTTCTGTCACACTTCGAAACGTGTTCGGTGAAGATGAAGAAGAAGCAGTGTTTCGGACAGTGCAGGAAGGGATCACAAATTCCATAAGACATGGAAAACCGGAGAACATACATATATCCGTCAGCAGGAAAGACAGCAGACTGAAGATCACCGTGAAAGATGACGGAGTGGGCTGCATGGAGCCGAAGAAGGGCTTCGGACTCACCCATATGGAAGAAAGGATAAACATGCTGGGAGGATCCGTATACTATGACGGGACCGACGGTTTTTTACTGGAAGCAGAGATCCCCATCAGATGGGGAACGGAGGTAAATAAGGCAGATGATTAAAATACTTATAGCCGATGACCAGGAGCTTATCAGACAGAGTCTGAAAATGATGCTGAGCGGTGTGGATGATTTTGAGGTCACCGGAACCGTATCAAACGGCACTGATGTCATAAGAAGCGTGCGGGAGAATAAGCCGGATGTGATCCTTATGGACGTGCGTATGCCGAAGATGGACGGAGTGGTATGCACCCAGGTGATAAAAGAAAACTCACCGGAGATTAAGATCATAATCCTCACCACATTTGATGATGATGAATATGTGTTTAATGCCATTAAAAACGGGGCCAGCGGATATCTGCTTAAAGGCGTATCCTTTGAGGAACTGACGGAGGCCATCAGAAAGGTATATAACGGCACAGCCATCATTAACGACGATATAGCAAACAAGGTGCTGAGGCTTTTTTCGGAGATGGCCAGGTCAAAGGATTCCATGGAAGTGGACGATAAACTCCTGGATGAAATAAAGGACAGTGAATGGGACATAATAGACGGACTGGTGCAGGGGCTTTCCAATAAAGAGATAGCAAACAAGCTTAATTTCTCCGAAGGCACGGTGCGAAACAGCTTAAGCATCATCTTAAATAAGCTGGGAATGAAAAACAGGACGCAGCTGGCCATCTGGGCGGTGCAGTCTGATGTGATAAGTAAGAGACACAGTAAAGAAAAGCAGAATTAAATGGATGTGAAACTGGAAAGAAAAATTAAATACGGTATATGTTTCTTTCTCATGTTTGCAGTGCTTCTTTCGGATAAGGACGTGCTAAAACGTATCCCGGGGAACAGCAATACGAAGCTCACCATCGGCGTTTTTTCGGACAGCTACCGGGGCACTCCAAACGGATTTGCCCATAAGATCATAAACGACGCCATAGAAAAGTATGAAAAGGATCATCCCGACATAGAGGTCATATATGAGACGGGAATACTGAAGGAAGACTATTCCGAATGGCTGGCAGAGCAGATCATGCAGGGAAAGGCACCGGATGTGTTTTTTATCCTGCCCGAGGACTTTAACACCCTTCATGACGTGGGAGCCCTGGAAAACATGGATGATTTCATCAGATCGGACGGGGAATTTGATAAGGACAGATTCTATGAAGCCGCATATAACAGCGGGAGAGTGGATGAAAGCCAGTACAGCCTTCCCTTTGAATGCACTCCGGAGCTTATGTTTGTAAACCGTACTCTGCTGGACAGTGAAGGCATCAGCATGCCGAAACAGGACTGGACATGGGACGATCTGCTTCGGATATGCAAGATCGCCTCAAAGGACAGGGACTTAAACGGCACGCCGGATCACTACGGAGTGGCCCGTTACGGATGGCAGGAAGCCTTTGCATCAAACGATGTTACGCTCTTTAACGAGGAGGGGACAGAGTGTTATTTTACGGATGAAAAGGTGAGCGATGCCCTTTCTTTCCTGGATGCCATTGATGAATACAGCATAGGAAACACGGCCACTGAGGACTATTTCGAACATGGGGATGTGGTCTTTCAGCCCATGTATTATTCAAACTACAGGGCATACGAGCTGAACCCCATACATGCCAGCCGCTATGCGGAGTTTAACTGGGGATATCTCACCATGCCTGCCGGAGATAAGGGCGATAACAGTTCCATGCTGGATACGCTGTCTGTGGCTATGTATTCCGGCAGCACCATGAAAAAGGAAGCCTGGGATATGATCAAGATACTGATCGGTGATGAAGAGATACAGTCAGAGATATTCGAATACTCTGAAGGCGTGTCTCCCGTAAAAAAGATCACCGAAAATGAGCTTATGAAGGATAGTGAGCAAAGCTATGAAAGCGTCACATATGCCATGGAACACGCTGTGACTGATCACAGATTTTATGGTTATAATGAGGCCTTAAACGCAGTGGATATTTCTGTCCAGGAGATACTGAACAGTAACGGCAATATCCGTATGGATCAGATCATACAGTCAAGGAGCATTAATACATTTCTAAAGACACTGAATAATAACTGAACAACCATATGACAAATGCCACCCGCCGGCGTGACATTTGTCACATGAACAGATGATATTTGTTTAAACACACTAATGACGTTTGTGACTATTGCAAACGTCATTTTTTTTGTACCCTCTACACATAAACAGAGGGGCGGAATGAAAACAGTTCCGTTATTACACTACAAAGAAAGGGCGGTGAGATTATGGGAAAGAATCCTTTTATCCTGCAGATGAAAGGAATCACGAAAGAATTCCCCGGTGTAAAGGCACTGGATGATGTGTCACTGGATGTGCGAAGGGGCACGATCCATGCCATCTGTGGAGAAAACGGAGCCGGAAAATCAACTCTTATGAAGGTTCTGTCGGGAGTGTATCCCCACGGAACATACCACGGACAGATATTCTACATGGATAAGGAGATGAAGTTCAGTAACATCAAGGAGTCCGAGAATGCTGGCATAGCCATTATCCATCAGGAACTGACCATGATACCGGAGCTTTCCATCACAGAGAATATCTTCATGGGAAATGAGATAGTGAAGAGAGGACTCATAGACTGGAATGCAGAAAGAGAGCATACGGTAGAGATCTTAAAGCGGGTGGGACTTTCGGTGAATCCGGACACCCTGATAAAGCATATGGGTGTGGGACAACAGCAGCTGGTGGAGATAGCAAAGGCACTGTCAAAGAACGTAAAGCTTCTGATATTGGACGAGCCCACATCGGCACTTAACGAGTCTGATTCGGCAAATCTGCTTTCTCTTATGAAGGAGCTTCGAAGCAACGACATCACCTGCATCATGATATCCCATAAGCTGAACGAGATAGCGGAAGTATCCGATGCGGTCACGGTGATACGAGACGGACACACTGTGGAGAGCTATGAAATAGAAGACGGATATGTGGATGAGAACAAGATCATCCGGGCTATGGTGGGTCGTTCCATAGACAATAGATATCCCGAACACGAATCCCATCCCGGTGAAGTCATTTTTGAAGTGGAAGGCTGGAATGTGGAGGACCCCGAGATAGAAGGAAAGATGGTCTGCAAGAATTCCACATTTAACGTGAGAGCAGGAGAGATCGTGGGATTCGCGGGACTGATGGGAGCCGGAAGAACGGAACTCATGAGATCTGTCTTCGGGAAAAACTACGGCATATATAAAAGCGGAACCATAAAGATAAAGGGAAAAGAAGTCACGATAAATTCTGTGGAACAGGCTATCTCAAACGGCATAGCCTATGTGCCGGAAGACAGAAAGAGCCTGGGACTTAACCTCCTTGACAGCATAGAAGAGACCATAGTGTCCGCAAACTTAAAAGCAATCTTAAGCCACGGACTCATAAGCATAGCAAAACAGAAAAAAGCGGCAGAAGAATATAGACAGTCACTGAAGATAAAAGCTACGAACACACAGGTGGGAGTAAACACACTGTCCGGAGGAAACCAGCAGAAAGTGGTGCTTTCAAAATGGATGTTTGCAGAGCCGGATATCCTGATACTGGACGAGCCCACCCGAGGCATAGATGTGGGAGCCAAGTATGAGATATACAAGCTGATACATGAACTGGCGGATCAGGGGAAGGCAGTGATCCTGGTTTCATCGGAACTGCCGGAGCTTCTGGGAATGGCAGACAGGATATACACCATTTTCGAAGGAACCATTACCGGAGAGCTTCAAAGAGGCGAAGCGAATCAGGAATCTCTCATGAAGAAGATGACGATCACTTCCGGTAATTGAGAAAAGTGAAAGGACGGTAAAGAAATGAAATATATAAAACAGGTATTAGGGGGAGATCTGAGGCAGTACACCATGGTGGTGGCGCTGGCAGCCCTGATAATTATTTTCAATATTATATCCGGGGGCAGGATGCTGACTTCGTCAAACTTCCAGAACCTGCTTTCGGGAAACGCATATGTGCTGGTGCTGGCACTGGGAATGCTGATGGTCATAGTCATAGGCCAGATCGATCTGGCGGTGGGTTCTGTGGCAGGCTTCGCCGGAATGGTGATGGCGCTCTCATACAGAGATCTGCATCTTCCCTGGTATCTGACAGTGATCGTGGCACTGCTTATCGGTCTTGCAGCCGGCGCACTTCACGGCTTCTTCCTGTCACAGCTGGGAATCCCGGGATTCATCACCACACTGGGCGGCATGATGATCTTCAGAGGCGGAGTGATCTGGATCTCAAAGTCCATTTCCGTGGCAGCACCTCCCGAACTTAAGTGGTTCGGAGCCGGATATCTGCCGGAATGGGGACCGAAGTTTACGGGCATGAACAATTCCACATTGCTTCTAGGCATCATCGCAATAGTGATCTATATAGTGGTACAGCTCAGGAAGTATAAGGCTTCTGCCATAGGCTCATCATCAAAAGAGAACCTGGTGGCAGTGATAATAAGGATAATCCTGGTATCTGCCCTCATATCATACTTCACATGGCTGTTCGGATCAGGAAGAGAAGGCACTTCTTTCCCCATACCGGGACTGATCCTCCTGATACTCATAATCGTATATCACACCATCACACAGAAGACTACTTTCGGACGTCATATCTATGCAGTGGGTGGTAACAAAAGCGCAGCTGCTCTGTCCGGTGTGAATGTGAAGAAGGTGTACTTCCTGACAATGATGAACATGTCTTTCCTGGCAGCTGTAGCCGGAATCCTCTTTGTGGGACGTTCCACCGCAGCAGGTCCTGCAGACGGTACATCATGGGAGATGGATGCCATCGCTTCAGTGTTCATCGGTGGTGCGGCAGTATCCGGAGGCGTAGGGACCATTCTTGCCACCATGGTCGGCGGTCTGGTGATGGCAGTCTTAAATAACGGACTTATGCTCATGGGGGTAGGTGCAGACAAGACTCAGGTCATAAAGGGATGCGTGCTACTTCTGGCAGTGGCATTCGATGTATACAACAAGAAGAACGGACGTACATCCGCTTCTGCAAAATAAAAACGGGACATACCGTAGTCGGGAAGGGCTGCGGAGTCTATATAAACAAAAGCATGTAAAGAGGAGGATCTAAAATGTTAAAGAAAAAGCTTTTGGCAACTGTCCTTGCGGCAGGAATGCTCATCTCATCCCTGACAGGATGCGGTGGCAGAGAAGGCGCAGCTGACAATACAGCAGCTGCCGACAACACAGCAGCAGCTACCGAGGACACAGCAGATGCGGCTGCAGATACAGCAGCTCCTGCAGGTGAAGGATTTGAAAAAGGCGCAGTGGTAGGTGTGTCTCTTCCCTGGCTGGGAACCCAGAACTGGAAAGAAGCAGAGACCATGTTTAAAGAGCAGCTGGAAGCAGCAGGCTACCAGGCTATCGTGCAGGCAGCTGATCAGAAGGTTCCTCAGCAGCAGCAGCAGATCGAGTCTATGATCGAGAACGGTGCAAAGGTTATCGTGGTAGGTCCTGTAGACGGATCACAGCTGGGCGCAGTACTGGAGCAGGCTAAAGATGCAGGCATCTATGTGATCGGTTATGACAGACTTCTGGAGAACACCACAGGTGTAGACGGCGTGGTACAGTTCGGCAGCGTGAAGACAGGTGAACTTCAGGCACAGGCACTTCTGGAAGGCCTGGCAAAGGAAAAAGGCGAAGGCCCGTATAATATCGAGCTTTTCGGCGGCGGCCCCGCAGACCCCAATGCACCGAACTTCTTCAAGGGCGCTATGTCAGTTCTTCAGCCGAAGATCGATGACGGCACAGTAGTGGTGGTATCAGGACAGACAGATTTCACACAGTGTGCTACTCCCGACTGGGATAACTCCAAGGCACAGGCCAGAATGGATGCCCTTCTTTCCGGAAACTACTCCGATAAGGAGATCCACGGCGTATTATCACCCAACGACGGTATAGCAAGAGCTATCATCACATCCTGTGAGAACGCAGGACAGGATATCCCTGTAGTGTCCGGCCTGGATGCAGAGAACGAGTCCGTAGAATGGGTATGGGCAGGAAGACAGTACTCCACTATCGCAAAGCCCACTACAGACCTGGTAGCAAAGACTATCGAGATCATCGATTCTCTTCAGGCGGGAAACGGAATGCCTTCTACAGACGTGACAGCTGATAACGGCGTGATCGATGTTCCGATCTATGAGCTGCCTCCTGTAGTAGTGACAAAGGAAAATGCTAAAGAAGTGTTCGCAAACGATCCCGATCGTATGGAACTCTTAAAATAACAAAACCCTCTATAAGAAACGTTGAGGGAGGCGGGGTATCCCGCCTCCTTTAACGTTTTTCATTTACATGCAGTTGTGGTATAATCGGAGATATATAACTCGTGGAAAGGTGAATATGAGAGAGAATTTTCGTAAAGGCCTGCTTGTTTCATCAATAGTATGCTATTTCGTGTATACCATCTCCACCATTATCGGAGATGAGTTTGTATACTCCCTTTTTTGTGCACTTACCACCTTTCAGCTTTTTCTCCTGACTACCCAGTGCATTAAGGATATCGGAAGGTTTGCAATAGGCAACTTTATCATATCCATGGGCATATTCTTCTATTTCCTGGCGGACTTTGTCAAATTCATTAACCAGTTTATTCTGGGGATAGAGCCTATTTCGCTGGTGGTGCGTACTCTTTACGTGATGCCGAACTATTTCTTCGGTGCGTCCGTGGTGATATGGTTCTATGTGCGTTATAAGGAAAGGCCCAGAGAGTTTTCATACCTTCTGATAAACACCTTCTGCTTTGCCATGGCAGCCATTGTGGTCACCAGCAAGGTCGTTATGCTGCTTTCAAACGGACACTATATTTCAAAGGCCACGCAGCTTCGTGCAGGGCTCTATTTCTTCATAAATTTCAGTATCTTTTTCCTGATTATGCATGTGGTATATATGGTAGGACTTAATGCCATCAGAAAAGGCACAAACCTTCTCACACTGGGCATTCTTTTTTATGTGCTCCTTGATTTCTATTACAGTTTCCTGGAGGCTACGGGAGCCGAGGCGGAAAACCCCATCACAAATCTTCTGTATGTGGGCTTCATGGGAATGATGGCTATCGGTGTATATATCCAGATCACGAATCAGTACGATTTTCCCATAAAGGAGCATGACTATTCCGCGAAAGGCATGAAGACCAGATTCGCGTGTGCGGGAGTGATCATAATCATAGATATCATCATGGGGCTCACGGGCTTCTTAGGACAGAGCGAAGTGATGTATATCGTGGTGGCCATCCTTACATGGGTGATCATGTCTTATGTGCTGAATAACGGATATCTGGACGAAAAGCTCTTAACTCAGCAGAAGAAGCAGAACATCATCCTGGAAGAGCTGGTGAAAGAGAAGACGAAAGATCTTCTGGAAGCAAACAGACATCTGGAAGAGGTGTCCGCTACAGACACTCTTACAGGGCTTTATAACAGGAGATACAGCAGGAAGTTCATATCTCAGCTTACGGAGATGGCCAGGAAGAATAACAGCGGTTACGCCATCTTTTGCATAGATCTTAATAATTTCAAACCCATAAACGACACCTATGGACATGATATGGGAGATGCGGTGCTGGCAGAATTCGGAAACCGCCTGAAAAAGCTGCCCGGTGACAGCACGGCCTTCAGAACCGGCGGCGATGAGTTTATGGTGATATGCAATAATGTTTTCAGGAAAGATGATGTGACGAAGGTGGGTGAAAGCCTTCAGCGGCTTTTTAGGGAGCCTGTACGAAAAGACTCTTACGTGTTCCAGCTTTCAGGTAGCATAGGCAGCGCCACATATCCCGGCGACTGCAAGGATTCATCTCTTCTTATGCAATATGCAGATGCCGCCATGTATACCGTGAAGCACAGCAAACATAAAGACGGCTACAGAGCCTTTGACCTGGGACTGGTGCAGGTGGTGGGAAACCGCAGGCGCTTAAGCAATGTCCTTTCCGTAGCAGAGCCCAGAGATTTCCAGCTTTTTTATCAGCCGGAAGTGTACGGAGAAACAGGAAAACTGTATGGTATGGAAGTGTTCCCGCACCTGAAGGGGGACATGGAAAATGTCTCTCCGAATGAACTCATCCCCATCATGGAAGAAGTGGGACTCATGACAAAGATAGGCACATGGATCTTCTATTCATCCATTAGTGCCGCTAAAGAATGGGAAAAGGATCTGGGATTTGAGCCCGTTGTGAACATCAACCTTTCACCGCTGCAGCTGGTGGACACTGAATTCATAAGTAAGATCAAGCAGATGACAGAGGATCTTAACATGAGCCCGGATCATGTGGTCCTTGATGTGGCAAACGAAGTCATCATGGGTGCTTCACACGGAGCCAAAGAAACTCTTAAAAAACTGAAGGAAGACGGCTTCATATTATCCCTTAATGATTTCGGCGGAGGTGACATTAACCTTTCATATGTGATAGAATGCGATTTTGATATCCTTAAGCTTTCGAGAGAGCTTGTAAATAAAGCTGAAAAAGACGAAGATGCACGCAAGCTGATACTTTCCATCATCGCTGTGGCCAGAGGAATGAATCTGGAAGTGGTGGCAGTCGGCGTGGAAAATAAGGCACAGGCCGATATGATGAGAGAGCTCAATATCGAAAAGATGCAGGGATATTATTTCGGAATGCCCCTGAAACAGAAGGGATTCGAAAAAACATTTGTAAAACCGGACTAGAGCCGGAAAAGATAGGAGTATAAAACCATGAAATATTTTGGAACAGACGGCTTCAGAGGAGAAGCAAATGAAGTACTCACCGCAGATCATGCCTATAAGATAGGCAGATTTCTGGGACATTATTATAATCAGAAGCATAAAGGCAGGATCGTCATTGGAAAGGATACCAGACGATCCAGTTATATGTTTGAGTATGCGCTTGTGGCAGGCATCATTGCCTCAGGCTCGGATGCTTTTCTCCTCCACGTGACCACAACCCCCAGTGTGGCATATGTGGTGCGTACCGAGGACTTTGACTGCGGAGTCATGATATCCGCATCTCATAATCCCTATTATGATAACGGTATCAAAGTGCTGGACGGAAACGGTCATAAGATATCCGCAGAGATAGAATCCCAGATGGAAAGCTACATCGACGGTAATATGGGCGAGCTTCCTTTTGCAAAGGGAGAGGACATAGGTATAGCCACAGATTATGCCATCGGCAGGAACAGATATATCGGATACCTTATATCTCTTGCCACCAGAAGCTACAGCGGAAAGCGCATAGGTCTGGACTGCAGTAACGGCAGCTCATTTAATATCGCAAAGAGTGTGTTTGACGCCCTGGGAGCAAAGACATACGTGGTGGCAAATGAACCTAACGGACTTAATATCAATAACGGATGCGGTTCCACCCATATAGAGAATCTGCAGAAGCTGGTGAAGGAAAAAGAACTGGATGCGGGATTTGCTTTTGACGGTGATGCGGACAGATGTATCGCAGTGGATGAGACAGGTCAGGTCATAGATGGAGACTTCGTGCTGTACATATGCGGAAAGTATTTCAAGAAGCAGGGTAAACTGGACGGCAACCATGTGGTGGCCACTGTCATGTCAAACCTGGGACTATTTAAAGCACTGGATAAAGCCGGCATCGAATATGATGTCACCACAGTGGGTGATAAATATGTGAATGAAGACATGGTGGCAAACGGCTATGTGCTGGGCGGAGAGCAGTCCGGACATGTGATCTTTTCACGTCATGCCACCACAGGAGACGGTATACTCACAGCCATCATGCTGATGGAAGTCATAATGGAAGAAAAGACATCCCTTCATACCCTGGCAAGCTCCATGAAGCTTTATCCCCAGCTACTTAAGAATGTACGAGTTTCTGACAGAAAGGCTGTAATGGAAAATGCTGCGGTGCAGGCCATGAATAAGGAGATCACGGATAAGCTGGGTGACGACGGACGTATTCTCCTTCGGGAGAGCGGCACAGAGCCTCTGATACGTGTCATGGTGGAAGCATCCACGGATTCACTCTGCGAGAAGTATGTGGATATGATGATAGACACTATCAAGTCAGAGGGTCTGGTATAAGGTTTTTCCACAAGATGTTGTGATGACGTGGTAAAGCGATAACAAATTATATGGTTTTTTAAAAGATGAGAACAGGCAGATTTTTATGCAATCTGCCTGTTTTATTTTACCGCAGGAATGAAAAAAAAAGCAAAATGCATAACGAAAACGTTATCGAAACTTGCGTCAAGGCATATGAGGGGAAAAACAATTATCAAAAATGACAATTATGATTTCCTTTAGCGGTAAAGGTTTGGATAATTTATCTAATTCCATATAAAACCACACTATTTGACATGGAATTATGTTTTTGACATAATACCCCAGGATTCCGGAAAGGGAGGTGCGAAAAGTGAAATTCCATATTATGTTAAGATCTCCGGAAGAGGTTAAAGACTTTGTAAATAAGGCAAGTATCTGCCCCTTTGAAATCGATCTTCAGAGCGGTAATGTATTTATAGATGCCAAATCCTTTTTGGGAGTGCTGACAATGGCCATGCATAGAAGGATGGAAGTGGTGTGCATTGATCCTCAGGAAGGCAGACCATTAACTGAACTTAAGAAATTTGCAGTAGCTTAAAGATGAAAAGAACGGATTATCCGTTCTTTTTTTTGATATAATATCCCCATGGGCAAAAAGAAGAAGGAAGTCATCGAAAAACCTGTTATAAAGATATCTGTGCGTAACCTGGTGGAGTTTATGCTCCGATCGGGAGATATAGACGATTCATCCTCTCACAGGGACCAGACCCTGGCTATGAGAGAGGGAGCCCGCATTCATAAAAAGATCCAGAAATCCATGGGAGCTTCGTATCGAAGCGAATATCCTTTGAAATTTAAAGTGACATATGATGATTATGACCTCATTATAGAGGGCCGTGCGGACGGCATCATGGCGGAAAGAACTCCCGCACTGGTGGATGAGATCAAAGGCGTGTACAGGGACGTGGAAAAGATGGAAGCGCCGGATGAAGTACATCTGGCCCAGGCCAGATGCTATGCCTTTATGCTGCTCACCGAAAGGAAACTGAAGGATATAGAGGTGCAGATGACCTATGTGGATCTGGATACGGAAGCCATAAGATATTTTAACGAAACATACAGAGCAGAGGAGATAGAAGACTGGTTCTATAAACTGGTAAGCGCATATAAGAGATGGTCCGACTATGAATTCTATGAAAGCAGGATAGTACGGGAATCCATACGGACTCTTTCCTTTCCTTTTGAAATGAGAGAAGGACAAAAGAGGCTCATGAACAGTGTATACAGGGCCATTACCGATGAGAAACTGCTTTTCTCTCAGGCTCCCACAGGTTCCGGAAAGACCATAAGCACCATATATCCGGGAGTGAAGGCCATGGGAGAAAAGAAGATCAGTAAGATATTTTATCTCACGGCAAAGACTGTTACCAGAACTGTGGCAAAGGACACCTTCTCTTTGCTTAACAACCGGGGCTATAAGGGAAGGACAGTGGAGATCACGGCTAAGGACACCATCTGCCCTTTGGAGAAAAGAGAGTGTAATCCGAGGTCCTGTATCTATGCCAAGGGACACTTCGACAGGATAAACGATGCTTTATATGATTATCTCTACAGATACACTTTATTTGACAGAGAAACCGTGCTTAAGGGAGCGGAGGAATATACCGTGTGTCCTTTTGAGTTTTCACTTGACCTTTGCAGCTTTTCCGATGCAATAGTATGCGACTATAATTATGTCTTTGACCCCAATGTATATCTGAAAAGGTTCTTTGCCGAAGGGGGAAGAGGAGACTATCTTTTCCTGGTGGATGAAGCACATAATCTCCTGGACAGGGGCCGGTCCATGTACAGCGAGACAGTCAGTAAGGAGGCGGTGCTCTCTGCAAAAAGATGGGCAAAGACCGTATCAAAAAGCCTGACAAAGAGCCTGGAGCGGATAAATAAGCTCATGCTGGAGCTTAAAAAGCAGTGCACGGATTACATGATCTTAGGCGAGATGGACGAGCTTTTCTTTGCCATAGAAAATGCCGCTATCGGGTTTAACAGGCTCTTTGAAAAGGTCCCGAACATAGATCCGCCGGAAGATGTGCTGGAATTCTATTTTTCTCTCAGGAATTTTGTCAGCCTTTTTGATGATGTATCGAAGGGATATAAGATATACACGGATTTTGACAGGGAAGGGGGTTTTCGCTTGCACCTCTTCTGTGTGGACCCATCCGCCATGCTTCAAAGGAGGTTCGACTCCGGCCGGGCGGGAGTGCTTTTTTCCGCCACACTCCTTCCCATACGTTACTATATAGACCTGTTATGCTGCGAGGAAAACCCCTATACCCTCTATGTGGATTCGCCATTCCCGCCGGAAAACAGGACGATCCTCATCGGCAGGGATGTGACATCCAGGTATAAGAAAAGAAACAGTGATGAGTACAGGAAATATGCGAAATATATAAAGATCATCACAGGAGGCAGGAAAGGAAACTACATGGTGTTTTTCCCCTCATACAGCTTCCTTTCGGCTGTATATGATGAATATGAGATCTCCGAAGATGAAGAGCTTATAAAGCAGGATCGGAACATGCGGGAAGAAGAGAGGGTCAGCTTTCTCAGCGCTTTTGAAGAAAAGAATGATAAAACCCTGATAGCCTTCTGTGTCATGGGCGGCATCTTTTCCGAAGGCATAGATCTGACTGAGGACAGGCTGATAGGGGCCATTGTGGTGGGCACGGGTCTGCCTCAGGTGAGCACGGAAACACAGATCATAAGCAGCTTCTTTGAGGAGAGGGGAGATAACGGTTTTTCATACGCCTTTTTATATCCGGGCATGAATAAGGTGATGCAGGCGGCAGGCCGTGTGATAAGGACTATGGACGACAGAGGTGTCATTGCGCTTCTTGATGACAGATTCACAGAAAGTACCTATAAAAATACTTTTCCCAGAGAATGGTCGGATCATACCGTGGTTACGCAGGAAAAAACCTTTGATGCGGTGAAAAGTTTCTGGGACAAATAGGATAAAAAGTTGTATAATTTCAAAGATTAGGTTTCTTTTCGGTTTTATCGAGACAGGAGGTTAGGGTGAGTACTATAAGACGTGTGTATGCAGAGAAGAAAAAAGACTATGCCGTGGCAGCAAAGGAGCTCTACTCGGAGATAAAAGGATATCTTGGAATATCCGGTGTCACCGGCGTACGTGTTCTCATAAGATATGATGTGGAAGGCCTTTCCGATGAGATATATAAGAAGGCTGTGCGGACCATTTTTTCCGAACCGCCGGTGGACAATGTGTATGAAGAAAGCTTTGATCATACAGGCAGGGTGTTTTCAGTGGAATATCTGCCGGGACAGTTCGATCAGAGAGCGGACTCCGCAGAGCAGTGCATACGTCTTTTAAAGGAAGATGAAGAAACGGTCATCCATACCGCCACTACTTATGTCGTAGAAGGCAATAT
>JAILDZ010000172.1 GCA_024688505.1 Lachnospiraceae bacterium
ATTCTGCCACTCTTCTGTGAGCCATCCCTCTGAGGGTGCCCGCTTCATCATAAGGATGATTCTGGCACAGTTATTTATCTGGATGCCTTTTGGACAGGGCATGCAATATCCGCATCCCCTGCAGAAATCTCCCTGAAGCTCATTTCTGTCCGCATCTATCACGCTGTTCAATTCTTCGTTAAGCTCCGGCGCATTGTCAAAGAACGAGAGCCATTCATTAAGCTCCGATTCTCTCTGAATGCCCCAGATGGGGACTGTGTTATCAAACTGCGCTATATAGGCAAATGCTGCTTTTGCATTATGTATAAGCCCGCCTGCCAGAGCTTTCATGCACACAAAGCCCATGTCGTGCTCTATACAGGATTTCACCAGCTTTATCTCCCGTTCTCCGGAAAGATAACTGAAGGGGAACTGCAAAGTCTCATATAGGCCGGACTCCACCGCCTCCTCTGCGATACCGATCTTATGGGCAGTGATACCGATGTGTTTGATCAGTCCCTGACGTTTAAAATCTTCCATCTGCTCATACATGCCGGTGCCGTCTCCGGGACGAAAGCATTGATTTGCCATATGAAACTGATACACGTCCGCATAATCGGTCTTCAGCATTTTAAGAGATGTGTCCATCTGCTGTTTCATCTCTTCCGGATTCTTTGCAGTGGTCTTGGTGGCGATATAGATATCCTTTCTCACATCCGAAAGATACCGCCCCATCTTCTCTTCGCTGTCGGTATAGGCTCTGGCTGTATCGAAATATCTCATACCGCCTTCATACGCCTTCTGAAGGATCTTTCCTGCTGTTTCGAAGTCATCTCTCTGGATCGGTAATGCACCGAATCCGTTCTGAGGTACTTTTATGCCTGTACGGCCAAGTGTGATCTCTCTCAAGTCTTCTTCCCTCCTTATCTTTAGTAAGTCTATCTGATTATTATAAAGGGTTCAAGCCCCAGCTCCTGCTTACGCATAGACGGCGCGTTTTCCTCCGTATCACAGATATGATTGCAAAAACAAAGTAGAGAAAACCATGATTGCGAAACTTTTCGTTAAATGCTACAATAAGTCAACTTTTTTTCGGAATTGAAAGGGCCTTTTTAATGTTTAAATACGACGATTCTTTTTATCAGTCAAAATTCGATTATTACAGAAAAGTAAGCTTCTATTCGGCGTTGCTTACTGTTCTGATGCAGACCACATATTTTTTTACAGACTGCCAGATCTTCGGACGCTTTGCTGCAGAAACCTTTATACCCAGGTTCTCTGTACTGCTTCCTGCAGTAATACTGGTCATAGTGGACAGATGGATAAAAGACTACCGTGTGGGAGCTTTTTTATACTACCTGTTTCCGCATTTTGCCATGTGGGCTACCATCTGGGCCATATGGTATCTTCCTAACAGAGACTTCGCCCGAGAGGGTTTCGTCATAATGCACTTCGCATTTCTGGCGGTAGGGCTTGCCATGCCTCTTAAATATCATCTTCTGGCACATGGCATCCTGTTTATCAATATAATGCTTTCAAATCTCTGGATCCATTACGAGACTTATGACCTCATGATGACACTGGCCACTCCCCTTTATATCGGCTGTGTCCTCGTGCTCTTCGTGCTTCAAAGATCATACAAAGACCACTACAGCACTCTTCAGCAGATCGAAAAGGAATCCGTCACCGATCAGCTCACCGGAGTTTATAACAGAAATGTCCTTCACGACATAATAAGCGAAGGCAGCCGCACCATAAACATGACAGGCAGTGAAGGTGTGGTGATCCTGATGATGGATATAGATAAGTTTAAAGACGTAAATGACACCTATGGCCATGAGGCCGGTGACACCATCCTGAAGCTCTTTGTGAGTAAGATAACTGACGCCATAAAGGATACCGATTATCTGGTAAGATGGGGCGGGGAGGAATTCGTGGTGTTCCTTATGAATTCTTCAATAAAGGACGGCATGGCCGTAGCTGAAAAGATCAGATATGATGTGGAGCATGCCGAGAACGACGTGTGTCCCGTCACAGTATCTATCGGTGTCCATGAATATCACGGCGGAGATTATCATAATGCCATAAGAAAGGCCGATATAGCACTTTATTATGCCAAGGAAAACGGCAGAAATATGGTGGTTCTGGATACGGACATCCCTTCCGTAAAATAAATGAAAACCCGGGCTTGATGCCCGGGTTTTCTTTATCAGAGGAGATTTTTGGGCCGAATGCCCTCTCATTGATATCTTTTTATCCGATTTTTCTAAGCAGTTCTTCCACCTGATCCTTCTTTTCATATAGGACGCATCCGCCGTTATGATCATCGGAAAGCAGGTTCCCGCTTTGCAGTGAAACAAATAGTTTTGAATTCAGTGCTTCCCTTAGGGATGTATCTTTCACATTCGTATCTGAATAGGGTGAAAATGGACAGGGCTCTGCTCCGCCGTGCGAATTAATGTGGAAGAATCCTCTTCCTGCGGCAATACATCCGCCTGAGCTCTTTTCATCTCCGGGAAATGATACAAATACCATTTCGGGGTGCTCTTTTCTGAGCCTCATTATCTCTTTATTCAGATACTCTCTTTCCTCATCCCCGGGTGCCAGATGTGTGCTGTCATCCGTAACAGGTACGAATTCCACAAATATCACTGCCTTGCATCCCTTCTTTGACATATTGCCGATAAAGGACTCAGAGGATACTTCCTTTATGTTTTCCGTGGTCACTGTGACTGATGTGCCGAATATGATATTCCTTCGATTCAGCTCATCCATATTGTCCTGGAGCTTATCGTATACGCCTTCGCCGCGCCTTTGATCCGTGGTCTCCTTTTCCCCCTCGATACTCATTATGGGGATCAGGTTTCTGTTGTCATCGAAGAGCTTAAAATACTTTTCTGCCATGAATGTTCCGTTTGTAAATATGGGGAAAAGTATGTTTTTCTTTTTGGATGCGGCTTCTATCACTCCACCCCGAAGCAGCGGCTCTCCGCCTGCCAGGAGGATAAAACTCACTCCCAGATCATCCGCTTCTTCAAACACCTTTAACCACTCCTCGTCTGTAAGCTGGCTCACCGGCTCGGTATCCGTGGTAGCATGATTGCATCTGGAGTAGCAGCCTGCGCAGTGCAGGTTACAGCTGCTGGTGATGCTTGCTATAAGAAATGGAGGGATATGTTCTCCGTTCTTTTCCGCCCTGGCTCGCTTCTTTGATGCCGCTTTTGTGGCGGCAGCAAAGGACAACATATATGCGCTTTCCTTCGGATTTTTCAGTGTGGCTCTGATGGCATCCGCTACCACACGCTCCACACCATGGGTCATGTATTCCTGTATGTTAAAGTCTTTTTCCATGATCATTCCTCGCTGATTTCCAACTGATTAATGGGTATTATATCACATATTATATTTTTTGCAATTAGATTGTTGGCAATTTATTTATCTTGTCACATCTCTCGTATTTGCATAAAAATAGGATAGGCCTTTCGCCTATCCTGTTTTTTAGTGCAGGAGATGGGTCGCGGTGTGCCGGTGGCACACCCTCGGCGCAGCCGAGGAGCGACGACCGAGCCGGCAGGCGAGATTGAACCCATGGGTTCAAGCAAGCGCTCGTGCGCTTGCATAAAAATAGGATAGGCCCTTCGCCTATCCTATTTTTATACAAATGCAGGAGATGGGACTTGAACCCACACGACCTTGACGGCCACAGGCACCTGAAGCCTGCGCGTCTGCCAATTCCGCCACTCCTGCATATTCGAAAGTTTGTGGCCCCTTCTTGACCTTCAGTCAAGAAGTATCGCTCGCTTTCGCTCGCTCAATTCCGCCACTCCTGCGCAACAAAGCATATTTTATATGACTTTCTCCCGTACGTCAAGAGAAAAATCACTCGCTTTTCTTATTTTGTCCGCCGATCATGCCCATCTCAAAGTGAACCAGGTATTCCGCCTGGGCCGGATCCGCATACCAGGTGCTCCGGATGCGGTCAGCCACCACCTTTCCTCCGTCCTCACCTGTGTCGGTAAGAAGGATAAGAAACTGGTTGTCACCCACCTTAGTCAAGGTATCGCTGCTTCGAAGGGCGTCCCCCAGAAGCTCGTAGAATGCATCCGCAATGAATTCCGGGATCACATCTATATTATTGGGCTTTTTAAGCGTGAATTCTATGATGCTGATATCCTGATCATATCTGGCATGCACACGCTCCAGCAGACGATAGATGGTACCCAGCTTGTCCATATCTATCTGATATGCCCTCTTCTTTTCCAGTCTCTCACCCAGTATCATGCAGAGTTCTTCCAGGGTGTAGTTCCTGTTATCGCTTTCCGCTCCGGCTTTTTCTACATCTTTATACATAGCATAATCATGCTTGCCGTGTTTCTTTACATGAAGAAGAGCCTTATCAGCTTTCTTTATGACATCCTCATACTCTCTGCCGTCCTCCGGAACCACAGCGGCTCCCACGGATATGCCCAGAGGTATCTTCATATCATCCCCCATCAGTTCTCTGGCAGACCGGATCAGTTCCTGATTCATGTTCCGGGTCTTTTCCATTATGTTTACTTCAGCCACATTATTCTTTAAAAATGCCACAAATTCGTCGCCGCCCACACGTCCGCATATGTCGTCCACACGAACCACCGACCTGATGATCTCCGCCGTCCTGATGAGAACCTTGTCCCCCATGTCATGACCATAGATATCATTCACCAGCTTAAAACTGTCCAGATCTATCATGAGAAGCACACCGTCTTTTTCGCGGAAAGCGGCTGTAAGCTCAGTCTCCACTGCCATCTTATTAAGGAGGCCTGTCATATGATCTGTGGTGGCTTCCTTCTGCAGATCCTTCATCTTCATCATTCGCTGTCTGATATTCGCCACAAACCATCCCACGAAAAGCAGGATCATGACCATGACAAATGCCGCATATACTTTGAAATAATTGTACTCAAAGATCTGTGCTTCTTTCTTTATGGTGAAGACATCCTCACGAATCTTTTTCCCATTGTCTTCATTCATCACCTGCACATGAAGCTTATAATTGCCGTAAGGCAGGCTGCTGAATACCAACGGAATCCTTTCGCTCTGATGATATGTGATCCCGGGGTCATCTACCCCCTCCAGATACACATGGATGAGAGGATTGGAGAATGTATAGTTAAGAACCGACACCTCTATCTGCACTCTGTCAAATACCGGCGGTATCTCATAGATCCCGTGCTTCCTGTAGACCTCTTCTTCTCCCACTGTAAGGGAAGATATCCTGATACTGTAGTCACTGTCGAAGGTGTTATAGTTCGACATGGAAATGGTCTTGACGCCGTCGTCGCAGCACAGAAACAACTCGTCCTCCAGTGTCAGGTTATCGGCTTCCGATGTCAGACTGGAATAGAATCCGCGGCTGCTGTTTAGAAGCATGTAATTATAATCATTGTTCTCGATAAGGTCCTTAAGCGCCACCACATACACCCCGGCTGATGATGTGATCCATGCGTTGTTATGAATAGACACCTGTACATCATAGTTATTACTGTACGGAAATGCATCCAGCCGTTTTATGATGCCGCTGGTATTCTGATAGTAAATGGCATTACTGGTGACAAAAATGATGCCGTCCTCTATCTTCACTATCTTCCTGATCACAGGAGAATCCAGACCGTCTTTCTCATTAATGGTGCCGCGTACCTTATGATCCTTTATGATGTATACTCCGTCACCGTCGGAGCCGACCAGCACTGTGCCATCATACAGCCGTATCATGGAAAGGATCTCTGCTGTGATTCCGTCATTTGGGCCCAGCATATCGGTGACATTAACACCGTCGGAATACAAAAGCCCTTTATTTGACGAGATGAGCAGGGTGCCGTCCGGAAGTTCTCGCACTATACCGTAATTCTCTGCTCCGCCTATCTCCGGTTCAAATGGGATCACCTCACCCTCGGGAGTCAGCTTATAAAGCCCTACTGAATCCGTAGTGCTTATCCATATATTGTCCTTGGAGTCTCTTGTCATATGGGTGACGGTGATGTTATCAAAAAACCTTAGGGCCTCTATCTCTTCCACACTGTTGGTCTTACGGTTCAGAACGGAAATGCCGTTTTCCTTCCCCATATAGAGCATATCGTCCTTTATGATGATACAGTTCACGCCATCTGCAGGGATACCCGACTTTCTGAACACATCCACAAAAAGGTTCTTTGAGAATCTGCACAGTCCCTGCCGCCTGGATGCAAACCAGATATTGTTCTGATAATCCACCAGAATGCTGCTGACATACTTGCCGAATTCACTACCGGACAGATCCACGTGCTCGTCACTGTTTCTGTCTATGAAACCCATGCCGTCTTCACAGCAATAAAAGTATCCGTCATATTCCGGAGCATAAGAAATATAGTTGAAAAACTTGGTGTTCTCTATCTTGACGCTCCTGTCACTGAACAGTGTATTTCCCGCGAAATGCAGCGTCTCCACATAATCGGAAGACGTGCCCACAATGAAGGTGCCTCCGAACTGTGAGGTGGATACTGCTGTGTAATATGATCCGTCTTCCATCTTCGATCTTCTGGTGGTAAAGATTTCCTCATCTTTCAGGAAAAACAGCAGTCCGTCGCCGGTGATCCCCGCCACTGTATTATTGATGCCGTGACAAAGAGAATGGACTCCGTAGATATCATCCCATTCTTCATAGGTGGTGACTGTACCGTTAGGGCGCACCACGGAAAGGTCCTTTACGGTACCCACATAGATGTTTCCGGAATCGTCTTCACATATGGATTTCACGGAGTTGGATGAAAGACCTTCCACCGTGGTATAGAGAGTGATCTTCTGCGTTGTCTGGTCATAGACTGCCAGACCGCTGTCGCTGGTTCCTATCCATATGCGGTTTCTGGCATCGCCATACAGCACAGTGATGCTGTTGATGTGTTTGTCGTCCAGGATCTTTTTATACGTATAACCGTCATACCTGAAAAGTCCTGCATATGTTCCTACCCAGATATATCCGTCATCCGTTTGGGTGATGGATGCAATCTCTGCGGACACCAGACCGTTTTGTGCTCCATATGTCTCCGGAGTGAAGCTTCCCAGGAAGTCTTCCTCCGCCCTCACATCATGAAAAGGGATCAGTAGTGCCGATGCCCCTACTATGAGCATCATGAGGCGGCGTTCCTCACGGGGCTTAAGCTTTCTTGCAGCCATGACAAGGAGAAGTGCAATGGTCACAGACAAAGCTTTGTCCG
>JAILDZ010000197.1 GCA_024688505.1 Lachnospiraceae bacterium
CGATCTTGATAGGATCAACCTGGCTGAACTTGAACGCAGAACAGGAATTACCCGAGGAAAGTTGCGCAGGATAAAGGCTGCCGGATTTGTAGACAAGCCTCATGGACTGACCGGCCGGAAAGCAGTTGTGACTGTATTAACTGGATTTACAGGGATTATCGATTCGCTTTTGTGTGCGGGTATAACCAACTCGTCTCTCATCTTTGACAGACTTAAGGGGAATGGGTACACCGGTGGTCTTACTGCCATAAAGAATTATATCGCAGCTCACCGTGATCTTGTTCCGGCCAAGCGTCAAGCCGTTGCCCCACAAGGTAACCGAGGAAGGCGGTATCAGACGGCACCCGGAGAAGCATATCAGATGGACTGGGGGTTTGTGGAGGTTGAAACCGAAAACGGAGCCAAGTATAAGGTTGCCTGCTTCGCTATGATATGCCATTGCTGCGGCAAACGGTATATAGAATTCTTTCCCAATGCCCGGCAGGAGAACCTGTTCATCGGTATGATACATGCTTTCATGTACATGGGAATACCGGAATTCGTTCTTACGGATAACATGAAAAGCGTTGTTGTAAAGCGCGATGAAGAAGGCCGCCCCATTTGGCAGAAGGACTATGAGCTTTTTATGGGAAATATCGGCTTCAGTACGAAGCTGTGCAGACCCAGACATCCGTTTACTAAGGGTGCGGTCGAACGCCTTATCCGTTTTGTAAAGGATAACTTTCTTCCCGGCCGTTTCTTTCATGAACTTACAGATCTTAACTACGAGGCCAATGCATGGTGCAACCGCCAGAATGCGGCATATCATAGAGCTGTGGACTGCATTCCGGATGATAAGCATTCATCTCTGTGTATGCATAGGACATCCGCCCTTGAGGATACTATCGAACTTGCTTATTATCTGTGCCCTGAAAGAAAGATATCATTTGATGGATTCGTGAACTATGAAGGCCGTCGTTTTGGCGTTCCTTACTGGTATACGGGCAAGACCTGTCGGGTAATGCGCGACGGGTACGAACTGAAGATTTATGACACACAGATGACTAAAGTTCTTACGGTACATAACGTCACTTGGAGCCGCAGGGACAGTTATTGCAAGGATCAGTTCGCATTTGTTAAACCTGAAGAACATCCGAGTACACCTGTAAAAATCAAGATACAGCAGACGGAACCGCCTCAGTACGATTCGGGGTTTGAAAAATACAACTTTGAGGGGGTGGACTCAAATGGATGATTCGTTGTTTGAGCAGATACAGGCAGATGCTAAGTACCTAAACCTGGATTTCTGTGCACAGGAAGTTGCGCAACTGGCCATGGATCACGAAATGTCTGATGAGAGTGTTCAGGCTGTATCTAAGGTCTTTTTGTACCTTAAGGAAAAGAAAGCAGAAACGATCGTGAACACCCAGCTGAGACTCAGCCGTTTGCCGTTAAAGGAACCGAAGTCGTTTGAAAACTTCGATTTCAGCCTGATTCATGGGAAACAGGTAGATGCGTTAAAGACTTTGCCATCATTGTCCGCACTTTACGCGCATAAGAATCTGGCATTTATCGGCCCACAGGGAGTCGGCAAGACACACCTGGCAATGGCGTTTGGACGAGAATGTTGTCTTAAAGGAATGAAGACATACTTTCTTAAAGCCACCGAACTAAACCAAAGATTCACAGATGCCAGAAAATACGGGCGTGAAAGCTCCGCAATTAATGGATTGGTAAAGCCTTCCTGCCTTATTATTGACGAAGTCGGTAGATGCGAGTTCGACAAAGAAAACACTCAGATGTTTTTTGATGTCATAGATCGCCGTTATAACAAGGAAGGTCCCAATACATTGATCTTCACCAGCAACAAAGGGCCGGATAAGTGGGGCGATTATTTCAACGAGGATTCGTCTCTTTTATGCTCGTTGGACAGAATCTTCGATATAGCAACTGTTTTCATGATAAAAGGGAACAGCTATAGAGGAAAGAAGTGTGAAACGATTGCTTTATCGGCCGGAGATCCGGTTTCGATAACAAAAACAAAATCTTAAAAGAAAGGAGTCGAGCCGCTGCATTGGCTGATTCTGGTTGACTGAGATTGGTCGATTCTAAGCGACTCTGGGTGGTTGATTCCGCCCGACCCCAACAACGAGACAGAAATTGGCTCTCAGAGAAATAAAAATCTCTGGGAGCTTTTTCGTTTTTATATTACACAAAATACAGTGTAAATCCAGACGAAAACCGCATAAAACAAGGGATAGGAGATACCGTGTAAAGTTTTTGGTAGTTCTTATCGGTCTGGTTCATGTAAGAGTGGAAAAATGCTTCGTGCATCGTCACGGAACGTGATGTAGAGCACGAATTTGGCTGAAACTAAACAGGTAAAGTATCCAGAGGACAGCTTTTGGATGGTTTTACAGGCACTTACTTTAGAGAAATCTAGAGTAGGTGCATTTTTTCGTGCTTGGGGCAACTTGTAAACATTTGGAGTGTAAAACTATGCTAAGTCCGGAAGAATGTATTTCTGGGTTGATGAGGAAGGCAGGAAAGTAGCAAGTTGTCAGTATGCACCTACAGGGAACATGGCTTCGATTAATCTGGTATACACGAGGAAAGAATACCGCAGGAAGCATTATGCGGAACATCTTGTTTATCAGGTCACTAAGATAGCGCAGGCTTAATGAATATGCCCACGGAATTGCCTTGTAGTGGTTACAAATACTGCTAAAGGGCTTTTTTAATATGCGAAAAAAGGATATAGTAGATGATAGTGTTTAAATAACTGTTAAATAAGAGACTTCATGTTAGACAACATTGAAGGACATTAAAAATATAACTTTCAGGATAATGCGCTGTAGAGGTGCAATTGCTATTGGGATTGAAGCAGAAAGTGAATACATTACCAAAAGATTGAATTAAGGAGTAATAAGTATATGAAAAAGGCAGCAGTTACCGCCTTGATGTTAGCTCTTGCGGTGAGTGCATCAGGATGTGGTGAAAAGAAAGATGATAACATTACGATAATAGGTGGCGCAGATGGAACGACTTCAATTTATCTAGCACCTTCTTCCGGCAGCGAAGGGTTCAGATATTCGGATCCGATTGATGGTGATGAATACTATATGGTGATTGACAGGATACTTGGAGAATGCGGATCAGATGATCAGGAATGGGGGACTGCAATTGACCTTATGGGAGAAACAGATGCTGTTGTTTCCCTGGCGCTGGATTCAACAGGAAGATATAAGGCACTGGGTATCATCAGTAAAGAAGCAGGTTGCTATGGAATAATCCTGAATGATACAATAGACGGAACACAGGATAATGTCAATTATGCATATGAGGCCTGGGCTTATACAGCAAAGGCAGAAGATAAGCCGGAGTTTAAGTGGGAAGGTGACAGACTATACTTTACTTATCCGGTCCAGTCTGATAATAGTATTGAGAACAAGACAGTTCCAATTGACTGCGGATATGATACCGGGCATATGGAATTTAACATGGAAAGAAAAGACATGGCTTCGGAGAATCAGAAAGACGTGCTTTCAGGTACATGGCAGACAGCTTCCATAGGATATGAGATGGATGGGGAATTACAGCCGGAATACTATGTTCAGTTTGAGGG
>JAILDZ010000201.1 GCA_024688505.1 Lachnospiraceae bacterium
CGGTCTTTCCATTAATCATGCAAAAGATAATCCATCCGGAATGGCTATTTCCGGGAAAATGAAGGCTCAGATCGACGGTCTGGGTCAGGCTTCCACGAACTCTTCTGACGGTATCTCCGTTATAGAGACAGCTGACGGCGCATTAAACGAAGTGTCCAGCATCATTCAGCGTATGAGAGAGCTGTCCGTGCAGGCTGCAAACGGTACCAATGCCCAGACCGAAAAGGAAGCCATTCAGACAGAGATCTCTTCCCTGAAAGAGGAGATCGATCGTATCTCTTCCACCACTGAATTTAATACCAAGTCCCTCCTGGACGGTTCTCTGGATACCAGAATATACGGAAACAATGTGAGCCGCATGACATCCACGGAATATGTGAGCGCAGGCACATATAAGTTCTCTGTAGACAATGCCGCATTACAGGCTTCCATCCCGGCCACCGTAGCAATAAATAATCTCTCCACAGTCACTTCTACTCTGGCAGAGGGCGAAACCGGCGTGGTGGAGATAAACGGCGTGAAGGTGGAGCTTAAAAAAGACATGAGCGACATGGAGATCTATGAAGCCTTAAGAAAGGGCTCTGAACTGGCTGAATGTACTATTCCGGACTTTAACACCACAGAAACTCTCTCCTTCAAGTCTAAGGAGTTCGGTAATGATGCATATATTAAGGTGCTGGCAAGCGACAACATCGCTGCCGGAATGGGACTCAATCCTTCCCAGGATGCTACAGGCACCAATGCAGAACTGACCCTTAACACCACTCCTCCGGATTCCATCTTCGGTGCTCAGTCCACATATGTGATGGAAGGAAACAAGGTTACTTTCACAAACACCGGCGGATTCAAGATGTCCATGCTCTTAGACGAGGGCTTCACAGGCGACATCAACCTTAACGTCACAGACATCGGTCCCATGGACCTGCAGATAGGCGCAAACGAAGGTCAGCAGATGACAGTCCGCATTCCTTCTGTCAGCCTGAATCATCTGTATCTGGATGACCTGGATGTGTCCACCATCCACGGTGCAGACCGCGGCATAGCACAGCTTGATAACGCGCTTACCCGTCTGAACGAGATCCGCGCCAGCCTTGGTGCATACGAGAATCGTCTGGAACATACAGTAGCTTCTCTCGACGGCACAGAAGAGAACCTGACAGCAGCTATCTCACGTATCCAGGATGTGGATATGGCTGAAGAGATGGTGGAATATACAAAGGATAACGTGCTTGCACAGGCCGGCACATCCGCACTATCACAGGCTAATGAGCTGCCCCAGATGGCATTGCAGCTCCTTCAGTAATAAGGAAATATGAACTATACGAGAAAGAGTCCCATGGACAGAGAACAAAAGGTGATCTTTACCAGAAGGATCAGCCAGAGCAATAAAACACAGTTGATATGCGTGCTTTTCGATATATTCTTTGCCTATCTGGACGAGGGCGAGAAGGCCGTGAAGGCCGGTGACATGGTCACTGCCAGAGATGAGCTTCGGCACGCAAATCAGGTCATAATGCACTTAAAGAGCGATCTGAATTTCAAATATGATCTGTCAAAACAGCTCTATCCATTATATGATTTCTGTCAGCGGGCTATAGAAAGATCGAATTTCACTAAGAATACAGAAGGCATCGAAGAGGCCAGAAGGATAATGAAACCTCTACAGGATGCTTTCAGTGAAGTGGCGAAAAGCGATCATTCCGCTTCTATGATGCGGAACACTGAGCAGGTGGTTGCAGGGATGACATACGGACGTGGAAACCTGAATGAAACTACAGAACAATATGATAAAAGCCGTGGGTTCTTTGCATGAACCCACGGCTTTTTCGTTTTCTACTACTGTTTTTTCCGTATTATCAGATACCTCTTTTTAATACGCTTTTTGTTTGTTGACAATTGTCGATCTTACAGAAACAGCGGTGTCTCTCTACGATCGTTTCCGGTCAGCCGGTCGCCGTCAGTGAGCGAAGGAACTCCACATCGCATTTCCTTAACTTAAAGGGATCCTCTATCCGCGGAATACCTATAACAGAGCAGTGCATATCCCTGACAAACATTTTTCTTTCTTCTTCTCCTAAGCCATTTGATAAACACACACAGCCTGATATGTCTTTATAATCTGCTGTACATTGTTTTATAAGGAGCTGATATTCGCCGTATTCCCAGGGACGCATCCCGCCTATCATAAATCGGATATCGCATATTCCAAAAAACACTTCCGGACCTTTTCCTTCCTTTGGGAGCAGGTATATGATCCTGTCATATTTCTTTTCCAGGGCTGCGGGTATAATGGCATACTCACGATCCTCATATATACTCACGCCCGTTTTTCGAAATCCTCCGGTGCCATAGTCAAATAGCAGATCTTTTGTCAGAAGGCCCTTCAGCCCTTCTTCTCTGCAGTCTATGACGGCCGTTTCATATTTCTCGTATGAGGAGAGATATACAGCCAGTGCCATGCAAAGGTGCCTGGCTCCTGCTCCGCTTCGGGATGCCATTATGCCTATCTTTTTCTTCTCATGTACACTAAGAGCTTTTCTCGAAGTAAACAGGCCCACGACTTTCCTTTCTCCTCTCCCAGGATATGTGTGAACAGCCTTTGCTTCTCCTCTGTCATAAGAAACGGATCACTATCAAGAGGAAAACCCAACACCCTCTTTTTCACCATAGCCGCCAGCATCTTTCCCATATTTCCCGATGCCGGATTAATTATTATGGATACTGCCGGATCCGATATCAACCCGGTCTCTATATTCCGTTCCTGCCAGAGTCTGCTGCCGATCACATATATTATCCTGTCTGCATCCACGGCCAGATCTGCATCTGTTCCCACATCCCATACCTCGATCCCTTCCCGGTGCTCATCGCATATATCTATTCCCGGACCGTTTATCTTACGGCTTCTGAAATAGTGGTGGTATATGATATTTCCGTCGGATCTGAGTACGGGGGAATTATGCATCAGTCCCTCTGTCACTTTCCCTTCCGAATAGTCCACATAATATGCTTCCTGTCCGGACCGGTTCAGGTGGACTGTCAGTGACAATGCTATATGTGTGGTTCCCACGCTCCGCTTGTTTCCAAGCACAGCGATAGTCTTATATAAAGCACCTTCCCCTATGCTTTTTTCTTTTCTGAGCTGAAGGTCCTTAAATGCTTCCTGCCAGGCTTTCGCCGATGGCGGTCTTTCATCCGGATCCTCCTTTATTGCCCATTTAATGGTCTTTTTTAGCCTTCCCGGAATCTCTTCGGACGAATGATCCGCCAGTTCCTGAAGTACGATCCCGAGACTGTACAGGTCTGTGCGGGTATCCACCGGTAAGCCGGCCAGCTGTTCAGGTGCGGCATATTTCACCGTGGCTCGTTCCGAGAAGGTGTCTTCCCTGCCATTAAGGTATTTCGCAATATCGTAATCTATGAGGCGTATGCTGTCTCCGCAGCAGATCATGTGCTCCGGCTTCAGATCCAGATGAAGAAGCGGATACGGTTTCAGACTGTGGAGATAGGACAGTATCTCACATACTTCTATTGCAATTTTTATTATTTTATCTGGGGTTATGGTGTGACAGAGTATATACTCTGAAAGAGATTGACCTTGTATGTATTCCTCTACAAGGGTAGTTGTGTCTTCATCCTCTATGATGTCATAAAGGATGGGAATCCCGGGATGTCTAAGGTCCTTAAGCACCTTAGCCTCATAAAGACCTCTGCTTTCTATGACCTTGATTATGCGTTTTTCATCCAGAGATTTGTGTCTGACCAGATATGTACGACTGGTTGCGGACCGGTAGAGTGTTTCTAACACTTCATATCTGTCGTTCATTTGCTCCTTTCCGGGGAAGGAAGCTTTACGTTTTTCTTATACCATCCTGTTTTTTCGAAATCAAGGGCTTTTCGGATTCTTTATACTTTTTTTATACTCTCTTTATACTCTCTTTATACTCTCTTTATATTTACTTTATATTCTTTTTATAATTCCTTTATATTTCCTTTATAATTCCCGAATATTATGGTATTTTTCTTTACTTCTTTAATTAACGGCTTTACAATGATAATTAAGAAGAGTATATTCTAACGTAATACTCTGACCGATATATTTATTAAGATGGGAGGTGAGCCATATGAAGATAGAACGACTAAATGAAAATCAGATACGCTGCACTCTCACAAGAGAAGACCTGGAGTCCCGGCACATGAAGCTGTCGGAACTGGCCTATGGTACCGAGAAGGCCAAGGCTCTTTTCCATGAAATGATGAAGTTTGCCTATACCAAGTATGGCTTTGAGGCCGATGATGTGCCTCTCATGATAGAAGCCATACCTATCTCTGCGGATTCTATAGTACTTATCATCACAAAGGTGGATTATCCCGAAGAACTGGATACCAGATTTTCCAGATTTTCCGATGCGGATGATGACTATGAATATGACGATGAATATGATCTCTTTGATGACGAATATGACTACGAGGACGAGGAGCCCTCTAAGCCGACGGCTCCCGGTAATCCGCTGAAGATATTCCGGAAGAGATCCGACGATAATAACAGTGAAAATGACGAAGTGTCTGCAGAAACCGAAAGACTTTTCTCGTTCACCAATATGGACACTCTGTTCCATGCCGCCGGCATGCTGAGCGGATTCTATTTCGGACGGAACAGCCTGTACCGTAAAGATGACCTGTACTATCTCCTTGTGACAAAGGATGTACACACCGCAGAGGAATTCAATAAGGTCTGCAACATCCTGACCGAGTACGGAAGCCAGGTGAACCTGACCGCAGGTCTCTCATCATACTTAAGAGAGCACTACACCGTGATCCTTTCGGAATTTGCCCTTCAGGTTCTAAACGGAGTGGACGACTAGATTTACGCCATAAGTTCCCATATCATCATGCCGATGCGGCAGGCTATGGCGTCGTCGAAATCTTTCAGATCCAGACCTGTTTGTTTCTCAAATTTATCAAGTCTATACATCAGGGTATTCCTGTGCAGAAACAGCCTTCGGGCTGTTTCTGCTATTGAGAGACCTGTATCGAAAAATGTCCTGATGGTGGTCAGTGTCTCTTCATCCAGTTCACGAAAGTCAAGCTTCGGCAGATTGTCCTTCATATACTCTATGCGGTCCTTCGGTGGTATGCGATAGAGCAGCTTGCCGAGTCCCAGCTCATGATATCCGTATACATATCTTTCACTGAAAAACATATGCCCCAGCTTTTCCGCCACCAGCAGATTCTCATAGGATGTATTAAGGTCATAGATGCTGCTCACCGGTTCATCATATGAGACCCTTAGTTTTACCAGCGCCTCTGAGCTTAAGGTATCATATATGCTGTGAGCTGTGGTGGATATATCCGCCTCTTCATAGTTCGGATCATTATGTATGATGAGGGCTATATGTGTTTCATCCAGCTGGACCGTATCCGATACTGCTGTATCAAACATACTGTAGAGCACCGACAGCACCGTGTCGTCATATTCCGTTCTGAATGATATGAGAAACACGCGGTATGTCAGGTCTTCCTCTATATGGTGGTTCTTTGCGGCCTCCGCTGTTTCCTCCCTGTCCATCTTCCCCGTCAGGATCTGCTTCATGACATCGGCTCTGGAAAGCGATACTTTTCCTCCCGAAAGGAGCTGTTCCAGAGCCTCAGCCGTCTCCTTTTCCCCCATCTCTTCCTTCAGGGCATTTATCAGTTCATCTATCTCTTTTGTATAGTTCATTTCAGTCCTCACCCGAATCCTAATCTGAGTTAGTTTTGTCTTATAGTAGTTTAACATATTCCCCGTAAAACCGCATTATTGTACGTAAATTAAAACTTGTTTTCTTTATTTTGCTGTTATAAAATCAAATCAATCCCGAAACGGGACTTATGAACGAAACACAATTAAAGGAGGGAAAAAATTATGGCATATGTTATTTCTGATTCATGCGTAAGCTGTGGTACATGTGAGCCCGAGTGCCCCGTAGGTGCTATCTCTCAGGGAGATTCTCAGTATCAGATCGATGCAGGCGCTTGCGTTGACTGCGGTACATGCGCTGGTGTATGCCCCACCGGAGCTATCGCTCAGGGCTGATCTTAGAAATAAGATTTCACGAAAAGACATCCGCAAGGATGTCTTTTTTTGCTTGCGCACAATTTAAAAACCATATATAATACAAGGACAGTTCTATACATAATAAGATCAGGTCATCAAAAGTGCCATGCAATGTAATTGCATGTGCACTTTGCACGAAGAGTCGCCTTGCCAAGCTAGCCTGGCAGAGCGATTCCTCGTGCAAAGTCAAAATGCCGTAAACGGCATTTGACTTTTGACGACTAAATCATGATATTTTTTAAACATATTCAGAAAGGAGTTATATTATGGCACAGATTACCGGAGATACAATGATCGGAGAGCTTCTTCAGATTGATTCCACTCTGGCTCCCATACTCATGGGTATCGGAATGCATTGCCTGGGATGCCCCTCCTCTCAGATGGAGACAGTGGCAGAGGCAGCTATGGTTCATGGCATCGAGCCTGATTCACTGGTGGATGAGATAAATTCATACCTGGCTGAAAGAGAGCAGGAAAAGATCGTAGAAGGCGCATAAAAAAATCGGGTAGGATGATTCCTACCCGATTTCATTATACTGACGTTCCAGATTTGCAAATTTTGTATACTGAGGCAGCCATGCCAGGTTCACGGTCCCTATGGGGCCGTTTCTTTGTTTTGCAATAATGATCTCCGATATCCCTTTATAGTTACTGTCCGGATGATAATAATCGTCACGGTAGATAAACATCACCACATCCGCATCCTGCTCTATGGCTCCGGACTCTCGAAGGTCGGAAAGCATGGGTCTGTGATCCGGTCTTTGCTCCACGGCTCGTGAAAGCTGGGAAAGGGCTATCACCGGCACCTTCAGTTCTCTGGCCAGTGCCTTTAATGAACGGGAGATCTCTGATATTTCCTGCTGTCTGGATTCGGATCTGCCTGAAGCTGTCATAAGCTGCAGGTAGTCGATCATCACCAGTGAGAGATCCGGATTCTCCAGCTTATATTTTCTGCATTTGCTTCGAAGCTCCATAATGCTGATACCCGGAGTATCGTCTATGATGAGCTTCGACTTTCCTATCCTGCCGGCACCCTCTATGAGCTGTTCCCATTCACTCTCCTGGAGTGATCCCGTACGGAGCTTCTGGGCATCCACATGGGATTCCAGTGAGAAAAGTCTGTTTACCAGCTGGTCTTTTGACATTTCCAGTGAGAATATGGCCACACATCTGTTATCGTGAAATGCCGCATATTCCGCTATGTTCAGTACAAAGGCTGTCTTTCCCATGGAAGGACGGGCTGCCACCAGCACCAGATCAGAGGGCTGCAGCCCAGCTGTCTTTGCATCCAGATCCAAAAAGCCCGTTGCCACTCCTGTAACACTGCCTTTGGTCTTCGATGCGGCTTCTATCTTATTCAGCGCACGGATCACTATGTCGTCTATCTTTTCGAAGTCATCCGCCCTCCGGTTCTGAAGGAGATTAAAGATGTCCCGCTCTGTCTTTTCCAGTATGGCATCCGTACTTTCGCCACCGCTGTAACAGTCATTCTCTATTTCCTGATTCACCCGGATTATGGCCCTAAGAAGCGATTTCTCTTTAACGATGGTAGCGTATTTTTTCACGTTCACGGACACAGGGACCGCCGCGATCAGATCCGCCAGATATTCCACACTGGCCACCTCGGGTGACACTGCCTTTTCCCGAAGCTTATCCGTCACCGTAACCGGATCCACAGGATTTCCCGTAGAAAAAAGTTCCGTGATGACTTCGAAAAGCACACGGTACTGCTGATGATAGAAATCTTCCCCCGTGAGGATGTCCTCTGCCGTCACCACAGCATCTCTGTCCATGAGCATGGAGCCGATGACAGCCTGCTCAGCCTCCAGGGAATTCGGCATTATTCTTTTTACTACTGTAGCTTCGTCCATGATCCCCTACGCTTCGCCCACATGCACCTTCAGGACTGCCGTCACCTCCGGGTGCAGTTTCACTTTCACCTCATATGTGCCGAGTGACTTTATAGGCTCATCCAGCACTATCTTCTTCTTATCGATCTCCAGCTTATGCTGCTCCTTAAGCGCTGCCGCTATTTCCTTTGAAGAAACGGATCCGAAGGATCTGCCGCCTTCTCCCGTCTTTATCTTTGTCTCCACCTTCAGCTGTTCCAGCTGTTCCTTAAATTGCTTTGCTGCCTCCAGGTTCTCCTGACGCACCTTCTCGGCGTGCTGATTCTGCAGCTTCAGGTCGTTAAGTGCCTTCGGTGTGGCCTCCACTCCCAGTTTCTGGGGGAGGATCTTATTCCTGGCATATCCGGTGGACACCTCCACCACGTCGCCTGCTTTTCCCAGGGCTTTCACGTCCTGTAATAATATGACTTTCATAATACTATTTCCCCTTCGTCTATCATTTGATCCAAAACATTTTCTATACGTATCTTCACATGGGATGTGGTGCTGTCCTCTATCTGGGCTCCCGCCACATTCAGGTGGCCGCCGCCTCCCAGTCTTTCCAGTATCTTCTGCACATCAATCTCATCTATGGACCGTCCGCTCACATATATCTTATGCTGATATTCCGTGAGGACAAACGATGCCTTTATTCCGGTGATGCTGAGAAGTTCGTTTGCTGCCTGGGCACCTACTACAGTGGGGCTTTCCAGCTTTGCCGCATCACATACCGATATGGCAAATATCTTTCTGTATACCGATGCATTTCTGACCACTTCGGCTCTGGCCTTATAGGTGTCCATATCCTCTCTTAAGAGCTTACGGACCCTGGTCATCTCCGCTCCGTTTCTTCTCAGATATGCTGCGGCCTCAAAGGTCCTGACACCGGTCTTTGTCATGAAGTTATTTGTATCTATAAGAATACCTGCATATATGGCATCCGCTTCCTGGCTCTTCAGGTTGATCTTCTCCGTAAAATACTGCAGGATCTCCGCTATCATTTCACATGCGGATGATGCATAGGGCTCTATGTAGGAAAGGAGGGGATTCTCTATCTGATCGGTCCCCTGTCTGTGATGATCCAGTACCACGATGCTCCTGCATCTGGTGAGAAGTTCGGGGCACTCTGTGTATCCTGCCCTGTTTGTATCCACTACCACCACCAGTGATCTGCTGGTGAGGTTTGATAATGCCTGCTCGCTGTCCACTATCATATCTTCCGGATAACCGTTTTCCACAGTAAAAAGATCCCTCAGGGGTCGAAGTGCCGCTGTGGTGGTGTTCAGCACTATCTGCGCTCTCTTTCCCAGTTCTCTGGCTGCGCAGAACACACCCACCGCTGCACCGAAAGCATCGGCATCGCTGATGGAATGACCCATTATGAGCACATTTTCACGGCCTTCCATGATCTCTCGCAGAGCCTGTGCCTTCACTCTGGCCTTCACTCTGGTGTTCTTCTCCACTTCTTTTCCGTGGATTCCGTAGTATGACACATCCTGGTTATCTTTAATTACAGCCTGAGATCCGCCTCGGCCCAGAGCGATGTTTATAGCCATGCGGGCATACTCCGCATTCTGGATATAACTGTTTCCGTTCACACCGATACCGATACTTAAGGTGACATCGTTATCGTTTCCCATCTTGATGTTCTTCACATCCTCCAGGATCTTAAACTTGTCATCCTCCATCTGCTTTAAATACTGGTGTTCAAACACGGCAAAGTATTTATCTTTCTCCGTCTTTCGTACCACAGCTCCGGCTTTTTCCATATATTCATTCACGGTACGGTCGATGACGGCCTGGAGCATGGCTTTCTTCACATCCTCCACTGCGTCCACGGTATCATCATAATTATCTATATAGATATATGCAGGCACCATGGCCTGGTCTTCCTTTTGCTTTTTCACCTCTGTAAGTTCCGTGACATCAAAAAGAAGAAGGGCAGTCAGGCTGTTTATACCTGCTTCGAAATCTATCTCTTTTCCTTTATCATCAGACTCTTCGAATGAAAGCTTTCTTAGCGCAGCGTCAAACACCCTGTCGTTATATTTCAAGGTGAATGTATCTCCGTTCTCCCCGGACCTTTCTATGGTTGACGCTGTGATCTCGGTGAAATACTGGGATATGGACTTGTGATAGTTCTCATCCACTCCTATCAGCTCCCGAAATCTGTCATTGCTCCATACCACTTTGCCTCTTTCATCGAGAAGCACATACGGAATGCCAAGGCTCTTAAGCAGCCTCTTCTGAACAGTACCGTATGTGACGGCAAAGTCCACCATCTCCGCTGCCAGGCGTTTCTTATTGATGTTATAGATCAGGCTTGTGGTGATCAGATACACTATCACGAGGAGTGTCCATAAGAACCCTATCTTTTTACTGAGATAGTATACGGGTATATTAAAGATCGCAAGGACGATTGTGATATGTATAGGCATACTCAGATAAAATCTGAGCGCACGTTTAAACTTTAGTGTTTCCATTTTTTAAAATAGTCCCTTTGGGTGAAGTTTCGCCGTAATTATACCACTTATACATGCCATAGCAAAAGCACTAGATGTTGTGCTTTTCCCGTAAAAAGAAGCCCCGGCGCGACTATTTTGCCACGCCGGAGCCCCTTTTATAAGAATAGCTTTTCTCTGCTTCCTAGTTTGTGATGACCTTCTCTGTCTCTTTGTCAAAGAAGTGTGCCTTCTCCATATCGAATGCGAACTTCACAGTGTCGCCCATCTTAGCGGTAGTTCTGGGATCTACGCGGGCTGTGATCTGTGTGTCTGCATAATCGAAATACAGGAATACTTCTGCACCCAGAAGCTCGTATACACGGATCTTTGCTTCGAATGTAGCGTTCTTTGCTGTCTCGATGAACATCTGGCTGTCCTGGATATTCTCGGGACGGATACCGAATACCACTGTCTTTCCTTCATATCCGCCATCGATAAGTGCCTTAGCTTTTGAAGGAGGTACAAGGATGTCGTTATCGCCGTTTATTGTAGCGAATACATCTTCGCCCACTTTCTTGATCTTCGCATCGATGAAGTTCATCTGGGGAGATCCGATGAATCCTGCCACGAACAGGTTTCCGGGCTTATTGTAAAGGTTCTGAGGTGTATCGATCTGCTGTACCACACCGTCCTTCATAACTACGATTCTGGTACCCAGTGTCATAGCCTCTGTCTGGTCATGTGTTACGTAGATGATGGTAGCTCCCAGTCTCTCATGAAGCTTGCTGATCTCTATACGCATCTGCACACGAAGCTTTGCGTCAAGGTTTGAAAGAGGCTCGTCCATCAGGAACACCTTAGGATTACGAACGATGGCACGTCCCATAGCCACACGCTGTCTCTGTCCACCGGAAAGAGCCTTGGGCTTACGATCCAGGAGTTTGGAGAGATCCAGGATCTCAGCAGCCTCACGTACCTTCTTATCTATCTCGTCCTTCGGCAGCTTACGAAGCTTCAGACCGAATGCCATGTTATCATACACTGTCATATGAGGATACAGAGCGTAGTTCTGGAATACCATTGCGATATCTCTGTCCTTGGGCTCCACTTCGTTCATCACCTTACCGTCGATGGTGAGTGTACCGGATGTGATATCCTCAAGACCTGCCACCATACGAAGTGTGGTGGACTTTCCGCATCCTGAAGGTCCTACGAAGATGATGAATTCCTTATCTTCAATATCCAGGTTGAAATCCTTTACTGCATGGAATCCGTTGGGATACTGCTTGTTAATGTCCTTAAGTGAAATGCTTGCCATTTTCTGTTTACCTTGCCTTTCCTTTACTATACTGTGTAATCCTTAATTGCATCCATAATAGCTTCGATATCTCTGTCATACTGGATGTTAAGCTCCAGATCCTGGGAAAGATCCAGGGAGAAGATACCCATGATGGACTTTGCATCAATTACATAACGTCCTGCTACCAGATCGAAATCATTATCGAATCTTGCGATAGCATTTACAAACCCCTTTACTTTGTCGATGGAGTTAATGTTTACCTTAACTGTGGTCATTTCATGACTCCTTTCTTCATTTACGCGCTTTCACGCTTTTCTAACCCTACGCTACCGATTATAGCCCCGGGCTTTTTTTCGG
>JAILDZ010000214.1 GCA_024688505.1 Lachnospiraceae bacterium
TAGAAAGGCCTTTTTATTGCCCTTATAGCGCACCAGCTGCCAGTTATCATCATGAAAAGGGGCATCCTGATATGCCCCTTCAAATGTCAAACCATATGCAAGTACTTCTTCTCTTGTGGTCAAAACTGCAATCTCCATTATAATCATTCTGCGAGGACGAATTCGGCTTGCAATTCATAAGCAGTGCTTTCACCGTCTTTTAATGCATTTACCGTTTTTACTATCCTGTATGTGCCGGGAGTTAAAGTGCCGTACAGCCATTCCCAGTCTATCTCTGCATATGTCTTTCCTTCTTTTGGGATGATATAAGCCATATCGGTAAATACCGGATCACTTAATGTGGGAACTTCTGCCCAGTCACTGACGCCCTGTTTTATAAGGCTGAACTCTCCTCCGTAGGATAATTCACCTTTATCTCTGTCTGTGTAATTATAGAATGTGAGGGTGATCCCTTTTGGCGACACATGGGATGCTTCCATAGTCACGGCAATATCAAAGTCTTCAGATTCCTGAACGTATATGCCCACACCGCCTTCGGTGATATCTCTGTCAAACTTGGCCGTATCAAGGATCAAAAGGGATTCATCCCACTGTTCTTCTGTCCAGTCTTCACATTCAATGCTCTGAGCCACCATCTGCACTCTGTCTTTTCCGAATGTGATATAGTCCCAGTGGACGCTGCCATCATACATGCCGATAACTGCATCATAACCGGAAAGGGTGGTTTCTGCCTGGTTAAGCCCGGTACCACATACACCGAAGTTATTGGAGCAGATAAGCTCTATCTGGCCTTTTTCAGAGTCTTCAGGCTTTATGATGAGCCCGTAGAGACCGAATCTCAGCTTATCTTCATCCACCGGTACAGCTTCATGTGTCCATCCGGAAGGCACTTCTACGGATATTTTCCCATAGGGTCCACCCACTTCGGCAATATTCGATGAAACCTCTTCCGATACCGGTTCAGTTAAATCTATAGTTTCCTCAGGTGCATCAGCGGCTGTTTCAAGTGAAGTATTATTTACTGCGGCCTTTCCGCATCCTGTCATTATCATGGCTATTATCAATAAGCCAGTAATCTGTCTCATAAATTCAAGTCTCATTTTTCTTTTATTTCACCAAAAATCCTTCAATATCAATGGATTCAATCTCATCAGGTCTGGAATAATCCCCGTCTATATTCATATATGTGATATAGAGGATGCCTCCGCCGGACAGCTTCACTCCGTCTGATATCACATCATTGAATTCATCTCCTTCAGCCTTGTCTATCTCCATCATCTTAGAAGCCAGTTCGGAGAAATCCACTACTGCCACTTCCTCACCGTCACTGTCATAAAGCGGCACTTTCTTAAGACCATCATAGAGATCGGGGTCATCATAGTTTCTGCTGACATAGGTGTTTACTCTGTAAAGCTCTTCATGACCCTTAATATCGAATCTGGAATTAGCATTCTGTGCCGATATATAGAAATAATCACTATCCTGATAACCATAATCCGACTGACCTGAATACTCTTTGAGTACAGCTATATCTTCTTCGTTAAGATGCTTATCTATATACCTTGATCCGGCCAGTCCTCCGTCATTCTTAATAGTGCGATATGCCTCATATGCATCCTGCATCACATAATCCGGAGCATCCTCCTTATTTGCCAGATATTTCTCTATCTTGCCTTTCTGTGAAAGGGTGATGGCGCTCTCCATATTTATAACCGGGAAAATAAGAATCAGGATTGCTGCAGCTATCACAACAAAAAGAACGTTGTATATAAGATCTTTTTTCTTTATGAATTTGTAAATATACAGGCCAAAATATATCAGCTCAAATATGATCATGGCTATTCCCATATATCTGGATGGGGTCAGGCCATAATCTATAACACGCATAAATATGCAGATCACCTGTAGAATTATAAATGGCATAAAAAGGAACGGCATAATGCTAAGAGGTTTTTTCATCTGCTCATCACAGCATCCCTGAGCCATAGTCCAGATAATGACGCCTCCCACAAAGAGTGCTGTGAGTATTCCGAATACTTCATTGGACGGCAGAGTGAATGTCACTATGATCTTAATGATATATGCATATATGATAAGGATAGCTACGGCAAGAAGTCCGGTAAATACATATGAAAGCACTATTTTACCGAATTTGGATATCTGTTCCTTGCTCTTTGAGAGCCCCACAAGTACGCAAGGATACTCTACCAGGCCTACGACCAGTGCTTCCACTCGTTCTATTACTTCCCATTCTCCGGTATTAAAGATCAGCGCATTGAATATGCCGATGATAAGGAGCACTCCGAGAGATATTATCATATACACAAGTTCTGCTTTCATCAGACCGCAAAAAGCCTTTGCCATATATCCTTCTGTGGTGTCTTCATTCGTTTTATAGAAGAAATATATGGTAAAGCAAAAAGCTGCCACAGCATAACAGATAGTGATCTTTGGTATGAACTCATAAAGGAAGCTGTCCTCTATCACTTCAAAGCCAATATCCTCAAAGAATGAAAAGGCAAATCCTATGGCTACTGACACTATCCCCAGTACAGCATAGAGGATCACATTTTTCTTATCCTTCAGGTTATATGCTGTATCTTTACTTTTTCTGTATTGATGTATGGATTCTATACATAAAATGCCAAGTGCTGTGATCAGGATCCATAAGTACAAAAATGGAAGAACCGTATCTCTCGCATATCCCTTATCTGAACTGTAGTCTATGCTCACAGCCCACAGGATCGAGGCAATGATCACCATGACGTATGAGATCACGTGTTCCTTAATAGCATTTACAAATACATCTTTTAGTTTCTTCACAAAACTCATCTTCAGTCTCGCTCCTTAAGTTTATTCCCCAATATTTGCTATCTTTACCGCCAGTTCCAGTGCCAACAGAGCTATCTTTTCTTTATCATCCAGTCTGGCATGCCCTGCCAGGCTGCGAGGATCCCAGTCTGAATGATCCAGATTGTCCCCTGCGTAGAAAAACTGAAAGAATTCTACGTTTCGAAAGTCGCATAACGCCTGCATTCCTGCGCATTCCATCTCTACACAGACAGCGCCCTGTTCTTTTCGTCTTTCTATCTTTCCCGGTGTCTCCCGATAAAAAGCGTCCGTTGTCCAGGTGGTGCCTTCAGTATATTTGTAGCCATGCTCCTTACAGATAGCCTTAAATTCTTCCACATATTTTTTATTCACTTCTATGCTGTCTGAAGGAGGTGCATAGTGGAAGCTGGTTCCTTCATCCCGAAGGGCCTTTGTCGGGATTATTATACCACAATCCTCTATCCTGCTATCAAGTACACCGCAGTTTCCGAGAAGTATGATTCTCTTCCCTCCCATGGCCAGCACATCTTCGAAGGTGCCGGTACATGCGGGGCCGCCAAGTCTTCCCTTCACCAGTGCTACGTCGATCCCTTTATACGTGGCTTTATAGACGGGTTTGTCTCCGTCCACATCGTTGTAATAAGCTATGATCTCAGCATCAAGAAATTCCACAATACGGTCAAACAGCATAAGTGAAAATGCCGAAACGATGGTTTCCGGAAAACCGGGAATCTTATCGTGGATCATACATGGATTTATCACCGCTTCCTTTGACGGGTCAAATTCTTCCAACAGCATGATTAATATGTCCTTTCATTTGATATGATAAAAAATGCATTGTATGATTGTATCACATCATTCTTTAAATTGGGGAGTTTGAAATGACTGAATATCATTCTTTGGACAGTGCCATACATGACATATTCGGATCCGGCATATCTGTTACGGATAGAATAGCTGTTTCCGGCGGAGATATTAACAGAGCCTTTCGTCTTACTCTGTCAAACGGAAGAAATGTTTTCATGAAGTCTAATTCTGCAGAGAACTTTGATTTCTTTAAGTGTGAGGTAAACGGGCTTAATGCAATAAAAAGCACCGGGACCATCGATACCCCCTCCGTTCTTGGCCTTGGGACAGATGGAAAAGTATCTTTTTTACTTCTTTCGCATATTGAAAGCCCTGTTAAGAATGCAGACTTTTTTGAAGATTTTGGGCATAGACTGGCTGCCATGCACAGCGCAGATACAAGGAGCCTCACTTCCGGCGGTAAATTTGGCTTTTTTGAGGATAATTTCATTGGTGCGGGATATCAGATAAATACCCTATGCGAAAGCTTTATTGATTTTTTTCGGGATTTCAGATTAAAGCCACAGTTTGAAAGAGCGGCATCATATTTTTCAAAAGATGAAAAGCTTGCCATAGACAGGTTTCTTACTCACCTGGATAAATATCTCATA
>JAILDZ010000116.1 GCA_024688505.1 Lachnospiraceae bacterium
CGACAGATATAATCTGATGATAGCCGTGGTGATAGCGCTTATCATAGTGCTGGCAATGAATCTGGTGGGATCGCTTCTCATATCCGCACTTGTGATCTTTCCTGCCCTTTCCGCCATGAGACTGTTTGGCAGTTTTAAAAGTGTGACAGTGTTTTCTGCTGTGATATCCGTGATATGCGCCCTGACCGGACTTCTTATATCCATAATGGCAGGAACCCCGGTGGGTTCCACTATTGTGGCATCGGATGCTATAGCCTATGCAGTATGCTGCGCCATAGGATTTATCACGAACGGGGGAATACCCCGCCCCTTGGGGCGTGGGTGAAACAAATCAAGGGGGAATACATAGATGAGAAAGATACTGATACCGGTATGTGCCCTTTTTATGCTTATACTTCTTACGGGGTGTGGGAATGATACAGCTGAAGCTGCTGAGGAAAGCATGGATCCTGAGCAGGAAGTGTATGAAGAAGAGGTGCCGCTTGAGCCGAAGGCCGGGGGAGTGGACGTGGATCTGTCGGTGCTTTCAGGCACAGTATGCTATGCGGAAGTCTATAACATGACAGTGGCCCCACAGGATTATGCGGGTAAGACTGTGAAGATGAAGGGCGACTATACCACATTCACAGATGAAAGCGGCGAGAAGATTTACCATGCCTGCGTGGTCCGGGATGCCACCGCATGCTGCGCACAGGGGATAGAGTTTGATCTGACAGATGATTATTCATATCCTGAGGATTACCCTGAAAACGGAGAGGAAATATGCGTAAGCGGAGTGTTTGATACATATCTGGAAGACGGAAACATGTATATCACTCTCCGCGATGCGGTTATGCTCCCCATTTCGTAAAATACTTATCATAGACGATGAAAAGTGTGATAAAATCGGATCAGTGTGATATTTATCATTACAGAAAGGGGAGAAAATGAAACTATTTATAGACACAGGAAAGATCGAAGAGATCAGAAAAGCAAATGACCTGGGGGTGATCTGCGGTGTGACCACAAATCCCTCTCTTATAGCGAAGGAGGGCGGCAGAAGTCAGGAAGAGATCTTAAAGGAGATCGCCTCTATAGTGGACGGTCCCATATCGGGAGAAGTGAAGGCCACCACAACGGATGCTGAAGGGATGATAAAGGAAGGCAGAGAGATCGCAGCCATGCATAAGAATATGGTGGTGAAGATCCCTATGACTGCAGAAGGTTTAAAGGCCGTGAAGGTGCTTTCCAAAGAGGGAATAAAGACAAATGTGACTCTCATCTTTTCCGCAAACCAGGCTATTCTCGCTGCAAACGCAGGAGCTACATATGTATCTCCGTTCCTTGGCAGACTGGATGATATAAATATGCCGGGGATCGACCTCATTCATGATATAGCAGAGATTTTCGATATCTATGGATATGAAACAGAGATCATAGCCGCATCGGTACGTAATCCCATCCATGTGACGGACTGCGCACTTGCCGGGGCGGATATCGCCACGGTGCCGTATAAGGTGATAGAGCAGATGATAAACCATCCGCTCACTGTGTCCGGAATCGAGAAATTTAAAAAAGATTACATAGCCGTATTCGGAGAGTAATGGTGCTTAAAAGCACTATACCGATACGTCTATGCTTGCCATAGCCACCTCTGCAGCGCTTGCAGCAGGCGCTGCAGAAGGGATGATGGCGGAGGAAAGGGCAGCTACGCCTATAGCTCCCGCACCTGTACCCGGCATGTCATGCATCTTCTTTTCATATTGCTGGAACATGCCTTTCAGGTATTCCATATCTGCTTTTACTATATCTTTCCGTTCGGACTGACGATGCTTTGTTTTCAGCTTTTGAAATTCTTCTTCGGACATATTCGGGTCCGCTGTTTCCAGTTCCGATAACATTTCCATAGTATCATCCAGCATCTGCCGGGCTTCATTGCTGTATTCTTCCATCATTTCGTCCATGGCAGCAATCATGTCTTCTGTCATTTCCTGAGATTCATCAGTGTTTATTTCTGTCATATATTCAGCCAGTTTTTCGGCTTCCATGTCATCGATCTTTTCTTCAGCTTCATCGATCTTATCCTCCGCCAGAGCGATCATATCTGTCCTGTCAAAGCCGGATCCGCCGGCTTCCTTGCTTTCTTCGATCTTTTCTTCCGAAGACTTCTTTTCCTGCGAGGCTTCTATCAGCTCTTCGGCTTCCAGATGCCTTTTCTTTTTCTTCGCAGCCCGCTCCATGGATTTGGCGTGGTTGATGGCCAGCTGTATCTCTTCGCTGTCCCCCTTATTCGATGCCAGTTCCCGCTTTAATTCCATCACCTTTCGTTTGGCTTTAATCACCGCCTGGCCGGCATTTACTGACGTCTTTGCCCGCTGGATCAGGGAGGAGATCTCTTTAAAATTATAGTGAAAGTGCTTCAGGGTCTTTTCTTCTTCTTTCTTTTTGGTCTGTGACGTACGGCCCAGATCCAGATAGCCGTTTACTTTGCTTTCAGACGTGGAGGAATAGACCGTGCGCCCTTTGGCGTCAGTCTTCACCGCATTTCTCCTGTCGAGATTCTTTATCATCTCGCGGAGATTATTTGCCTTTTCATTGGTTTTTTCGGAGTATTGTCTGGAGACATCCTTCTGCCCGAAGGGCGACGGATTATTAATGTTATTATTATATGTGATCGCAGAAACGCTCATTTTATCGCCCTCCCTGGCTTTTTTATCTATGCAGCACATCCATGAATGCATAGGAATAGTATTCTTCAATTCATATATCGGGATAAAGGAAAAATATCTTAACCTTTATTCATCCAGATATTTGATCTGTCCTTTTGGAAGCTCATCATCGGAAATATAGAGCACTCCGTAGCTTTTCAGCCTGGGTTCCTGATGAGGGAGAGTCACGCTTCCCGGGTTCATAAGTAGCACTCCGTCTTTTTCCACTATTTCCGGCACATGGCTGTGGCCGAAGAGCACCACATCGGCTCCCAGTTTCTTTGCTTTTCGAAGGAGAATGCCAAGGTCATACTTCACATTGCTTTCATGACCGTGCTCCACGTGGATATTATAGAAACCCACTTTAAAATCACGGCTGGCATCCAGGTCCGAGTAGTAGTCACAGTTTCCGCGGACCTGCACGAAACCGAAATCTATACCTGCACGGTATTCGTATTCCAGATAGTCAAGGTCCCTTTCCGCATCGCCGCAATGTACCAGAGTATTAAAAGGACGCTCTCTTTCTATGACTTCGTTTATGTATTCGTTATGCCCGTGGGAATCGGACACCACCACGATTTTTTGTGCTTCCATGATATGCTCCTTTATGTTCGCCGATAGAAATCCATACCGGATTATACTATAATCACACTGTTACGTAAAAGATATGAATACACACAGAAAGGAACGCATTATGGTAAAGCATGTTATCATCTGGACACTTAAGGACGATATCTCCGCAGAAGAAAGAGAAGAAGCCAAGAAGAGGATAAAGGAAGGTCTGGAAGGACTACAGGGAAAGATCCCGGGCCTTATAGATATAAAGGTGAATATAAACGGACTTCAAAGTGCCAATACAGATCTGATGCTGGACAGCACATTTGAAAATGAAGAAGCTCTTAAAGGCTACGCCGTGCATCCGGAGCACGTGGCTGTGGCAGACAATATAGTACGCCCGTATTCAAAGATCAGAAGCTGCTTCGACTACGAGATTTAGGGCATTTGTCACTATATCTAGTATGTTCCTGTAGGGGCGGAATGGTGCTATAATATTCTTTCGAGTATACACTGAAAAGAGGGCATCTGATGCTGATACGAGAACAGATCGAAAAGATGGAAAGGGAGACTCTCAGTCCCTATGCCACATTAAATGAGAACTCTAAGGGCCGGGAAGTACCGGAAAAGGAATGCGATATCAGGCCCATGTTCCAACGAGACAGAGACAGAATACTGCATTGCAAGGCGTTTCGGAGGCTTAAGAATAAGACTCAGGTTTTTTTGACGCCCATGGGGGACCATTACCGAACCAGGATGTCCCACACCCTGGAGGTGTCCCAGAATGCCAGGACCATCGGAAAGGCATTAAGGCTTAATGAGGACCTGGTGGAGGCCATAGCGCTGGGGCATGACCTCGGACATACGCCTTTCGGACATGCCGGGGAAAGAGTGCTGAATGAATGCGTGAAGGGGGGCTTTCGCCATAATGAGCAAAGCGTCCGGATCGTGGAAAAACTTGAACGCGAAGGAAATGGACTGAACCTCACCTGGGAAGTGAGAGACGGCATAAGGAATCACCAGATATCCACCATGCCTGCCACACCGGAAGGGAAGATAGTGCGTCTTGCGGATAAGATAGCCTATGTGAATGCCGACATAGATGACAGCATCAGGGCAAAGATCCTGACAGAAGAGGATATACCGAAGGAGATCAGGAATGTGCTGGGGCACACCACCAGAGAACGTCTGGATATGCTGATCCATGATGTGATCATTAATTCCATGGATTCTCCCGATATCAAGATGTCCGCTGAGGTGTTTCAGGCTTTAAAGGATTTACGAAGCTATCTCTATGAAAGCGTGTATAAAAATCCCGTGGCCAAGGGAGAAGAAGTGAAGGCCATGAGGATGCTTCACCAGCTTTTCGAATACTATATCGATCACCCGGAGGACATGCCGGGACGCTATGTGGCCATGATCGAAAACGGAGAAGAAAAAGACCGTGTGGTGGCAGACTACATCGCCGGTATGACAGATCAATACGCCGTTACCAAATTCAATGAATACTTCATGCCGGAAGCATGGAGGGTGGACGGTATCTAGGACAATAATAAGAAAATGAGAAATTGTATCATCGCGCAGTCCGGCGGACCTACCGTGGCTATTAATGCCAGTCTGGCCGGAGTGCTTAAGGAAAACGAAAACACACACTATTTTGACAATATATACGGATCATTAAACGGCATCACGGGAGTGATAAATGACAGGCTTATAAATCTGTCGGAAAAGGTGAAGGAGTCTCCTTCCTTTCTGGAGAAACTCAAAGTAACTCCGGCCATGTATCTCGGATCATGCCGCTATAAGCTGCCGGATCCGAATGAGGACAGGGCAGTATATGAGTCCATAGCAAAGTATTTTGAAAAAAAGGAGATCGACACCTTCTTCTATATCGGAGGCAATGACTCTATGGACACGGTATATAAACTGTCCCTTTTCTTTAAGGAGACGGGAAGTCCGGTTAAGGCCATAGGTATACCGAAGACCATCGATAATGATCTCACCTGCACAGATCATACTCCCGGATTCGGATCGGCTGCGAAATACATAGCCACCACAGTCCGCGAGATATGCCATGACACATCCATCTATCCTGTGAAATCAGTGACCATAGTGGAGATCATGGGGCGGGATGCCGGGTGGCTCACAGCCGCTGCTGCACTTTCCCGCACAGACTATTATTCTCTGCCACAGCATATATACCTTCCTGAGGTGGCTTTTTCTATGAATGCATTCATTGAGGATGTGAAAAAAGCCATGGAGAAGAGTAACAGCGTGGTAGTAGCCATCTCTGAAGGGATCAGGGATGAAAAAGGTAATTATATATCTGCCGGCGAGAGCAGTGAGGATACCTTTGGTCACAGTCAGCTTTCCGGAGCAGGCAAGGCCCTGGAGTATGCCGTGAAAGATGCTCTGGGGGTGAAGGTGCGCTCTATAGAGATAAACCTGCCCCAGAGATGCGCTTCACATCTGGCGTCTCTTACGGATCTGGACGAATCCATGATGCTGGGTGCAAAGGCAGTGGGGCTTTCTGCCGAAGGACTTACCGGCGTGATGGCCACTGTAAACAGGGTGAGTGACGATCCGTATAAAGCAGAGACGTCTTATGCGGATATAAACGACATAGCAAACCGGGTGAAGAACGTGCCGCGTGAGTGGATAAACGCTGAAGGAAACGACGTGACTGAGGATATAGTGGCGTACCTTCGCCCCCTCATTCAGGGTGAGCCGAAGATAGATTTCGTGGACGGCGTCCCGGAATATCTGCCGGTAGTCTTATCAGAATAAAAACATATGGCTTATTACGGTGACGAGATAATTGAAGAAGTGCGCTCCAGAACGGATATAGTGGATCTTATAGGTCAGTATGTCCATCTTCAGAAGAAGGGCGTAAACTATATGGGGCTTTGTCCCTTCCATTCGGAAAAGACAGGGTCTTTTTCTGTGTCCCCTTCAAAGCAGATGTATCATTGCTTCGGCTGCGGGAAAGGCGGGAACGTATATACCTTTCTGATGGAATATGAAAACATGACATTTACCGAGGCAGTGCAGGAACTGGCAGGCAGATGCGGCGTGGAACTCCCGAAACAGGAGATGACACAGGAACAAAGAGCTGCGGAAGGAAAACGCAGCAAACTCCTGGAGATCAATAAGGAAGCGGCCACATATTTCTATACCGCACTACGGTCTAAGCAGGGAGAGAAAGCCTTTAAATACTTTGAAGAGCGCCAGCTTTCAAAGGAGACCATGCAGAAGTTCGGCCTGGGATACTCCCTTATGACATCGGACGATCTCTATAAGTATCTAAGGAATAAAGGCTATTCGGACGATATTTTGAAGGACAGCGGCCTGTGTACCATAGACGAAAGGCGTGGGGGCTTCGATAAATTCTGGAACAGAGCCATGTTTCCCATCATGGATGTGAACGGGAAAGTGGTGGCATTCGGCGGCAGAGTCATGGGAGAAGGAGAACCGAAGTATTTAAACTCTCCGGAGACCATGATCTTTAATAAAAGCCGCACACTCTACGGCCTCTATCTGGCAAAGAAATCCAGGAGAAAAGCCATCATCCTGTGCGAGGGATATATGGACGTGATAGCGCTCCATCAGGCCGGATTTGATAATGCGGCAGCATCTCTCGGCACAGCATTTACAAACGGACATGCCAGCATGCTTCGAAGATATACGGATGAAATATATCTCTGTTATGATAGCGACGGAGCCGGAGTGAAGGCGGCGCTTCGTGCCATTCCAATCCTGAGGCAGGAGGGAATCCCGTGCAAAGTCATAAACATGAGGCCCGCAAAGGACCCGGATGAATTCATGAAGACACTGGGACCGGAGGAATTCGAAAAGCGAATAGCCGAGGCGGAAAACAGCTTCCTCTACACCATTCGTATGATGGAGGCGGACTACGACAGGAAAGATCCGGAGCAAAAGACCGCATTCCAGATGGCTATTGCCGATAAAATACTGGAATTTGAAGAAGAAATAGAGCGAAATAATTACCTGGAATCCATTGCAAATATATATAATTTTAGCTATGATGAAATGAAGCGCCTTGTGGCAAAAAAAGCCGCTAAAGGCGGTATCATAGCCCATGAAGAAAGGGCTGCACTGAAAAGCGGAATGCATAGTGCCGCAAAAAAAGAAGACGGAATGTTAAAATCCGAGCGTCTGCTTCTCACATGGCTGTGTGAGGATCCCTCGATCTTTAAGCAGGTCTCTGAACTTATCACACCGGAGGATTACACGGAAGGAATGAATCGAAAGGTGGCATCTGCCCTTTACGATCAGCTTCAAAAGAACGCACTAAATCCGGCGGCCATTGTGAATATGTTTGAGGAAGAAGAAGAGCAGGGAATGGTGGCGCGAATATTTAACACCACAGTAGGAGAGATAGAGTCTGCTCAGGACAGAGAAAAAGCATTAAAGGAAACAGTGCTCCGTGTGAAGAAAAATGCCATGGAAGCTCGCAGAAAGTCCCTGGATCCTGCAGATCCGAATGCTCTTATGAGTGTGGTGGAAGATAAGAAAAAGTTACAGGAAATGGAGAAGATCAGCTTTAAGCTGTCGTGATCCACGGTGTATGGAGGAAAATATGCCAAGCAAGAAGGTAACCACTGAAACAGAAGAAAAGAAGACTGCAAAGAAGGCTTCCGCAAAGAAGGAAACCGCAGAGACAAAGAAAGCCGCTCCGAAGAAGGCAGCGGAAAAGAAACCTGCGGAGAAGAAGCCTGCAGAAAAGAAGACTGCAGAAAAGAAGACTGCAGAGAAAAAGGCTCCTGAAAAAAAGACTTCGGAGAAGAAGGCCGAGGAGAAGAAGCCTGCTGAGAAAAAGGCTGCAGAAAAGAAGACCGCTGAAAAGAAGACGGAAAAAGCAGCTGAGGCTAAGACAGAGGCGGCAAATACGGAGGAGACAAAGGATGCGGTAAAGAGCGCCAATGAAGTGATGGAAGAGAAGCTGGTACAGCTTCTGGAACTGGCGAAGCGTAATGCCAATACTCTGGAATACCGCCAGATAAACGATCTGTTTAAGGATCTGAATCTGAATGCGGACCAGTATGACAGGATTCTGGAGTTTCTGGGAAAGAATAATATCGATATCAGCAGAGAGACAGATGATCTGGATGATGATGATTTCATCCTGGAGGCAGATGAAGATGCCGAGATCGAGATGGAGACCATCGATCTCACTGTCCCGGACAGCGTCAGCATAGAAGATCCTGTCCGTATGTACCTTAAAGAGATAGGTAAGGTGCCGCTCCTTTCTGCAGAGGAAGAGATCGATCTTGCAAAGAGAATGGAGCTGGGAGATGAAAGCGCTAAGCAGCGCCTGGCAGAGGCAAATCTTCGTCTGGTGGTCAGCATTGCAAAGAGATATGTGGGAAGAGGCATGAGCTTCCTGGACCTGATACAGGAAGGAAATTTAGGCCTTATTAAAGCCGTAGAGAAGTTTGATTACAGAAAAGGATATAAGTTCTCCACATATGCCACATGGTGGATACGTCAGGCCATCACCAGAGCCATAGCGGATCAGGCCCGCACCATCCGTATACCTGTGCATATGGTAGAGACCATAAACAAGCTTATAAGAGTGTCCAGACAGCTGCTTCAGGAACTGGGGCGTGAACCCACCCATGAAGAGATTGCTGAGAAAATGGACATTCCTGTGGAGAGAGTCCGTGAGATCACAAAGATCTCTCAGGAGCCTGTTTCCCTGGAAACACCCATTGGTGAAGAGGAAGATTCCCATCTGGGAGATTTCATACAGGATGATAACGTGCCGGTGCCGGCTGATGCTGCCACCTTCACGCTTCTTAAAGAACAGCTGGAAGAAGTGCTTGGCACTCTGACTGAAAGAGAACAGAAGGTTCTGATCCTTCGTTTCGGTCTGGAGGACGGAAGAAGCCGTACGCTGGAAGAAGTGGGTAAGGAGTTTAATGTCACAAGAGAGCGTATCAGACAGATAGAAGCTAAGGCATTAAGAAAACTGCGTCATCCCAGCCGCAGCAGAAAGCTGAAAGATTACTTAGAGTAATGGTGAAGTTAAGCGCCAGGTTACAGAGTCTTTTTAACATGGTCACACCCGGATATGTGATTTGCGATATAGGGTGTGACCATGGCTTTTTATCCATAGCTTTGATAGAGCAGGGCGTGTGCCCCTTTGCCTATGCCATGGATCTTCGCAAAGATCCGCTGGCTCGGGCCAGGGAGCATATAGAAGAGGCGGGACTCAGTGATAAGATAGAACTCAGGCTTTCAGACGGGGCAGAGGAGCTGAAGAAAGACGAAGCAGATTCCGTGGTCATAGCGGGAATGGGCGGAAATGTGATGATGCACATCCTGGAAAACGGAAAGGAAGTGCTCTCATCCGTTAAGGAGCTGATCCTCCAGCCCCAGTCAGAGCTGAAGGGATTCAGAGAATATCTTTTTAAAGAGGGATACCGTCTGATAGCAGAAGACATGGTGGAAGAAGACGGGAAATACTATCCCATGATGAAGGTTTCTCCTCCGGGCGAGATCAATGGAGAAAACGCATGGGCTAAAAAGCCGGAAGAAAAGGACTTTCTTTACGGGCCCCTTCTCTTAAAAGAAAGGCATCCCGTGCTCTATGAATATCTGCAGAGAGAACTCGGAATAAAAAACGAGATCCTGTCCGGACTGCCGGAAAAAAGGCATCAGCGGGCAGAGGAAGTGAAGGAAAGCATCCACCTGATAGAAAGCATTCTGGAGGTCTGGTGAGTATGAAGTTATACGAAATCGTAGAATACCTGAATAGGATCGCACCGCCTGAAGCGGCGGAAGCCTGGGATAACAGCGGCCTTATGGTGGGCGACATGGAACAGGACATAGGAAAGATATATGTGGCACTTGATGCCTCCGATAAGACCATCCACGATGCCGTATCATACGGCGCGGATCTTATCATCACTCATCATCCTCTCATTTTTTCTGATATAAAGAATATACGCCAGGATGATTACCTGGGTAGGAGGATCCGTGAACTCATCAAATACGACATTTCGTGTTTTTCCATGCATACGAATTTCGATGCATACGGAATGAGAGAACAGGCAGCAGAGATTTTAGGCTTTAAGGATCCAAAGATCCTTGATGTCACAGGAGAAAATGCAGGCATCGGATTTATAGCCGATACAGAGGAGCCCACCACGCTTTCGGAGCTTGCCGCCTTTGTGAAAAAGACATTTGATATCAGCTCTGTTAGATTCTACGGAGCAGATGATGCAAAGGCAAAAAGGATAGCAGTGGTGCCGGGATCGGGTAAGAGCTATATAGACCTGGCCGTGGAAAAGAAGGCGGACACGCTGATCACCGGAGATATAGACCATCATAACGGCATTGATGCGGTGCAAAAAGGTCTTAATATTATTGATGCGGGACATTACGGAATAGAGCACATTTTTGTGGACTATATGGTAGAATTACTGGAAAAGGACCTTAAGGATAAGGGAATAGAAGTGGCAGGAGAAGGACTGTCCGAGCCATTTAAAACCATATAAAGGGGAAAACGATATATGAAAGTAACAGTAAAGGAAAAGGAATTTGAAAAGGAATACAGCGACAATATCACCTTTGAAGAAGTGATAAACGATCTGAAGGACCGCTACGAAGATGATGTGGTGCTGGCATATCAGAAAGGGAAACTGAGAGAACTTAATAAAAAGGTGAAGCCTGAGGGAGATATATCTTTCGTCACCACAGCCGATCAGAACGGGCAGCGCACCTATCGAAGAAGCGTGATCTTTCTCATGCAAAGGGCCCTTATGGATGTGGTGGATGAAAAGGACAGAGACGTTCGGGTGGAGTATTCCATCGGACAGGGCTTCTATTGCAGGCTCACATCCGGAAAGAAGCTGACCGAGGAAGAGCTGAAGAAGCTGTATGATCGTATGTGCGAGCTTCGGGATCTTGATCTGCCCTTTAAAAAGACCACGATGAAGACTGATGAAGCCAGAGCTATCTTCCGGGAGGAAGGAATGAACGAAAAGGACAGGCTCCTTCGTTACCGTTCGGCATCAAACGTAAATATCTATGAGCTGGACGGGCTCTTCGATTATTTCTTCGGATATATGGTGCCATCCGCAGGTTATCTTAAGTATTTCGAAGTGCATGATTATGACGACGGCTTTGTGCTGCAGTTTCCGGATAATAAAAAGACAAAAGAGGTATATCCCTTCCATCCGGCAAAGAAGCTATTTAATGTATTGAAGCTCTCAAACGAATGGAGCGACACCATGGAGATCGGTACCGTGGGTGCGTTAAATGATGCCATAGCAGCAGGAAGGGGAGACGGTATAGTCCGTATGCAGGAGGCCTTGATGGAAGCCCGCATAGGACAGATAGCAGAGGAGATACTTTCGGACAGCAGCCGAAAATTCGTGATGATAGCCGGTCCCTCATCTTCCGGGAAGACCACATTTTCACACAGGCTGTCCACTCAGCTTGCAGCCAGAGGAGTGCATCCGCATCCCGTGGCATTGGATGATTATTACCTGAACAGGGATCAGATACCGCTGGATGAATTCGGAGAGAAGGATTTCGAGGCCATAGAGGGCTTAGACATAGACCAGTTTAACACCGACATGGAAAAGCTTCTTGCGGGAGAAAGAGTGCTCATTCCCAGTTTTAATTTCAAGATAGGGAAAAGAGAGTACAGAGACCACTATCTCCAGCTCGGTAAAAATGATATTCTTGTTATCGAAGGAATACATGGACTTAATGACAGAATGTCTGAGAGACTGCCAAAGGAGTCGAAGTTCAAGGTATATATCAGTGCACTGACCCAGCTGTCCATAGACGAGCATAATCCCCTGTCCACGTCGGACGGCAGACTGATCCGAAGGATAGTCAGAGATGCAAGGACCAGAGGATATTCTGCACAGGGTACCATAGGAATGTGGGACTCCGTAAGAAGAGGAGAAAGAAAGAATATATTCCCATTTCAGGAAGAAGCGGATACCATGTTCAATTCCGCACTCATATATGAAATGTCAGTTCTGAAACAATATGCTCTGCCGCTGCTATACGGTATAGAACCGGATGCACCGGAATACAGCGAGGCAAAGCGGCTGATAAAACTGTTTGACTATTTCCTGCCCATACCGTCGGAGATCATTAATAATAACTCACTAGTTCGAGAATTCATCGGGGGTAGCTGCTTTAATGTTTAAATATATCAGTAGGCACGGAGTTTCCGTAAGGAAAGTAAACATCCTGATGGTCATCATTGCGGGCTTCATATCTATCGCGCTGTTTGTGGCGATGCAATACACATCCCATCTTTTCAGCGAGACCCTGACTCTCACCAGGCAGATGGTGGGGTGGAGCAGAAGCGCCTATGATATGCAGGATGCCTCCGATTATCTTACTGAGCAGATACGAAGTTTTGTGGTGTCGGGAGACCGTCTGTATCTGGATAATTATTTTGAAGAAGCTAATGTGACCATGAGAAGAGAAAAGGCACTCAAGAATCTGTCGGAGTATCATGGGAAAAATGATGCGTATAACAGTCTGGCGGGAGCCATGACAGAGTCGGTGAGCCTTATGGATCTGGAGTATCATGCGGCTAAACTGGCTGCCATAGGATACGGATATGACGAATCGGAACTGCCGGAAGAAGTGAGAAACGTGAGCCTTTCCAGTTCCGAGCTTTTGCTTTCTGACAGTGAAAAACGGTCAAAGGCAGAGGAACTGCTTTTCGGAGAAAGCTACAGACATCAGAAAGATCTGATCGCGGATCATATGCAAAGCTGTCTTTCACAGTTGTCATCTTCACTGGAAGATGAGCAGAATGCTATATTTGAACAGCTGGAAAGGCAGGTATTTCTGGAGCACCTGCTCACTTTTTTACTGATAGGAGTGATGCTTGTGATCGTGGCATTCGTATCCAGTCAGGTATTGGTTCCGCTGAAGCAGGCAGTGGATTTCGTGCGAAGGGACCAGGATATTCCACTGACGGGGGCATATGAGCTTCGATTCCTGGAAAAGAACTATAACGTGATGTACCAGATGAACCGGGAGAAAAAAGAAAAACTGGTATACGAAGCATCGCATGATAAACTGACGGGGCTCTATAACAGACGGGGATACGAATTCTTACTGGATAACCTGGATATAGAGACATCAGCCATACTCATGGTGGACCTGGATAAATTTAAAGATGTGAATGATACATTCGGACATGACATAGGAGACAAAGTCATTATCAGAGTGGCAAACAGTCTGCGGAAGAATTTCGGCGAGGAAGCATATATCTGCAGACTGGGTGGCGACGAGTTCGTGGTCATCATGCTGAAGACAGGCAAAAAGGATAGGGATACTATAGAGAAAAAGGTGGGGCGGATAAACGAAAGATTACAAAGAAAAAAGAATGAAGTGCCGCCTGTTTCCATAAGTGTGGGCGTGACATTCGGTCAGATGGGAAAGACCATGGAAAGCATTTTTAAAGAAGCGGATATAGCACTGTATCAGGCCAAGGACAGAGGCCGGAGCGGTATATGCTTCTATAGGGAAGCATAGAATGTTTGGCTATATCAATGTGAATCGTGAAACTCTTTCGGAAGAGGACAGAAAAATATATCAGGGATATTATTGCGGGCTTTGCGAAGCCCTTAAGAATATGGCCGGGAAAAAGGGAAGGTTTATGCTGAACTACGACATGACCTTCCTTATTTTGATTCTGACAGGTATGTATGAACCAAGAGAAGAAAAGGACACATTCCGTTGTAACTATCATCCATTTAATAAAAGGGACAGGATAAAAAACTGTGTTACAGAATATGCTGCAGCCATGGACATTATGCTTTCATATCATAAGCTTAACGATGACGTGAAAGATGAGGGCAGCCGGGTGAAGGAAAAGATTAAACAGTCACTTACGCCTTTATATCGTGAGCTTTCAATGAAATACAGGCGCCAGGCGCAGGCCATAGAAAATTATATGGAAGAGGTATATGCCGCTGAGAAGAGAAAAGAAGCGGACATATTCACTATATCTTCTTATACGGGAAAGGTGATGGAGGAAATCTTTTTATTCAAAGAGAATGACCTTTTAAAGGAGGACCTTCTGGAAATGGCCTTTGCTCTGGGGCAATTTATCTACATAATGGATGCATATCAGGATCTTGAAAAGGACATAAAGAACGATAACTATAATCCTTTACGTTATAGATTAAATGAAAACCGTGAGGTGCTTTTTAAGATCGTGGACGGCTTTCTCATTGAGACCATGGGCGAATGCGCCATGGCTTTCGAAAGACTTCCCATACTGAAGAATGGGGAGATCATCAGAAACATCATCTACTCCGGTGTATGGACCAAATACAACCTCTTAAAGAAGAAAAGGACAAATCTATAAGATTGTGTTATACTCACTAATTGTTTGATGCAGGTAGAGCATGCGATCGCTGCCTCTTTAATGAGGGAGAGGAAAGTCCGGGCTTCACAGGGCAGGATGCCGGATAACATCCGGTGGAGGCAACTCTAAGGACAGTGCAACAGAAATATACCGCGCGCCACCTTAGCCCCGCAAGGGGCAGGGGCCCCCACGAATTGCATTCGTGGGGAGAAGGAGAAACATCAAAGCGTTAGTGGCAGGTTGCTTGCAACCTGACACGACAGCGATGATCGTTTCGACGCGTAAGGGTGGAAAGGCAGTGTAAGAGACTACCGTCCTCTTGGTGACAAGGGGAGCCATGTAAACCCCATCCGAAGCAAGACCAGATAGCAGCTAAGGGCGGCCCGTCTGCTGCGGGTTGGTCGCTTGAACTCGCCGGCAACGGGGAGTCTAGATAGATGATCGCACACGACATAACCCGGCTTATCGCTTTGCCTGTATAAAGTGACGCATATGGATTTGCTGACCAAAACCGTACTCGGCACGGAATCCTGCGTGCGGTTTTGGTCAGCAAATCCACATACTGTACTTATCGAGCAGTATATGTATCAATAGCAAAAAGTTGCGCAGGATTCCGTGCCGAGCACACTTTTTGCTATTGATGCATATACGAAGGAAGACTATGGTTATGTCGTGGAGGGATGACGTGGATCCGTATCAGGTGCTGGGCGTAGACAGAAACGCCGATGAAGACACAATTAAAAAAGCATATAGAACACTCAGCCGTAAATATCATCCGGATGCCAACATCAATAACCCGAATAAGGCGGCAGCCGAAGAGAAGTTTAAGCAGGTGCAGCAGGCTTACGACCTCATCATGAAGGAGCGTGAGAGGGGATATTCCAGTGCTTACGGATACAGCTCGGGACCCAGGGGTGCAGCCCAGACGAACCAGCTTCGCGCAGCACAGAATTATATTTCAAACGGCTATTATAAAGAGGCCATGAATGTGCTTCTTAATATCCCGGCAGAGAACAGGCGGGGAGAGTGGTACTATCTGGCGGCGGTGGCATCCGAGGGCATGCTTAATCTAAGCGACGCCAGAAACTATGTGGCCAGAGCCCTTTCTTTTGAACCCAATAATCTGAGATATCGTCAGCTCATGCAGCATCTGGACGGCTCAGGATCATATTCTGATACTACATACCAGAATCCCTTCGGAAGCACCGGAGGATGGTATAAGGTGAAGCGCTCCGGCTATGAACAGCCCTATGATAACGGAGGAAGCTGGTGCCTTAACATGATACTTTTAAACCTGTTTTGCAACTGTTGTTGCATATAGGGTTTACCGACAGACAGGAAGGACATATAAATGAGATACAGAATGGAAAGCAGAGTGCGGTACAGTGAGGCGGATGACAAAGGACGGCTTACCCTGCCGGATCTGGTGGACTACTTTCAGGATGTGGCCACATTTCACTCTGAAGATACGGGATTTAAAAATAAAACTCTTAGGGAAAAGCGCATGGGATGGTTCATACTCACATGGGAGATACGCCTTAATGAAATGCCTGCCATGGGAGAGAATATATATATAGATACCTGGTCTGCAGGCTACAAATCTCTTATGGCATACAGAGATATGCAGGTATCCTCTACAGGTGGCAAAGTGTACGCAGACGCTCATTCCATTTGGACACTGATGGACCTGAACAGGATGGTACCTATCAGAGTGCCTCAGGAAATGAAGGATGCCTATGGGGAGGATGAGCCCCTTGCCGGAGAATGGGGCCCCAGAAAGGTACCCACTCCCGAGGACTTAAGTAAAGTCTATGACTTCAGGGTGTCCCCGATGCATCTTGATACCAATCATCATATGAATAATAAATACTATGTGGAAGCAGCGGCTAAGTGTCTTCCGGAGGATTTCAAAATAGGAAGGATCCGCGTGGAATACAGAAAGCAGGCAGTGCTTAATGACGTGGTGACGGTGAGCAAACGCGTGGGCGATGACATGACGGCTGTGGCGCTGCTTTCGGAAAGCGGAGACATATATTCCGTGGCTGAGTTTTACGGAGCATAGGATATGGAACTTGGAAAGATTAATAAGCTTAAAATAGAAAAGCTGACAGATATCGGAGCGTATCTCATCGATGAGAAGGCACCGAAGGAAGCCCATGTGCTCCTTCCGAAAAAACAGCTTCCGGAAGATGCAGCTATCGGTGCTGAGATCCGGGTGTTTTTATATAAAGATTCGAAGGATCGTCCCATTGCCACAGTAAACACTCCGCTCATCACAAAAGGGCAGGTGGCAGTGCTCTCGGTAAAGGAAGTGAATAAGATAGGTGCTTTCCTTGACATGGGGCTGGAGAGAGATCTCTTCATGCCGTATAAAGAGATGAACGGACGTCCCGAAGCGGGTGACGAGGTACTGGTAAGGATGTATGAGGATAAGAGCCACAGGCTTTCTGCCAGTATGAAAGGGCTTTATCATCTTCTCAGTATGAATCCGCCGTATGTTATCGGAGATCAGGTTTCTGCCAGGATCTATGAATTCGGCCATGATTTCGGAACCTATGCCGCAGTGGATGATAAATATTCCGCCATGATCCCCAGACATGAAGATGTGTCCCATCTTCGGATAGGCGATGTGATAAGCGCCAGGGTCACTAATGTGAAGGAAGACGGGAAGCTGGATATATCCCTTCGGGGGAAAGCATACGAGGAGATAGAGACTGACAGTGAGAAGATCCTGTCACTTCTCAGGGAATATGCGGGAGTGCTTCCGTTTACGGAAAAGGCGGATCCTGCAGTGATAAAAAGAGAAACAGGTCTCACTAAAAATGCGTTTAAGCGGGCAGTGGGACATCTGTATAAAGAAAGACTGATAGACCTTTCTGACGGAAAGATCAGATTAGTGTGACAAGGAGGAAAAGAAGATGAAAAAAGTGATCAGTACAGACAAGGCACCGGCAGCTATCGGACCTTATTCACAGGCTATCGAAGTAGGGGATATGGTATATACATCGGGTATCATACCCGTGGTACCGGAGACAGGAGAGATCCCTGACAGTGTGGAAGCACAGGCAGAGCAGGCATTTAAGAACATGGGGAACCTTCTTAATGCAGCAGGTTCGGATATGGCAAATGTGGTGAAGACCACAGTGTTCATTAAGGAGATGAACGACTTCGGAAAGATAAACGAAGTATATGCAAAGCATTTCCCCGAGCCCTATCCGTCCAGATCATGTGTGGAAGTGGCCAGACTTCCGAAGGATGTGCTCCTTGAAATAGAGGCTATAGCTCTTAAAAAATAAAAATGAAGATTCTGTACTATGCGTGGCAGGAATGGATGAAAGATGATGTGGTAGACACACTTTTATCCATGGGACATGATGTGAAGGTGGATCAGACCAAACGAACATCCTTCGATAAAGATGAGCATTTCGAAGAGGCATTCAGAAAGCGGCTTAAAGAAGGATATGACATGGTATTCACCATGAATTATTTTCCCATCATATCGAACATATGTGAAAGCGAGGGCATCCTGTATTCCTCATGGATATCGGATTGCCCGAACCTTCCTTTATATTCCAGGTCTGTTTCAAATGCATGTAACAGGATCTTTTGTTTTGATAAAAACGAATGTGACGATCTTATATCCCGTGGGGCTAATGCATATTCCCTGCCCCTTGGGGTGAATATCGAAAGACTGAAAAGTGTGGCCACGTCAGAAAATGAATATCTGCATGACGTGAGCTTTCTGGGATCTTTTTATAAGAACTCATATAACCACCTGGAACAGGTGGCAAATATGCCGCAGCGTCTCAGGGGATATATTGACGGGATCTCCAGATGCCAGCTTCGACTGTACGGGTATGACCTCATAGGAGAAGCATTCGATGCTGCTCATGTGGAAGAGCTTTCCCGCATAGCTCTGGTGGATCTGGGGGAACAGTACGAGAAAAGAAATGCGGATATCTATCGGGACTGGATCCGGAAAAATGTAACTGTGATAGAGCGCGAAGAGATTATGCTAAGTATTGCAAAGCGCTTTAAAATAAGCATTGCTACTGATAAGCTGCCGGAGTCCATGGAGCATCTTTCGAATGTAAAGAAACTGGGATATGCGGATTATTATAAAGATATGCCGGCTATCTTCAGACGAAGCAAGATAAACCTAAATTTCAGCCTTCGCTCCATCTTAAGCGGCATACCCCTTCGTGTGACGGATGTGCTGGGAGCAGGAGGATTTATCATTACTAATTTCCAGCCGGAAATGTCTCTCTATTTTGAAAACGGGGATAATATAGTCTGGTTTGAAAGTCCGGAACAGCTTCTGGATCTGATAGACTATTATCTGACTCACGACACGGAACGTGAGGCTATCCGCACTCGCGGATACGAGACCGCCTGTGAGGTGTTCTCATACCGTAGACTCCTTGGTATCCTGCTGGATGCCGCCATGTCTTAGGATTACAGCCGGGAATGACATGAGAGGAGAATTATGAATTCATACAAAAGATTTCCGCAAAGAACAATGCAATTGAAAAACCCCAAATTTGGAGCGCGTTATTATCTCAATGGTCACAGGTATGTTTATTACGTGGATAAAAAGCCCAGATATTATTTCAGTGACAGACCATACACTCTGGATGATGCCAGAAAGTGGAAAAAAAGGACTGTGTTCTGGCTCATCGTTTTTGATCTGATTATAGGGTGGACGGTATTCTCCTGTTTCCCGGGAATGGATGACCTCATAATGCTTCTGCTGTATTTAGTAGTTCTTGGAATGTTTGTAGTTGGTGTAATCTACCTTATATTTGCACTCCCGCTTAATCCGGAGAAAGATCCTATGCTGGAGTCATATATATGCACCAGCGATTTCAAAAGACCGGATGAAGTGATCTGCAATTATTGCGGAGGAGTGTATGCTGATGGGGCTCACGAGGTTTGCCCGCATTGTAAGATAAGTATAAACAGTTGACAGGATAAGGTCTCCTGATCACAGATATTTTAGCAGATCTTCATGCAGCTCTTTCGCCCGCGCCGCCCAGGTGTGGGAGGAAAGAGCTTTTTTTCTGCCATTATTTGCCATGGTCTGCATTTTCTCCGAAGAAGAAAAGATAGCTTTTAAAGCATCCGGAAGAGACGCAATTTCACTCAGCTCAAACATAAAGAGCTCCGCATCATTATAGTTATCGGAAGCAGGATTATAGGACACAAATTCCTCCCTCATATATACGGAACTGTCAGTCACCGTAAAGGCTCCTTGCAGCATCCCGTTAAACACACGGTCATGGGTGCCGTCCTTAAACCAGGTCATGGTGGAAAGCACACACTTTGTATCCTTCATAAGTTCCACAATCTCATAAGCGGAAACACGTCCTTTAAAATCAAGAGTGGGGCAGTCCTGTATCCATTCACACACATCCCAGCCCGTACCGTAGAGGGTGATATGCAGTCCGGCTTCTGCCAGAGTGCGTACCGTAAGCTCTCTGAAATGTGACACTATAAGAAGATCGATATAGTGAAGTTCTTCTATCAGAGTGCAAAGATCCGGATCGGAAAGGTTGATGCCCGCATTATTAAGGCAGGTTTCTATGGCTTCTTCCGTGGTAAGGGAAGGATGTTCTAACATAAGGGCATAGGCATTATCAGCTACGGATTTGGCATCAAAATTATATTTGGCAAAATCCGGCATCATCTCATATGCGAATTTTCTGGAGATCCCGCCGGCATAGAGGATATCTATGGACCTTTCCGTTATGGGCTTTACAGGTCCGGGGAGGAGCTTACCGCCGTGTCCCAGGAATCCCACTGTGGGGATCGTGGGATAAAACCGCTGCATGTATCGCATATGGTTTCTGTCCGGACAAAGAACTATAGCATTTGACGGGGCATCATCCAGGGCCTTTTTATGACAGAAGGGATGATCCATAAGGATGTTTATCACGGGGATATTCAGAGCTTCCCAGAGATTGGTGCCCGGTGTGATCTCCGTATTAAAGGCCAGGTTATTAAAGGTGATGCAGGCCTTCACAGGAGTCTTAATAAAGTCATATAGGAGCCCCAGGCTTTTTACCATATCTTTTGAGTCAAAGAGAAATGTCTCATAACCCAGCTCTTCGAAAGCAGGGATCAGTTCATAGGTGAAGATATCCAGGATGTCATAGACACCCACGGCAAATATCAGTTTATCTTTTGGTCTGTTTTCTATCAGCGAAAGGACTTTATCTTTGAACAGATCATATGAAAAATGTTCATCGTAAACCTTCCTGCTTTCAAAGCAAAGACCGGCGTAATCTAAAGGACGATTCAAGGCTTCCCTGATCTTTTCGCATAAGGCATTCGGATCATCCGGAGGACAGGTATAGGCATTGTCTCCATCTTTAAGATAATGTGCGATACCGCACACATCAGTGATTATACAGGGACGGTTCATCATCATGGCTTCTGCTGCCACTGTGGGAATGGGATCCACACGGGAGGGCACTATGAGATAGTCCATGGTTGCCATGACTTCCATCATCTTGTCATGAGAAAGGGACGAGAGTTTATGAACGTTTTCGTATCTGCCGCAAAGAGCAGAGACAGCACTGAAGACCTCATCATCTACCATATCTTCCTTTCCGCAGAAAAGGAATTCACAGCGTTTAAGGTCTTCTTCCGGCAGGAGTTCAATGGCTTTGCAAAGCACATCCTGAGCCTTCACTGCGGAATATGTCCCTGAAGTGACAAAATGCATCCTGTCGGGATACAGCCAGGGATTTATGGTGCATGATATGTCTCTTGACACATCCCTCACGCCGAAATGCAGGATGGAAGTGTCAGCATCATAGCGCCGTTTTATCACTTCCTGCACGTAATGTCCCACTGAAAAGACCTTGATATTCGAGGTCAGATTTTTGAAATTGGGAAGGACTTTTTTGAAGTAATCAAAGTACTGTTCGCCTTCATGGATCCACCATATCACGGGAGTATGGGATCCGTTCATCACATGGATCACCTGATAGCATATGAGGGTATTACAGATCACTGTATCGAAGGATTCCGCATAGGGACGAAAGGCATCTCTGTCGTTAAAGAAATCATCTTTGATCTCTATAGAAATACCCATTTCTTCTATTTCAGTCCGAAGTTCCCCTTCCAGAAGGGAGATGAGGGAAATGTCATACCCTGCATCCTTACAGATACGTATCATATCAAGGAGCACGATGGGTGCCCCGGTCCGGGAAAGCTGATGTGTGATGAACAAAATCTTTTTCATGGTGATAACCTCTGTCTGCTAGAAAATCCTTGCTGCAGCTTGGAGCAGCGACAGACGATCCGGCCGGGCGCAGTCCCCAAGAAATATAGACTTTTACCTGTTTCAATGATAACATAGGGGGTACGAAATTGGAAAGGTAAGTAGAGATGAAAAAGAAAACAGTACGCTTCATAGCTCTGCTTCTGGTAATCTTCATGGCGGTGATGGCCGTGGCATCCATGCTTCTTTCAGGATGCGCTGCGACGGAAACGCAGGGGAATACTTCAAGCATTGAAACAAAGATAGAGGGATGTGACTATACAGTCACACTCCCTGCGGGCTATGATGAAGAGGGTACCACCAGGTACCCATGTTTTTACTTGATGCCAAGTAACGGTCTGGATGCTTCTCAAAACACCTCAAATATGGATATGGATGAGTTCATGGATTCATTGGATGGAGTAGAGATGATCATAGTATCCGTCTCATTTGAAGAAAACACTGATCCATATAAGATTATGCATGATGTGATCGCTGAAGTGGATGCTTCATTTCGTACCGTGCCGGATCCGGAAGCCAGGGTAATAGCAGGAGATAATGTGGGCGGATACCTGGCCATGGCACTTGCTTATACAGACGGGAATAAAGGATTTAAGCAGGAGGCAGACACCTTCATGGGTGTGGGGTGCATCCAGGGAAATTTCACAGGAGAGGATAATCCCTGGATAGAAAAGTACGGAGATCTGTCGAAGATCATCACTGACGGAAAACTCACATACCAGGGCACAAATGAATTCTATACATATATGAGCGCTGCATCCGAAGAACCGGGTTCATATGTTAAGGGCGGGGCAAATAAGATCATTTCTGACTTTATAGAAAGAGGCACCGCTTATGACAGCAGCAATTATGCGTATTATGGAAACGGTGGCCCGGATGTGATAAATCTCACCATAAAAAACGGTATGGCCGATGATGCCTTTTATGCCAATGAGTATAAAGACCTGGTGAAAGGATACTCAGACAGGCTGATGAAGGATCTGATCTCGGGGCATATTGAGACAGACCCTGCCGCCATAGAGGAAAACGAGGCGGAAGTGCGGGCTTTCTATACTCTGAACATGGATGAAAAGCTAAGCTCATTCTTCCCCGGTGAAGATGAAGTGATCACTCTGTCCTATGTGGTTACAGATCCCGAAACAAATGAAAGACTGGCAGATCCTGTGACAGAGGATGTGGCGATAGCAGAAGGACAGCAGGAAAGCGAATACCCCAGAATGATCCCGAATGTGGTACGGGGAGAGTTTTCAAATGTGGTTCTTTATGCGACTGTTCTCGGATATGAATATGAGCTGGCATCAACACCCCTCATAAGGAAGCAGGAGGCAGACACATCTAATGGAGAATACTTTATGGACCTTTCCGGTGGCTGGCAGTTTAACACTGTAAACGGGATGAATATCACATCACTTCCATCGGATTATAAGACATGGGAAACAGTGACACCCTGCCTGGGATGGTGGGACAGTTCCTTTGCCGCATCACAGGATATGAGCGGATATATGGGAGCTGTGTGGTACGCGAAGGAGTTTAGTATACCTTCGGATTTCCCTGCAGGTGAAGGTAAAAACTATGAGCTTTCACTGGGATGCATAGATGAGACGGATGTATGCTTCGTAAACGGAGAGATGGTGGGATACACAGGTGCGGACCCGGAGACCTTAAGACCCGTGGACAACGCATGGGATAGGGAGAGAAACTACACTGTACCCTCTGAACTTCTGAATGTCGGCGGTGTCAACGAGATACTGCTTCTAGTATGTAACACATCGGGAGACGGCGGGTGGTATAGCGGACACCCAATGATAAAGCTTTCGGATGAAGAAGCTGCACCGAAAGATGTTCCCGAGAAAAATGATTCAGGTTTTATCGAGATCACCATGCCGTCCGCATACAGAGCATCCGCACTGAAAGCTGAGACAGATACTGTGGATGAGGATATGCTTATCCTCCTGCCGAAAGGATATGATGACGAAAAGAATGCCGCCAAGGCATATCCTGTGGTATATGTGCTGCATCAGATGGGAAGCACTCCCCGGTCATATGCAGCCGATCATATGGATGAGATGATTTTAAACGCTATGGAAGAAGGCACTCTGCCGGAAATGATCCTGGTGCTACCGAACAGCTCAGGCGAAAGCTGGTGGAGGGGCGACTGGGATAAAATGGTGGCAGAAGAGATCATCCCCTATATAGACAGCAACTACCGCACCATGAACACCCGCGATGCCAGATACATAGTGGGCGCATCCATGGGAGGATGCGGAGCGTATGAGATAGCGCTGAATCATCCGGATCTGTTCTCCGGAGTGGCCAGCTTTTTCGGAGCCATAAACATGGGAGACAATCCCCTCAAAAAGATGCTTTCAATGTCCGGCAGCGATCTTTCGCAGTTTAAACATTTCATGGTGGTGGGTAACAGGGACCTCTATAAATTCGGTATTCCCACCATTCTTCTGGACAGACATTTAAGAGAGCAGGGAGTGGAACACTTCTTTGAACTGGGAGACGGCGGACATGACAGCGAGTTTTGTATGCCATACGTGGTGAAAGCCTTTTCATATATCATGGATACAGGTGCTTCATATACTATGGAGGACAGATCATCTGAGGACGCGGCTTATGATACAAATGAAGAAGAATCTTTAGAGCAGGAGGAATAGAAGATGATACAGGAAAGTATTAAGAAACTGGCAGAATACGGTGTGCAGAAGGGTCTTATAGACGAGTGCGAAAGAGTATATGCCATTAATCAGATACTGGAAGTGATGGACGAGGATGAATATACGGATCCCAAAGTGGATCTTAAGGATATCAGACTGGAAGAGATACTGGGGGATCTGTTGGATGAGGCTGTGAAGAAGGGCCTGATAGAGGACAGCATAGTATACAGGGATCTCTTTGATACGAAGATCATGAACTGCCTTATGCCACGGCCGGCAGAGGTACAGAGAAAGTTCAAAGAAGAGTATGAGATCTCTCCAGAAAAGGCTACCGAGTATTTCTATGACCTTAGCAGGAACAGTAATTATATACGTGTGGACAGAGTGGCAAAGGACATGAAGTGGACATGCGACACAGAGTACGGGACGCTTGACATCACCATTAATCTCAGCAAACCGGAGAAGGACCCGAAGGCCATTGCTGCCGCAAAGAATGCGAAGCAGTCTTCATATCCCAAGTGCCTTCTTTGTATGGAGAACGAAGGATACAGAGGCAGAGTGAATCATCCTGCCAGACAGAATCACAGGATAATCCCCGTGACCATAAATGACAGCGGCTGGGGATTTCAGTATTCACCTTATGTGTATTACAATGAGCATTGCATCGTCTTTAACGGAGAGCATACTCCCATGAAGATAGAGAAGGCCACATTCATAAAGCTTTTTGACTTTGTGAAGGCTTTCCCTCATTATTTCCTGGGATCAAATGCAGATCTACCCATCGTGGGAGGCTCCATCCTGTCACACGATCATTTCCAGGGCGGGCATTATACTTTTGCCATGGAAAGAGCGGATTTCGTGAAGAAGTTTACCGTGAAGGGATTTGAAGATGTGAATGCGGGCATAGTGAAGTGGCCCCTTTCCGTGATACGTCTCCAGTGCAAAGACGAAAAAAGGATCATAGAACTGGCAGACCACATCCTCACAGCCTGGAGAGGCTATACGGATGAAGCTGCATATATATATGCAGAGACGGACGGGGAACCCCATAACACCATCACTCCCATAGCCAGGAAGCGCGGAGATCTCTTTGAACTGGATCTCACACTCAGGAATAATATCACCACTCCCGAGAATCCTCTGGGGCTCTATCATCCACATGAGAAGCTTCATCACATTAAGAAAGAGAATATCGGCCTTATAGAAGTGATGGGACTGGCAGTGCTGCCGGCCAGACTTAAAGGAGAGCTGGAACTGCTGGCAGAATACATCGTGGACGGAAAAGATATATGCTCAAACGAAGATCTGAAAAAACATGCAGATTGGGTGGATGAATTTCTGCCGGGATATGATAAAGTGGATAGGGATAACATCATGGACATTCTGAAGGAAGAGACGGGAAAAGTCTTTTGCCGTGTGCTGGAAGATGCCGGAGTGTACAAGCAGAACGAAGAGGGCCTGAAGGCCTTTGACAGATTTATAGTTACATTATAAGCGAGGGATAATGAATCATAAGCTTCATCTGTCCGGAATGAACGGACTGAGAGCATTTGCGATCATAGGAATAGTCTTATACCATATCCTCCCGGAGTATTTCCCGGGGGGATATCTTGGAGTTAACGGCTTCTTTATCATGATGGGTTATCTCATGATACACGGAGCACCCCAGGAGTTTTCGGTCGTGACATATTATAAGAGGAGGATAAAAAGACTCTATCCTGCCCTTCTTATCGTGCTGTCTTTATTTATCGCAGCCATCCTCATTCTTCGCCCCGACTATCCGAAAGGGCTTAGAAGCGAGATATTCAGTATCGTATTCGGATACAACAACTGGTGGCAGATAGTACAGAATGCTTCGTATTTCGACAGGATACTGAACTCTTCACCTTTCACACATCTTTGGTATTTCGGTCTCACAGTCCAGTATTATCTACTGTTTCCGCCTGTATTTCTTCTCGGCAGGGCAGTATTTAAAAAGCTGGAAGAGAAAAAACATGAGTCCGGAAGATTCGTGGTAGTGCTGGTACTTCTCATTCTCACTGTGATATCTGCACTGGAAACGGTGTATCTTTTCGACCCCAGAGTGGATCCGTCCAGAGTATATTATGGAACTGATACCAGAGCATTTGCCCTGTTTCTCGGCATGGCCATGGGTACTATCCGCATACCGGCCCTTGGAAAGGGGATGAAGCGGGGGAAGATCGTTCTTTGGGCCCTGTCACTATTTTCACTTATATGCATGGTATTTATGTATCTTACGGTGCATGGAGAATCTGCAGCAAACTACAGAGGAATGATGCAGTTCTACACTCTGCTTTTTGCACTTCTTTTTACCTGTATTCTTCTTCATCAGAAGAGGATCGGAAAGATATATGACATGCCGATAATACGCACGGTGGGTGAACTTAGTTACGAGATATATCTGGTGATGTATCCATCCATATGGTTTGTGAAATACTTCTTTGCAGGGATCCCCACCATTCCCTATTTGCTCATTTGCATAGTGCTTATCACTGTGCTTGCCGTGATAGTACATGGACTCACTTTCCTTCTTCTTTCCACACGGAAACTGAAGCGGACGGGAAAAGCAGTGAGCCTTATAGCCGGAGTGGGGATCACAGTTCTTTGCTTTTCACTCACTCAGTATCAGACGGTACGTGCATCTAAATACAGCGCCGACATGGAAGAACTGAAACTGGTGCTGGAGCAGAACGAGAAGCTCTTAAAGGAACAGGAAGCAGAGCAGAAGGCCAGATTTTTAACGGAACAGATCTCATCTATCCTGGTCAATGTGGATGATGAGACTTTACGGGTGACGGGGCAGCAGGTGGCCGAAGAAAACCTGAATGATCTTATAGCAAACGGTGTGACGGCTATCGGAGATTCCGTCATGCTTGGCGCGGTACCGTCCATGCAGGAAATGATGCCCGGTATATATATCAGTGCAGCCCAAAACAGAAGGATCATGCAGGGTATGGAAGAAGTGGAGGCCCTGAAAATGTCCGGACATCTGGGAAGCACTGTGGTCATACATCTTGGCACAAACGGAGCCGAGAATTTCCAGACCTATCAGAACCTGGTGGATGCAGTGGGACCTGAAAGAGAGATCTACTGGGTGAATGCAAAGGGGACTGCCTGGGCAGGAGATGTGATCACATATCTCATACAGCTTTGTGCGGTAAATCCAAATGTGCATTATGTGGACTGGAATGCCTATTCATTGGAGCATCCCGAATGGTTCTACAGTGACGGTATTCATCTTAACATAGAGGGGCAGGAGGCATATGCCGCCTTCATCAAAGAAAGCATAGGGCTGTAGGTATGGCAGAGCTTATAACGAAAAAAGAAAAGATCATATATGCGGTCACCTTTTTTATAGTGCTCCTTGTGATGATACTGGTGATAGTATTCAGAAGAAGTCAGGGCTATGAAGAGGATATGACGGAGCTGCAGGCAGGGATAGAGTCCACGGCTGAGAGCTTCTTTACTGCCTTAGACGAAGGGGAAGTGGAAGAAGCAAAGGGGTATATCGCAGCCGATGCCGAGGTGGATCCGGACTTTAACCTGATGGATACGGAACGCTTTAAAAATGCGCTTCTAAACGGCCTCGGAATGTCATGGGAGAATCTGACACCTAAGGCTCTTGAGGACCTGAACCGCATAGGAGAGTATCAAAAAGCAGGATATATAGTGACATATGAATATACACCAGGGGAAATACTGTATGACGTGGAAAACGGTGTCATGACAGGTACCCTTACAGTGAAAGTGCAGGGAAATATAGATCTGTTTTCACTGGATTTTTCCGAACAGATAGAAGCGGCTAATGATGGCCTGCGGGCATATGCGGAAGAAATGGCTGTGGACAAACAGGGGGACGAACTTCGTGCCGCCATGCTCCTCTACGGAGCGGGACTCATCACTTCACTGGATGAGGACATCACTCCCTGGCTGGAATATCTGCCACTTATGGACAGAAGCTATGCGGCAGGTGTGGTGAAAGAAGAATTCCTGGTCCGAGAGACGGAAGATGTACTTTCACGGATGGCAGACAGGCTGGAATATGAAGTGTATCCGGTACAGGAATGGAAGATCACATTCGTTCCGGGTATATCCGATGAAGGCACTCCTATGGCAAAGATCATCCGTATACGCACGGACGCTGACAAAAAGCAGTGATTGTATATGCGCGCCGTTGAATTATGAGGATAAAGTACTTATAATTCCAGTATGTGAATAACATAATAATATATAGGAGGAGAACAAAATGTTATTTCAGCTTTACAGCGATCAGGCAGTAGTAAGCCTTATCGGTTGGGTGTGCGTTTTCGCCGGACTCATTATCATGAATGAGATAGGCCGTCGCACAAAGATCGGCGGAATGCTCATCTTCGTTGTCATTCCCGCTATCCTCACGGTATACTTCATCGCAGCACATTTCGGTGCATTTGGTGGAGCATCCAATCCTACAGTTGCATACATGGACGGCTGGTTCCATTATTTCAAGCTTTATGCAGCTGATATAGGATGTGTCGGTTTCATGATGATCAAGTACAATGAGGGACTTGGTAAGAAAGAGTGGTTCAAATGGTGGCCCTGGTTCATCGTTTCCGCAAACATCATGATCGCAAACATTTCCGATCTGGAGTCCGCATTCGCAGCATACGGTATCACAGGAGATTTCTCCGGTGCATGGTGGGCATCAAATGAAGGTGTGTTCATCTATGGTGGATGGTGGAACATCCTGAACTTCATCGCAGGTATGATCAACATCTTCTGTATGACAGGCTGCGTGAAACTCTATTCTTCAAAGGACAACAAGGATATGCTGTGGCCGGATATGACAGTATGGTTCATCGTTGCATATGACGTATGGAACTTCGAATACACATATCTGAACCTTCCCACACATACATGGTACTGCGGTGTGGCTCTGCTCCTTGCTCCTACTTTTGCAAATGCTCTTTGGAACAAGGGTGGCTGGATCCAGAACCGTGCAAACACTCTGGCTATCTGGTGTATGTGGGCACAGGTGGTGCCGCTGTTCCAGCTGAAGTGGGTACCTGCAGTACTTCCTACCGTATACGGTGGAGCTACAGAAAACGGTGTTACCACTATGGATCTGTATGAGAAGGCTATCGCCATCTACAATGCAGGACAGGGCAAGACCACAGCTGCTAACGAAGCTATCGCAGCAATGGGTATCGTTGCAGATCCCAGAGCTCAGGGCGCTGTAGCTATTGCAGCAGTAGCAGTTAACGTGCTTTGCATCTCCGTTATCATTAAGAGAGCACTTGAGATGCATAAGAATCCTTACAAAGAGGAAGTTTTTGTTGGAACCAGGGATTTCGAAGAGGCTATGGCTCGTAGAGCATAATTTCTTCATAGAAATACTGAGGAAAATAATGAGAGTCCTTCACCTAAAACAGGTGGAGGACTCTTTTTCTTTATGCTATGATATTACAGCTATGAGGAAAGACAAGATGATAACAATAAAGAATAAAACTCTCGGAGAAGGTATCCCGAAGATCTGCGTTCCGCTGACTGTAAGCGACAGGGAAGAACTGATACGTATCGCATCGGTTTTTTCCGCTGACGGAGTGGATATGATCGAGTGGCGGTGCGACCTCTATGATCCGAGACCGGACAGGAAAGAAGTGGCAGAAATACTAAAGGATCTTTCTTCTCTTATGAAGGATACAGTGCTTCTTTTTACGTACAGGACCGTGTCACAGGGAGGGAAAGGTCACTTATCTCCGGAAGAGACGGAGGCACTGATTCAATCTGTAGCAGAAAGCGGATATCCGGATATGATAGATGTGGAATTTGAAAGTATGAAGGCACCGGATGTTCTCGTAAAGTCCATTAAGAAAAATGGCATCTGTACAGTCATATCCCATCATGATTTCACAAGGACTCCCGATAATGACAACATGTTTTTCATGCTGACAAAGATGAAAAATACGGGAGCCGACATAGTGAAGATCGCAGTGATGCCGGAGAATGAAAAGGATGTGCTGAGGCTTATTGAGACTGCTTCAGAGTACAGGGATAGTTTCCCCGAATCTCCATTTGTCACCATATCCATGGGAAAGCTCGGTATGATAAGCCGTGTATATGTGGAAACCATCGGATGTGCCTTCACTTTCGCTTCCGGAAGCGAAGCATCCGCTCCGGGGCAGATCCCTTACAAAGAATTGAGAGAAGTGCTTGCAGTGCTTCATAAGGCATTGGAGGAAGTGTAATAAATGGTACTGTATATCACAGGATTCATGGGCACCGGGAAGACCACGGTGTCAAAACAGCTGGGGGAGACTCTTCCGGCATACACGGTTTATGATACCGATCAGGAAATCGAAAAAAAGGAAGGGCGGGCCATAAAAGACATATTTGCCACAGAGGGAGAAGAGTATTTCCGAAGAGCGGAGACAGAGATACTGCGGAGCCTTTCGGAGGAGAAAAATGTGATAATATCCTGCGGTGGCGGTATTGTGCTAAAGGAAGAAAATCGCCTCATCATGAAGGAAAAGGGACATGTCATCCTGCTTACGTCCACTCCGGAAACCATTCTGAAAAGAACCTGTATGAACGATAGACGCCCACTTCTAAAGAACAAGAAAACTCCGGAAGAAATAAAGAAAATGATGCAGGAAAGAGAGGCGGCATATAAGGAAGCTGCTGATTATACCATATCCACAGATGATGGAAATGTGTATTCAACCGTGCAGATGATCACAGACTATATGATGACGGTATGAGGAAGAGGGAATGATAAGACTTTTTAGGTATGCATCCGAGGATGCTATGGCGCTTAAGACCAAGCGACAACTGATGCGTAGATATGACGACAGGGATCTAAAAGAGGAGTGGACCAAGACCACAGAGGCGGTGATGGATGCAGGGGGACTGCAAAAAAACCTCACCTACGGCAAGTATATTCTCGCAAAATACATAAAACGTAATTCCGTGCCGGATGAGGATATGACGGATGCACTTTGCTATTTTCTGGAGCAGGTGAATGAAGTCATTGAAGATCCGGAGATCAAACCGGAGGAAAGAAAATTCCATGATGTGCTGGTAAAGATAAAAGAGGATCTGGCCTTTGACCCCAATTACTATGAACCGTTGGCGGAAAAGATACTCCCTGTCATAAAAAAGAACCTTATCGATGATCCTCCGGAAAACCCGGGACTCGACTGGGACTATCTGGCATCACTGTATCTTACGGATGACCTTATGGAACGCATGTATAAGGCAGTATCATCCGAACCATCCAGACTCTATAAATACCTGGACCAGTATGTGATAGGGCAAAAGGCCGCAAAAAAGACTCTGGCCACTGCGGTATACGGACATCTGAAAAGAATACGTCATACCAATGAAAAATTCATCCCGGATGCCGTGCTTCTGGTAGGACCCTCCGGATGCGGAAAAACAGAGCTGGTAAGACGTCTGGTGGATGCAGTGGATCTGCCCTGTGTATTTACGGATGTATCGGGTCTTTCCGCATCTCAGTATGCATCGAAACGCACCAGGGAAGATATACTGATGGAACTCTATAACAAGGCAGGAGGCGATCTCAAAAAAGCAGAGAGCGGCATCATCTTTCTGGACGAATTCGATAAGCTTCTGGTGCCATCCTACACCAGTGAGGGAGTAGATTCTCATGAGGAAGTGCAGGGACAGCTCCTTACAGTAGTAGAAGGATCAAAGATCGTGATCCAGGATTCTCCCAGAATAGAGTTTGATACATCCAGAGTGCTTTTTATCATGGCAGGTGCCTTCGAGGGCCTGGAAGATTTCATACTGGAATCGAAACAGAAAAACGGAGAAATAGACGGCGGAATAGGATTTGACAGTGCCCTTTATAAGGAGGTCGACACGCGCTATACTGCCGAAAATATCACCCATGATGTGCTTATAAGATACGGCATGCAGCGTGAGTTTGCGGGGAGGATCGGAAGCATCACAGTGGTGAAGCAGCTTTCCCGGGAGGTCCTAAGCCGGATACTGACTGAACCGAAGGGAAACATCTTTGAAAGATACAGCAGTGAGGTGGAGGTGTCCTGCGGAGGAGAGCTTTGTATTTCTGAAAGACTGAAGGAGCGTCTCATAGACGAGGCAGCGGAGATGAATGTGGGAGCCAGGGGGCTGTCTATCGTCATGCGGTTATATATGAAAGATGTGCTGTATGAAGCACCGGAGCATAAAGGTGTTTCGAAGGTGAGCCTGGATCTCGACAACGATAAAGTGACTGTGAAATGGATAGAGGAATCACATGAATAGTTTTTTAAATATAAAAGATTTCCGGGTAGTGGATAAAAACCTGTATGCGGAAGTGGACGAATTTCTAAAGGACCGCATGGAGAAGGGGAAGAAAGTCCCCACTATTCTTGATGCTCAATGTACCATAAGATATATGCTGGAAATGCTTCTTGTGAAGATGTATCTGGACAGGGAAAAAAGCGGGGAGGAAAAGGAAATCACTCTCCTTGATCTGGCAGATGAGTTTTTTAAACTGGAGCCACTCAGACCCGTCAGAGAATATATATTAGGAAGGCATGAAGCATTTGGTAAAAAGCTTTCCGACCTTCATGATCTTTCTTTTAATAATTCCGTTAAATTCAGAATAGACGACGATTTGATATCCGAAATGAAGAGGAAAGTGGCGACAACCGGCAGATTTGGCTGGAGGGATACAGCTCTTATCGGAGATTTTCTGATATGGGAAATGGGGCGTGCAAATGACGTGTTTGGTGAGAGAGCACTAAGAGGGAAAGTGCGCTTTGATGCCGGAGAGTATACAAACAAAACCGACGATAAAAAATTAGACGAGCACAGTGAGTTTCATAAAAAGTGCCAGGAATTTTTAGAAAAATACACTCCTTCTTCCATGAAAAAGATATTGGATGAATATGTGATCGGACAGGATGATGCAAAGAAACTGGTGTGCCAGGCAGTGTATAATCATTACCTTCGGATCCTCTATCCGGAGAAGAGGCTTCCCAAAGCAAATGTCCTTTTGATAGGTCCCACAGGAAGCGGAAAAACAGAGATCATACGTCAGCTTTCGAAGATCATAGACGTGCCGCTTGTGATCGCAGATTTCAGTGGAATAGTGTCCACACCCTATAAGGGCAGGAATAAGGAAGAAGAACTCCTTCGCCTGTATGATGCTGCGGATAATGATCTGTATAGGGCAGAGCACGGCATAATGTTTCTGGATGAGTTTGACAAAATAGTCAAAAGGGGACATGAAAGGGGCAGGGATAATGCCGACGAGCTCATGGGACAGCTTCTCGGAATGTTGGAAGGCACCGTAATAGACACATCACAGCGAAGCGGCCCGAAGACTGAGGGTAGAGACATTATTATAGATACCTCAGACATTCTGTTTATATGCTCCGGAGCTTTCGACGGCATGGAAGACATAGTCCAAAAAGACCCGGAATATCTGAACGAATACACGGACACTTCCTTTGGACTCACCCCCGCAAAGGTCATGAAGCCTCTCAGATTTTCAGACCACGTGAAGACACGCCACCTGGTGGAATTCGGCATGAAACCGGAACTGGCCGGCAGACTTTGTAATCTGGCTGTGCTGGATGGAGTGGACAAGGAAGTGATGCATAAGATACTTAAGGAGGCAAAGGATAATCCGCTTAAGAGGCTGCAAAACGAGCTCCTTCTGGATGATGAGATCACCCTGGAAGTATCTGACGATGCCCTCGACTATATCATAGATAAGGCGCTGGAGAGAAAGGTGGGAGCCCGGGCCCTTAATACAGTGCTTCGTGAGCTATTCTCCGATATCCTTTTTGAGGCCCCGTCAAAACCTGAGGGCACCGTGATAAAAGTCACCCGGGAAATGCTGGAGAAGGAATGATATCCTGATTGACAAATGATACCGATAAATGCTATATTTAAGCGGTTTGTAGGCGTAGCGTAGCTGGATAACGCATCGGACTCCGACTCCGAAGATCGCAGGTTCGAATCCTGTCGTCTACATATATGGTGCCTGTCACAGGCAGTGAAGAGTTCAGTGAATGCATAGTAAGAATGCTTTTCGAACATCAGCACCGAGCAGTACGGAATACACTTCGTGCAGCCGTTAAGAATCGAAGCCTTTGCTGAGATTCTTTTTACGGATGCTAGAAGGGATGGAGTGTAGCGAGTGTGCGAGAGAAAAGCGTCTTGCTATGCATTTACTGCTAATATGATGATCTGACAGGCACACGAAGGAGGATACGACATGGGATTCGACGGTAACACCGGACTATGCTGTCTGCTGGGGCACCCGGTAGCACACAGCATATCCCCTGCCATGCATAACATGGCATTTGAAGAACTGGGACTTCCATATGCATACCTGGCATTTGACGTGGTGCCGGAAGATCTGCAGAAGACTGTGGATGGTCTCAGGGCCATGAACGTTCTCGGCTTTAACCTCACCATGCCCCATAAGAAGGCCATAATACCGCTTCTGGATGGGCTGGAGGGTGCCGCAACACTTTGCGGTGCGGTAAATACTGTGGTAAACAGAGACGGGAAACTCATAGGTTATTCTACGGACGGTATCGGATATGTGGACTCCCTCAGAGAAGAAGGCCTGGATCCTATGGGGAAAGATTTCGTGATCCTGGGAGCGGGAGGCGCAGCAGAAGCCATCATAGCAGAGCTTGCCATAATAAAAGCAAAAAGCATCACAGTGTTTAAAAGAAAGAACGAGACATACGAAAAGACTGTGGAATACTGTGGCCGGGTATCAGAACTCACAGGATGCGATGTGAAGGCAATGCCCATGGAGGATGATGAGGCATTAAGAGCAGCACTTAAGAGAGCGGACGTGTTATGTAATGCCACAAATGTGGGAATGGGCGATGACGACAGAACACTGGTGCCGAAGGAGTACCTTCATAAGGAACTCTTTGTCTCGGATATCATTTATCACCCGGAAATGACACACCTTCTTAAGGATGCAAAAGAGGCCGGATGCAGGTTTTGTAACGGTAAGTTCATGCTTCTTTATCAGGGTGCGGCCGCATTTAAAATATGGACCGAAAAAAATATGCCTGTAGACCATATAAAAAGCGGTGTTTTTCTTGCATAAATCGTATGCAATATAGTATTATAATCTTCGGCCTTTAATATGTTGTCGTAATCGGGGGGAAAGGACATCAGACATGAAAAAAAGTGGCGCAAAAACAAAGGGAAATAATTTCCTGACATCAATTGTCTTTCAGAACATAGCCATCTATGCGGCTATGCTGATAGCATTTTTGATCATCGCATTTATGTCACTAAACAGTATGGCAGGAATGGCTGAGACAGCCACTACGGCCAGTGTGAACGTGGCCGAATGCCTTATGCAGGAGGGGGGACTTAAGGATGCTGTTACCGGTATCGACGGTAATGTGCACACCATCGTAAGCCTCAGTGCAGCAGATTCTGCTGAGACCATAGCCAGATACAATAAAGAATATCAGGACAGACTGGCAAGCATATCGGGATACCTGGATTATATCGACGGGAGCATCCTGGTGACACAGACAGCCGACGGAGGCCAGCAGGCAGCAGATCTGCGTGCTGCGATCGACGCATATGTAAACACGGCTAATGCCATAGTTGATTCCAAGAATAAGGGTAATGTGGCAAACGCAAATACCATATTGAGAGATCAGTATGTGAAAGACTATGATGCGGTAAAAGCTGAACTGGACGTGGTTGAAGCGTCTATGACAGGGCTTGTAGACGGAATGGGAGCATATCTGGCACAGAGCGTGCAGGCCGGACAGAGACAGGTCATCATCGGTATCGTGGTCTTTGTGGTACTTATCGCTCTCGGTCTGATCTTAAGCACAAAGCGTATCAGTTCAAAGATCTCCGCTATCGTGAAGGAACTGCGTAAGATCATCAAAGACATCGACGAAGGCAGAGGAGATCTGACTGCCAGACTTCATACCAAAACAGATACAGAACTTAAGCATATCGTGGAGGGCGTGAACCAGTTCATAGAAACACTCCAGGGTATCATTAAAGACGTGAAAGACGGAGCAGGAGTCCTTACAAGCAGCTCGGATAAGATGACCGGAAGGATCCAGAAAGCATCCGATAACATATCAAATACATCTGCCGCTCTTGAGGAGCTGGCAGCATCCATGGACACCATGGCAGACACAGCAGAGGTTATGTCCGATCACTTGAACGAGGTGAAGGCAGCTGCCGATGAGATCAGACAGGGCGCTTCAGACGGTACGGATAAAGCCGAGGGCATCCGCCGTGAAGCTGATGAGATAAAGACTGAGGCTACTCAGAAGAAGAATAATACAGGTGCCCGTATGGAAGAGCTGAGCTCCATTCTGGAGAAATCCGTTAAGGACAGCGAGAAGGTGAGCGAGATCCAGGGTCTGACAGATGAGATCTTAAGTATCGCATCCCAGACTAACCTGCTGGCGCTTAATGCATCCATAGAGGCTGCCAGAGCCGGTGAAGCCGGTAAAGGATTTGCAGTGGTGGCTGACGAGATATCCGCACTGGCTGCAAACTCCAGAGAAACAGCCGGTAATATCCAGGAGATCAGTAAGGGCGTGACTGAAGCAGTGAAGACTCTTTCCGAGAATGCTACGGAAGTTATCGACTTTATTAATTCCACAGTTATCGGAGACTACGATGCATTTGTGGAGACCAGTGAGAAGTATGAGAGCACAGCCTTTGTGATGAATGACATACTTTCGGATTTCATGGATAAGGCAGACAACCTGAATAGCATTATGGAAGAAATGGCAAACAGCGTGGAAGCTATCACTGCATCTGTACATGAAAGCTCCGAGGCTATTAATCTTTCCGCAAATAATTCTTCAGAGATCGTAAGCGAGATCCAGGGTATCGGCGATGCCATGGATGAGAATAACCGTGTGACTGAGAGACTTAATACCAGCGCAGGTAAATTCGAAATCTTATAGGAAAAGAGTACTTAGGATAAAATGAAGGATCGCTACCGTTTTTCGGCACTTTCCGGTAGGATTTGACTTTTACACAGCCATAAAGCATAATATACAGGCTTATACCATAAAGAAGAAGGAGCCATTTTCCAATGGATTTGAATGAATTAAAGAATAATCTGAAGAAGTTAGCCAATAGAGAGTTTTATAAATATTATGCTGCCACAGGGGTACTTGTGGCGATGGTGCTCATGCTGTTTTTCGGAATGGGACAAAGAAAGACCGATGAAGCTCTTTCCGTAGAGCCGGATCCCAACGCAGGAGCATATGAGCAGTATGTGGAATCCAAGGACGAAGCCCTGAATAATCTGATACAGGCATACTATACCGCATATACCTCGGGCGATACAGATGCTCTTTGGAAAGTAGCTATGCCTATTTCAGATTCCGAAGCCAGCTATATTAAGTTCTACAGTCAGTATATAGAATCATACACAGCGAAATCCGTGCGCTACAAGCCCGGCGTGAATGAGGGAGAATACCTGGTGTCTGTGGAGATGGAGATCAAGTATAACGGTATAGATACTCCCGCACCCGGACTGGATTTCTTCTATGTATGCTCTAATGAAGACGGCACATACTACATCAATAACCTCTATAGCTCATATAATATGGGCACAAATGAGAACGCCATGGACCCCAGCGTGGTTTCACTTATCACCACCCTGGAACAGCAGGATGATCTGAATGCTCTCATGGTGGATGTGGAAGAACGGTTTAATACAGCCGTGGCATCGGATGAGAACTTAAGCACATTCTATAACAACACGCTTCCTGCGGAGACCAAGGCATGGAGCGAGAATTATACAGCAGCTACAGAAGCAGCGACGCAGGCTCAGGCAGATGCGGAGGCGGCAGCAGCAGAAGCAGAGGCGGCAGCAGCAGAGGAAGCGGCGCAGGCTGAGGCAGAAGCGGCAGCAGCAGAGGAAGCTGAGGCAAACGGCGGCACCACCACTGTGGTGACCACGGATACGGTTAATGTTCGTGACAGTGCTTCCGAAAGCGGTGAGCGTCTGGGTCAGGTGGCAGTAGGAACCACTCTCACCAAGTATGCTGAGGAAGGCGAATGGTCAAAGGTGGATTATAACGGTCAGCCCGGATATATTAAGACAGAGTTTCTGGCGGACAGTGCTGAGAATAACAGCGATGACAGCTCTGAAAGCACTGCATCATCCGACGGGAATTCTCCTGCACAGGGCGAACGTGTCACTCTTTCCTCCACAGTTAATGTGCGTTCCGGAATGGGCGAGCAGTATTCCAAGGTGGCTGTGGCCTACGCCGGCGAATATGTGGACGTGATCATGAGCTATGCCGACGGCTGGACTAAGGTGAAGTATAACGGTAAAGAGGGATACATTAAAACGGAATTCCTTAAATAATCAGAGTGTTTACAGGACTGAATGGAGGCTTCTTAAGGGGGAGTCTCCATTTTTTCATAATATGATGGCAGAAGACAAAGGTATCAGGATTAATAAATTCTTAAGTGAAGCGGGAGTATGCTCCAGAAGAGAGGCCGACCGGATAATAGATGAAGGCAGGGTCTCTGTGGACGGAAAGACTGCCGAGAAAGGCGTGACGGTCCTTTCGGGACAGAGCGTGACGCTTGATGGCAAAGAGATCGTACAGAAGGGTAAAGACATCCTTCTTATGTTTAATAAACCTCCCGGCATCGTATGTACTGCGGAGAAAAGAGAGAAGAATAACATCATCGATTATATCGGTTATCCGGAAAGGATATTCCCTGTGGGAAGGCTGGATAAGGACTCCAGAGGTCTTATTCTCCTTACAAATATGGGAGAACTCTCCAATGATATCTTAAAAGCGGCAAATCACCATGAAAAAGAATATGTGGTGGAAGTGAATCATCGTATCACGGATGATTTCATCGAGCGTATGAGCCGGGGAGTGTATTTAAGCGAACTTGACACCACCACCCGCCCCTGTGAAGTGGAAAAACTGTCGGAGCGCACATTCAGGATCATTCTGACCCAGGGTCTGAACCGTCAGATCAGACGCATGTGCGAGGCCTTATCCTATAAGGTCACGGATCTTAAACGAGTGAGGATATTAAACCTGAAACTGGACACAGAAGAAGGAAAATACAGAGAAGTAAGTGCAAAGGAATTAGCGGAATTAAAGAAATGTCTGATAAGGAAGAAATAATAAGATTAAGAAAAGAACTGGAGTATCACAGTAATCTCTACTATAACAACGATGCCCCGGAGATCACAGATTATGAATATGACATGATGATGCGGCGCCTGCGGGAACTGGAGAAGAATAATCCGGAGCTTGCAGACTCATCTTCACCCACTAAGCATGTGGGGGGCAAAGCTAAAAGAGAAGCGGGGGTGGTGGTGCCTCACAGGAATCCCATGCTCTCTCTCCAGGATGTTTTTTCCAAAGAGGAGGTGGATGCTTTTGTCAATGAAATGCGGGACAAACTCATCGATCCCGAATTTGTGGTGGAGTACAAGATAGACGGACTATCCATGTCCTTAAGATATGAAAACGGATCTCTCAAACTCGCCGAAACCAGAGGCGACGGAGTGGAGTTTGGCGAGGATGTGACTGCTAATGCTATCTGTATTCCCGACGTGAAAGAAACTCTATCCGATGCTCCCGAATATCTGGAGATACGAGGAGAGGTCTACATGACGAATGAGGATTTTGAGAAGACCAATGAGATGCAGGAGATGCTGGGGAAAAAGACCTTTGCAAATCCCAGGAACTGTGCGGCCGGTACACTTCGTCAGTTGGACAGCGAAGTGGTGAAGGAAAGAGGCCTTTCCATGTTCATCTTTAACCTTCAGGAATCTCAGGGAAGGAAATTCGAGACCCACACCGAGTGCTACGATTATCTTAAAACACAGGGAATCCCTGTCATAGAAGAATACAGGATATGTCACACCGCTGAAGAAGTATGGGAGGCTGTGACATATATCGGTGAAAACCGCGGGAATCTGAAATATGATATAGACGGTGCAGTGATCAAACTAAACAGGTATAGCGACCGCGAAATGCTGGGTGCTACCGCTAAAGCTCCGAGATGGGCCATTGCATATAAGTATCCGCCGGAGGAGAAGGAGACAGTGCTTCGTGAAATAGAACTGTCTGTAGGACGAACGGGAAGGGTGAATCCCACGGCAGTGTTTGACCCGATCAGACTCTGTGGGACCACGGTGAGCCGGGCCACGCTTCATAACCAGGATTTCATTGACCAGCTGGAAATAGGAATAGGTGATACCCTCATAGTATATAAATCCGGGGAGATCATCCCCAAAGTGAAGGGGATAGTAAAGGAAAAAAGTCCGGCAGGAAAGGAAGTATATAAGATCCCGGATACATGTCCGGTCTGCGGAGCCAGAACACTCAGGGAAGAAAATACGGCAGATATAAGATGTACGTCCTCCACATGTCCTGCACAGAGGACAAGGAACATAATCCATTTTGTGAGCCGTGAGGCCATGGATATAAAAGGATTCGGAAGTGTATATGTGGAACAGCTTCTGGCTGAAGGGCTGCTTTCCGATATTTCGGACATATACAAGCTGAAAGAAAAACGTGACCTTCTTATAGAAAAGGGTATAATAGGAAAAGAAAAAAATACGGATAAACTGCTTTCAGCCATAGAGGCATCCAAAGAAAACGATGCATCAGATCTTATCACGGGACTTGGCATTATGAATGTGGGGAAGTCTGCGGCTAAATCGCTTATGGAACACTTCAGATCCGTAGACGCTCTTATGAATGCTTCTGTGGATGAACTCATGGATGTAAAGGATATAGGAGAGGTGAGTGCCGAATGCATCCATGATTATTTCATGGAAGAAGGAAACCGCGGCCTGATAGAGAGGCTTAAGGCTGAAGGCGTGAACATGGATAGTAAGGAAAAGGATCTTAAGGGCGATGCTTTTTCTGGAAAGACCTTCGTGATCACAGGCACACTTCCTTCCATGAAGCGGGATGAGGCTGCTGCCTATATAGAAAGCTTTGGTGGAAAGGTCACGGGATCCGTATCGAAAAAAACCGACTATTTACTGGCCGGGGAGGACGCGGGAAGCAAGCTGGATAAAGCAAAAGCACTGGGTATCCCCGTAATATCAGAAACTGAACTAAAGGACATGACAAGAGGATAAACACATGCCACTAATAGCAGTAAAGAAAAACGAAAGAATACATGCAAAAGGAGCACAGGTAAATACCCTCGAAGTGCTGCTTCAGGGATCTGTCACCATATCGGACGGTAAATCAAAGATGAAAGTCTCCACAGGCTCGCTGATAGGCGTGGCAGAAGTGCCGGGAGAGACATACCAGTTTGAATATATAGCTTCAGAGGATTGCAAGATGGGCGTGTATCCCTATAAGTCCGATGAAGACATAGAAAAAGTGGTGAAAGTGAATCCGAAGATAGCGCCTGTGCTGGCATCAGCCATGATAAAGACAGCCAGAGAGGCATTCAACGGATATGAAGCGGAGTACGATCATGCCATGGAAAGCTATAACAAGCTTCAGGCAGATGCATCGGAATATCCGAATATGGTAAAGGCACTGGGAGAGACACCAAAGCAGTTCCCGGAAATAGCAGAGATCGAGGAACCATTTCCGCCTGAGAGGCTGGCACCATGGATGAAGGGCTTCCTGGACGAGATCATGTCACATGAGGACTATTTTACCAAATACATCTATGCCATGGGCACAGATATGGTGGCAGGCTTTATAATGCTGGCTGTGACCATAGTAAATGATGCAGTGATAGAGTATACATTCCTGAAGGAATACGAGAAGGGAATGCAGGATATCTCCACGAAATTCAGAATGGAATACACCGCCATTTCAAACAGGATGAAGTCCATCAGGAATGTAAATGAGATAAAGGTAAATTCTGACGATGTGCCGGACTTCTCATCGGCACTGGAATCCATCATGACTTATGCCGAGCTTTCGCCTGCAGACATGGATGGATTCAGACAGGTGATAGATGATTATAAATCCTACGAAGACCGAACGGAAATGACAGACGTGATGCGCCGCCTGAGGCGTGACATCACAGACAGGTTCTTCAGGCTGTATGAAAAGGCATATTTCCGTTCAGCAGAAGATATGGACACAGATGTGCCTCCGGAAGTGAACATGTTCCTTATGTTCGGCTTTGTGGATCAGGATCTGGCAGGAAGAGAAAACACAGAGATCCTCTATCATGTCATGGAGACGTATGAACCGGATCCCACCCATGTGGCAGTGACCATGCCTGAATGGCTGGATATGATATATGACGGTGTGGTGATGCCGTCAAAGAACGAGTTCGATCTGGACTATCCTTCACAGCTGAAGGAATGGAGGATACAGGGCGAGATCACACCCGCTCAGGAAGAACGGCTGTTAAAAGATCAGCGCGAGAAGGTGAAATTCGAGATACATAACTTCTTCAAAGTGGGAGATCGAATGACCTTCGGCAGGGTGACATCATTTATACCCATATTTGATTCTGTAAACGTGTTAAAGCCGCTTGATACTGCATATCTCCAGAACAGCATCATCCATGAAAAACTGGACCTGATACGTGGTATAGATTATTCTCTGTTCAGCAGGAACAAGGATTATAACAACGAGGCTCTCGGCATATCTCATTATCAGCTGGATAAAGAAGTGCTACCGTATATGATCCTTATGCCGAATATGGGTATCAGGATAGCCTTGTGGCAGGAGATAGAAGGAAAGAAAAGAGATACATCAGCCAGATTCCTGCTCCCCATCTTCATGGCGGAAGACCCATTAAAGGGAATGCTGTCAGCCTGCGGCGAGTATAGATGGGAAATGTGCAAAACAGTACAGGGTGTACACTGGAATGACCTTTCGGATCCTTCACTCACAGCGGAATATGCGGATTATATCCAGTACTACAGAAAGAACCATTATCTGAATGCAGAGCAAAAGGAAAAGATAAAGAAGACGCTTCAGAAAGTATCAAATAACTTAAGGAGAGCCTTCGTGGCAGACTATCTGGTATATATGTCATCTGAATCAAACGGTTCGCCGGTGATGAATAAAGTGGCCAGAGAGATACTTTTTAAGTATGCGCCGTTCTCGGCACCTATACGAAAGAAGATATCAGCAAACCCGCAGTATGCAGAGTTTTTAAAGAAACATGAATCTGCCGTAAATCAGAAACTAAGGCCGCTTCTGACCATTATGAAGAAGATAGAGACAAGCGGGGGAGAAATCCCGGAGGAACTCCGTGAACAGAAGCGTTATCTGGCAAAATAGAAGGAGAAAAAATGATAAAAGCAGGAATAATAGGAGCCACAGGATATGCAGGGGCGGAAATAGTACGCATCCTGAAAAACCATCCTGATGCAGAAATAGTATGGTATGGCTCTAAAAGCTATGTAGATGAACCCTTTGCAAAGATGTTCGGAAACACATTTAAGATAGTTCCCGACATCTGTAAAGGAGACGACTTAAATGAACTTTGCAAAGAGGCGGATGTGATCTTCACCGCCACACCCCAGGGATATCTGGCCTCTGTCATAAATGATGACATTTTAAATAACACAAAGGTCATTGACCTGTCTGCAGATTTCAGAATGAAAGATGTATCTGTATATGAAGAGTGGTATAAGATAAAGCATAAGAGCCCGCAGTACATAGAAGAGGCCGTATACGGACTTTGCGAGATAAACAGAGACGATATAAAGAAGGCCAGACTGGTGGCTAATCCCGGATGCTATACCACATGCTCCATTCTCACAGCCTATCCTTTGGT
>JAILDZ010000117.1 GCA_024688505.1 Lachnospiraceae bacterium
TCCCCAGAAGCCCATTGATCTTTTCAGGTATTCCGTGGTGATGCCTCTGAAAGCTATCTCTTCCACTATGGGGCCGAGGATCAGGGCATAAAGCAGCATGGGAAGTCCCATGTCTTCACCGATACCGTTCATTTCTTCAAGGTCCTGAAGGGTTTTAAGCCATGCAGGATTAATGACAGTCATCACATCCGCCACTATGTTGATGATGGCAAATACGCCGAGGGACAGAATGATAAGTCCGGGGATCAGCTTTATGAGGCTAAAGCCCTTAAGCGAAAAGCAGGGTTTCTCTGCCTTTGCCAGCACCTGATATCTGCTGTAATACTTGCTGTCCGTCTTAACAAAGGTCCTGTAATACACCACAGCAAGTATGGGAATCCCCACAATGCTGTAGAACAGATATGTGGCCCCGCTCAGAAGTGAAAAATAGGCCGGCGAAACGAAGTAGTCTGCCATGTCCTGAATACTGGTTTTCGGCATCTCATGCATAGCTATGGGCATAGTGACCTGCATGGCAAATACGCTCATTACATTCTGCAGAAACACTAAAAACAATATGGGCCAAAAACTTCGTATGAAATTATGTCCTCTTCCTTCCACCTTTTTCATTCCTCCATAAATCGTCTTAAGATGTCCATGTTTTTCTCACCGTCCCGGAATCCCGCTTCATAGAGTTTCGTGGTGATGCGGTCGTCATTTGTGGTGGTCTTCACTTTGATCTCATCCGGCACATAATATATGAGGGCCTTCTTTTCTCTTTGAAGAGCCAGTAGTTTTCTCATGGATGCGTTATATTGCTTATGTCTCCTGTTTATAAGCTCCACCGTCTTCGGAAAGTTTCGCCGAAGCCACATGGTGTACACTGCCTTATGTCCCTGGGGCTTCATCATATATCCTCTGTGTTTCGACATCACAGCCACTATCTTATCGCAGCCGTCTTCCATCATCTTCCTCACAGGAATGGATGCCACTATCCCGCCGTCATAATAATAATTCCCGTCTATCAGTATGGGTTTACATATCACGGGAAGTGCGCTGGTGGCCTTCACAGGAGAGAAATCGTCTGGCTTAAGGTCATTCTTGGTGAAAAATCTGGCCTGTCCCGTCACTGCATTTGTAGCCGGAAACACCAGCTCCGTGGGATTTGACATAAGGGTTTCGAAATCCAGCTCGTCCGCTCCGCCTTTTTCCGACAGGGTACCGTAAATATAGTCCAGATCGAAGAAGTTTCCCTTCTTCACGAAGTTTTTCATGGATGCATAGTCAGGTTCATTCACATGCTCAGTATAGAATCTCTTATTTCTCCCATACTGTTTAGCCACAAATGATGCAGCATTAGCTGCCCCTGCCGACACTCCGCATACATAGGGGAATTCTATATTCTCTTTAAGAAAGATATCCAGCACTCCTGCACCATACGCGCATTTCATGCCTCCGCCTTCCACCAAAAGACCTATCTTTGACAAATAATCCGCCTTCTTTCGAGTTTCTTTTTATATAAAAGAAAAAAGTCCGTAGCTTACAGTCATCATGATAAAGCCGGCCAGGAGCACGCCCAGTATTACCGCAAGGACCGTGGATTTAAAATCCATATCCAGAATGGATGCCGCCAGGGTTCCTGTCCAGGCTCCTGTGCCGGGCACCGGGATGCCCACAAAAAGAAGGAGTGCTACGAACAGTCCTCTTCCGGCTTTCGCCTGCAGCTTCTGTCCTCCCTTTTCTCCCTTTTCCAGGCAGAATGTGAAGAATTTTCCTATCACCGGCTTATCCTTTCCCTACTCCAGCACCTTTCTGGCAAATAGGTATATGATGGGCACGGGGAGCATGTTTCCGACCATGCATACTATAAATGAAGGTACTACCGGCAGGCCGAACCCCTGTGAGATGGGGATGGCTCCACGAAGCTCTATCAGCGGGACCATTGATACTAAAAATATGATGATATATTCCTTTAACATGCTTTCCTCCGACTAAAAACTATCCGCCGTATTATACCTCATTTACGGCCTCGTTGCAAAAAAAGAGCTCCCTTTTTAAGGGAGCTTTTTCGTGAACCACTGGGGATTCGAACCCCAGACAACCTGATTAAAAGTCAGGTGCTCTACCGACTGAGCTAGTGGTCCATAATACACTGCTTCGCTATGCTCGCACCGCATAAGTGCTCATGCTCATAGCGACTGGGCTAGTAGGATTCGAACCTACGAATGCGGGAATCAAAATCCCGTGCCTTACCGCTTGGCGATAGCCCATTGTTTTAAGCGTCCTTTGCACG
>JAILDZ010000147.1 GCA_024688505.1 Lachnospiraceae bacterium
CACCCATTTTCAGCCGGCACAGCCCACCACTGTGGGGAAAAGAGCCACTCTCTGGATCAATGAATTCATGACAGACCTTTCCGACCTGGAATATGTGATGGACTCATTAAGACTGCTGGGATCAAAGGGTACCACAGGCACTCAGGCTTCTTTTAAAGAACTCTTCCAGGGAGATGATGAGACTATAGACAAGATAGATCCAATGATAGCAGAGAAGATGGGATTCCCTGGATGTGTGCCCGTTTCCGGACAGACTTATTCCAGAAAGCACGACATGCGTGTGATAAACGTGCTGGCAGGGATAGCAGCCTCTGCCCATAAGATGTCTAACGACATACGTCTTCTCCAGCACCTTAAAGAGATAGAAGAGCCTTTTGAGAAGAGCCAGATAGGTTCTTCTGCCATGGCATATAAGAGAAATCCCATGCGCTCCGAGCGTATAGCATCTCTTTCCAGATATATCATGATAGATGCCCTGAATCCTGCCATCACATCTTCCGTGCAGTGGTTCGAGCGCACACTGGACGATTCGGCCAACAGGAGAATGTCCATAGCGGAAGGCTTCCTGGCCACAGACGGCGTGCTGGATCTTTGCATTAACGTGACTAACGGATTTAAAGTGTATCCGAAGGTGATCGAGAAACATCTGAGAGCCGAGCTTCCCTTCATGGCCACCGAGAACATCATGATGGATGCCGTGAAGCACGGCGGAAACCGTCAGGAACTCCATGAAGAGATCAGAAGCCTGTCCATGCAGGCAGGTGCTCATGTGAAAGAAGAAGGCCGTGACAATGACCTCCTGGAACTTATTGCCGCAGATGAGAGATTTGGCCTGTCCCTGGATGAATTAAAAGATAAGACCATGAATCCGGCAGATTATGTGGGAAGAAGCTCACGTCAGGTGGATGTGTATCTTAGGGACGTGGTGCGCCCCGTACTGGAGCAGAATAAGGACCTTCTGGGGGCTACGGCGGAGATAAACGTCTAAGATACTGCGTTATTGAAGGATATCCTTCAAAAATGAATAATCATAATGAAAGAAATTCATTTTCGGACAGAAAAAACATTTTTCTTGAAAGAAAATGAATTTTTTTGTTGTCAATACTTCACCGCTTTAGTATAATAAACCCGTCGTGCAAATGACAGTAGTTCAAAATATGATCAGGAGGAACTAGAGATGACATTCAAGAGTGCATATTTACAGAGAGTTTACGACGGACTTGAGCAGAGAAATCCGGAGCAGAAGGAATTCTTACAGGCAGTGGGCGAAGTGCTGGAATCACTGGAACCTGTGGTGGCTCAGAACCCTAAATACGAGGAAGAAGGGATCATTGAGCGTATTGTAGAGCCTGAGAGAGTTATCATGTTCCGCGTTTCCTGGGTAGATGATAATGGAAAAGTGCAGGTGAACAGAGGATACAGAGTGCAGTTTAACTCTGCTATCGGACCCTACAAGGGCGGTCTTCGTCTTCACCCCACAGTTAACCTTTCGGTTATTAAGTTCTTAGGATTTGAGCAGATCTTCAAAAACAGCCTCACCACACTTCCTATCGGTGGCGGTAAGGGTGGATCCGATTTCGATCCCAAGGGCAAATCAGACCGTGAGATCATGAAGTTCTGCCAGAGCTTTATGACAGAGCTTTCAAAGCATATCGGAGCAGATACCGACGTTCCCGCAGGTGATATCGGTGTAGGCGGAAGAGAGATCGGTTTCCTTTACGGACAGTATAAGAGACTTCGTAACGAGTTCACAGGAGTCCTTACAGGAAAGGGTCTCACATACGGCGGATCTCTGGCTCGTACAGAAGCTACAGGATACGGTGTATGCTACTTCACACAGGAAATGCTTAAGAGCACAAAGAACACCACATTCGAAGGAAAGACAGTGGCTGTATCCGGTGCAGGAAATGTGGCTATCTATGCTATTCAGAAGGCATATCAGCTTGGCGCTAAGCCTGTGACATGTTCTGATTCCACAGGCTGGATCTATGATCCCGAAGGAATCGATGTGGACCTCCTTAAGGAAGTGAAGGAAGTGAAGAGAGCACGTCTTTCCGAATATGCAGCCAAGAGACCTTCTGCTGAATATCATGAGAAGAAGAATGGCGAGCATGGTGTATGGCAGTATAAGGTAGACATCGCTCTTCCCTGCGCTACACAGAACGAGCTTAATGAGGAAGATGCAAAGATGCTTATCGCAAACGGCGTAACTGCTGTATCCGAGGGCGCTAACATGCCTTCCACTCCCGAGGCAGTAGCAGCATTCCAGAAGGCAGGAGTCCTTTTCGGACCCGCTAAGGCTGCCAATGCAGGTGGTGTGGCTACATCAGCTCTGGAGATGTCCCAGAACTCCGAGAGACTTCACTGGACATTCGAAGAAGTGGACGCTAAGCTGAAGGGCATCATGGAAGGTATCTTCCACGCATGTGATGACGCATCAAAGAAGTATGGCATGGAAGGCAACTTCGTGGCAGGCGCTAATATCGCCGGTTTCGAAAAAGTAGCTGAGGCTATGATCGCTCAGGGCGTGGCATACTAAAACAAAATATTGCAATTTTTCTGATCCTGTGATAATATACTACGAGTTTGTGAAATTCGGAGGGCGAAATGGCTGCATTAAAAACCGTTGTTATGGTTGTTTTTGTTATAATATGTATAGCGATCACTGCTATCATTCTGTCA
>JAILDZ010000152.1 GCA_024688505.1 Lachnospiraceae bacterium
GCAGCAGCCATTATTCAGGTGAAGGAAGGCATGACACTTACGGAAGAAGAGGTGGAACGTTTCTGCGTGGATCTTCCCAGATATAAGAGACCGAGAAAGATCATTTTTGATAAGGTTATCAGAAATGCTACAGGAAAGATAGACAAGCCCGCACTCAGAGAGATCTACTGCGGTGAGCGTCTTGTGGAATTACAGAATCAGAGTTGATACGGAGTATAGAGGATGAGCTTTCTGAAGCAGAGATTTCTTACTCCTAAAAACAGGGAAGAAGTCTATAAGCTGATGAATCAGCATAATATGCATAGCGGAGTGAGGGCGGCCGTCGTGATTCTGGTGGCTGAGTTTTTCACGTTTCTAAAAAGGATCCTGCAGTGGTATATTACAGGTGACGCCATTGACTCCGCGGATGAGATCGTTACCTATGTCTGCAGGGGTGCTTTTATACTGTCCGCAGTATTCCTTCTGGTGGTAAGCCTGCGGTACTTAAAGAATAAGCGTGATGACAGAAAACTGGCGCATTTTGCCATGATGCTTTTTATCATAATGAGCTGCTCCATGGGAATGGGCCTGGCCATGATAAGAGACACCGTATTGGAATCACTTTCCATATATATGGTGCTCATGGTGCTCTCTACCTGTTACTTCGTCATCAATCCCATTATAGTATTTATATATGCAAGCGTATACTTCGTCGGGTTCTATTATTTCCTGAACAGAAACAGCGAAGATTTTACACCTCTGGCCAAGACCGTGTACTGGATCCTCTGGATGGCCATACTCATAGTTTCGGCTTCCAGATATAACATGGTATATAACATGGCCCAGGATGCTGAACGACTGAAAGAGGTTATTCGCATAGATGCGGGTACGGGTCTTAAAAACCGTAAGGCATTGAAAGAGGACTACGAAGAAACAGATGAAGAAAGAAAAGCGGCGGTCCTCATGATGGATATGGATGACTTCCAGCTTTTTAACGATATGTACGGCAGCAGGGTGGGAGACAAGCTTCTGGAGACTGTAGCCAAAGCCCTCACCAGGCATTTCGGGAAAGAGAATGTATATAGATACGGTGGAGACGAGTATCTTATCATCTACCCAATAGATCGTATAGAAGATCCGGATAAATGGATCGAAAGCATACTGAAACACGGATATGATCTGCAGGAGTCAGCCCTGGTGGATGGAGAACATTATCCCTTTACTGTAAGTACCGGATACACCTATGGTTCCTATTCCACATACAGTGAACTGGGTGACCTCATGCGTATGGCAAACCGTATGCTCATAAGGTCCAAGAGATCCGGTAAGAACAGAGCTATGGGTGAAGCTTTTGCGGAAACCGATGAAAATAATCTGTTCCAGAAGATATATAAAGCATCGGAGTATGATGACCTCACAGGTCTTTCAAATATGATGCATTTCAGAAACAGAGCTCAGAAGATCCTGTCAGAGCATGACGGCTCGGAACAGCTTTGTTTCATCTTTTTTGATATAGAAAACTTCCGCCTCTTTAACCAGGTGCACGGATTCGAGGGTGGAGATCAGGCGCTGAAATTCTTTGCAAAAGTTCTCCACGAGAATTTCCCGGAAGGCCTCACGGCCAGATTTAACGGGGATCATTTCATGGCACTGGATTCCACTGACGGTATCATTGACAAAGTGGAAAACATCCATGAAGCCATGCATGACTATAAAGAAGATATACATCTGGAGACAAAGGCCGGAATATATCTGGTGGACGATTATGAGGTGGAAGCGTCTCTGGCACTTGATAAGGCTAAATCTGCCTGCGATTCCATTAAGACAAAGTATGATGCTGACTTCAAATTCTATGATCCCACCATGGACGAAGAAAAGAAGATGGAGCAGTATATCATCGACCATATCGATGAGGCTCTGAACGAGCAGTGGGTGAAGGTATTCTACCAGCCGGTGATCCGTACCCTCACAGGACAGATCTGCGGAGTGGAAGCGCTGGCACGTTGGGACGATCCGAAATACGGACTTCTCTCTCCGGGGCTTTTCATAGATATCCTGGAAAGGGCACATCTCATTACAAAGCTGGACTGCTATATCATCGAGCAGGCCTGCAGGGACTATCGGGAGCTTGCCGATCGCGGAGACCCCACATTCCCAATATCACTTAATCTGTCCAGACTGGATTTCCAGCTTTCTAATAT